>DATAIU010000001.1:0-10595 GCA_036262495.1 Allosphingosinicella sp.
GACAGGGAAATCGACCGGCGCGGCGAGGAGCTCGTCGCCCTTTTGAAGCGCAAGCGCCCGGCCGACGGCGGGCCTGCCGCCAGGAAAGGGGCGCCGAAATGGGCCCATGACCTGCTCGACTGGCTCTGGCCCAAATAGCGCTCGACCGGCTCGGTGCCGGCCCCATGCCTGGCACCGAGCCTCGGTCGTCCCAGCCTCCGGGGCTGAGCGCTTACGCGCAACCGCGCCCGCGACGTTCGGCCGCCTACGATCGTGACCGCGCCAGGCGGTTTCCGCCGCCAGCCGCGTCGCATCGGCCCTGAGCCGGCCCATGCAGACCTCCCCGCGCGGCGGCTCCCAGGCCTCCTATTTGAAGTGCATGACCGCCCTCACCGCCTCACGGTGCTGCCGAATGAACTCCGCGTTCGCCCTGACGGCGGGGGTCGCGGCGACTCCGAAGCCCTCGGGATCGTCGGCGACGGCCAACGCCCACCCGGTCTCCACATAAGAGCGCGCGCTGAGCCCCGCGCTCCGCAGCATCCGCCGGGTCTCGCGATCCGCCTCCAGCCGCCGTGCGGCTTTGCCGATCGACACGCAATCGACGACCCCAGGGAGCACCTCGGCGCCCCGGTCCCGGCGAATGGCCGCCACGCGCCGGAACGCCTCAAAGCGCCGTTCCGTGACGACCCGCGTAGTAGCGATTTTTTTTATGGCTGCGGAAGCAGGACAGTCGGCGCTCTTGGGCGGAGGGGCCTGAAGCGAGAGGCTCATCGAGAGAGCAACGAGTGTCCCGATCCACATGACGAAGGCCTCCATCGCGACGCGCGGAATAGGCGTCTAGTCTAACGATCATGCCGAACCTGTTTCAGCAACCGATCATCCGGCAGCACCGCGCCCCGTAAGCTCGGCTCCGAGCGCGAGGCAGGCCCGCATATCGGCCATCGCCAGATAGGGGCAGATCTCGACGATCCGCTCGGCACTTGCCCCATGGGCAAGCATCTCGAGGACCGCCGCCGCCGGCATGTGCGTCCCCGCGACGAGCCAGCGCGAGCCCTTGAACTTCAACCGGCCATCGTCGCCCGCGCTGCGCGTCACCCCGGCCCCGCCAGCAGAGCCGCATCCGCCCTGATCCGCGCCATGCCCGCCTCCCCGCGCGGCAGCTCCCAAGCCTGCTCGTCGACCGCGACGGCGATCTTGGCAGCGAGCGCGGCCACATCCGGCGCCGGTGCCAGCAACATCCGCTGCACCGCCCGGTTGAACAGCATGACGCGGTCCGAATAGGCCTCGTCGAGCGGCTCCTGCTCCTCGAAGCCAAGCCGCCCGTGAGCAGCGATGTGGTCGCTAGGCGATCCCGAGCAGCGAACGGAGTCGGCGCAGGCCGGCCGGCGGGGCGGAGGCCCTTCTAGGCCGACGAACCCGTCCGACGCAGGCGCGGGCCGCCCCGCGCCAAGCTCCCTCCCCGCCGAAGCCACCCCGAACCGCACCATCTCGGCCCGGGCCTCGAGCAGCCTCTGCCAGGCGACGCTCCAAACCCCCTCTCCCCCGGGGGGAGAGGGCTGGGGTGAGGGGGTACCGACGTCTCCGCTCGCGATTGCTGATGTTGCCGCAGCGTAGCCAGAGCATCGGGTAGTGGTCCGGCGCCCGCAGCCGGATCAAATCCTCATCCTTGCTGATCACTACGGCGCCGGTGGCCTCGGCCAGGCGGGCTATGGTCTCGTCCGAGGCCGGCTTGTCGGGAAGCGCGCTGACGTGGGTGGCTTGGTGGCCGCGCTCCTCCAACCATCCGCACAGGCCCGGCGGAAGCTGCGCGTCGACCAGGAAGTTCATTCGGCCGCTTGCTGGCCGGGCTCCTCCGCGATCGCGACCGCCCAGGCGAGGCAGGCGCGGATGTCCTCGCGCTCTACATAAGGGAAGTCGGCCAGCAGCTCATCCTCGGTCACGCCCTCGGCCAGCGCCTCTAGGATGTCGGTGACGCGCGTCCGCGTGCCCGCGACGGTCGGGCGGCCGCCGCAAACCTCCGGGTCGATCGCGATGCGCGGGTGGTCCTGGAGCGTCATACCCTTGCGGTATATCCGAAAGTTCGCACAATCCGAAATCTCGCGCCAAAATGGGGACAGTATACATTTTCCGGTCCGTCCCCTGCGCTGCGGGCGCTCTGCGGGAAAATGTATACTGTCCCCGTTTCTCCACGAACACGGATCGTGGGAAGTTTGCACCGCGGTGTCATGGACGCCGGATCAAGCCCGGCATGACGGGCGGACACAAACCGCCACCTTGCTAGAGCCCGCGCAACCGCGCCGGCCCCTCCCGACCGGGCTCGAAACCACGAGGCGCCTACCCTCTTATCGCCCGTAGCGTTTCCACCTCCTCGGGGTGGCGTCCCAGCAGCTCGATCAGGCCCACGGCGGCTTCCGACGGCGGCACGGCGCCGCTCTCATATTTCTGAAACGCGCGCTTGCCGCCGCCGATGATCCGGCCGGCTTCCTCCTGGCTGAGCCCGAGGCGCTTGCGCAGATTGCGGACGTGCGCGCCATATTCCTTCTTCAACTCCTTGAAGACGCGGTCGGCTTCAGCGAGATCGGCGCCGGTGTGTATGGCGTCGCCCTCACCTTCCGGATACCAGCCCGGAAGATCGACCTCTCGCGAGAGCGAGCCGTAGGTGATCCGCTCTCGCCGCACGTCCCGGCGCAGAATTTCGCCGGTCTCGGGGTGGAGGCGGGTCTCTTTCATGTCACCTCTTCCTTGAAGGAGGTTAGCGTCAGGTCCATTAGGGTCTCTCCGGCGAACTTGAGGTACAGGTCGAGAGGTCCGTACGGCGTCACATAGGTGTCGTGCCAACAGCGCGGGTTGCGCGGGTTGTGGGCCGTCTCCGACTTCACGAAGTCCTGCTTCTCCAGCGCGTGTACGATCTCCACCACCTCTTCCAGCTCGAAGCCGAGCGCCCGAGCGGAGCGGGACGCGCTGGTTGTAATGTCTAAGGTCTCCACGCTTGCGAATTTCGCCTTCACGGCCTCCAGATCGTGATGCGGCTTTCCTTTGACCGTCACAGCAGATACACCTTGAAGGTGTAAACGTCAAGGCCCCGCATGGACTTGTGCCTCCTCGCTGGGCCGTCAGTCCGGTTCCGGCGGCGAACCTGTCTTCCGATGATGCCGGATCAAGTCCGGCATGACGGGCGGTGCCGACCCTTTCCCCTTGCCCGCCCCATTGCTAGAGCGCCCGCAACGACAGGCACGTTAGCGTGCCAGGCACATTAACCCGCCCAATCCGAAAGGCGCGCGATGACTTCGGTCGGCAACGACTCCCTGGGCACCCGCTCCACCCTCAGCGCCGCGGGCAAAACGTACAGCTACTATAGTCTCGAAAAGACCGCCGCCGCGCTGGGCCCGATCTCCCGCCTGCCCTTCTCGATGAAGGTCCTGCTCGAGAACCTCATCCGCTTCGAGGACGGCGTCACCGTCACCCGCGCCGACATCCAGGCGCTGGTCGACTGGCAGGACAATCCGGCCGGCGCCGCGCGGGAGATCCAGTATCGGCCCGCCCGCGTCCTCATGCAGGATTTCACCGGCGTGCCGGCGGTCGTCGATCTCGCGGCGATGCGCGACGCCATGGCGGGGCTCGGCGGCGATGCGAAAAGGATCAACCCGCTCGTGCCGGTCCACCTCGTCATCGACCACTCGGTGATGGTCGACGCCTTCGGCACGCCGCAGTCGTTCGCGCAGAACGTCGAGCTCGAATATCACCGCAACATGGAGCGCTACGAGTTTTTGAAATGGGGCTCGAAGGCGTTCGACAATTTCGAGGTCGTGCCGCCCGGCACCGGCATCTGCCACCAGGTCAATCTGGAATATATCGCGCGGGGGGTCTGGTCGTCGAAGGACAATAGCGGCGCCGAGGTCGCTTACCCGGACACGCTCGTCGGCACCGACAGCCACACCACCATGGTCAACGGCCTCGGCGTGCTGGGCTGGGGCGTCGGCGGGATCGAGGCGGAGGCGGCGATGCTGGGCCAGCCGGTCTCGATGCTGATCCCGGAGGTCGTCGGCTTCCATCTCACCGGCGCGCTCGCCGAGGGGATCACGGCGACCGACCTCGTCCTGACCGTCACCCAGATGCTGCGCGCCCGCGGAGTCGTCGGGCGGTTCGTCGAATTCTACGGCGAGGGCGTCTCGGCCCTTTCGGTCGCCGACCGCGCGACGATCGCCAACATGGCGCCCGAATATGGCGCGACCTGCGGCTTCTTCCCGATCGACGCCAAGACGCTCGATTACATGCGCCTCACCGGCCGCTCCGAGGAGCAGGTCGCGCTGACCGAGGCGTACGCCAAGGCGCAGGGCCTCTGGCTCGAGCCCGGCATGATGCACGACCCGGTCTTCACCGACACGCTCGAGCTCGACATGTCCTCGGTCGAGCCTTCGCTCGCCGGCCCCAAGCGCCCGCAGGACAAGGTGCCGCTATCGCGCGTCGACGAGGAGTTCGTCGCCAATTTCACCAGGGAATATGGCCACAGCCTGGCCGAGCTCGAGACGCGCTGCCCGGTGCCGGGCGATTCCGCGGTGCCCGATCTCGGTCATGGCGACGTCGTCATCGCCGCGATCACGTCGTGCACCAACACGTCGAACCCGGCCGTTTTGATCGCCGCCGGGCTGGTGGCGCGAAAGGCGCGGGCGAAGGGACTCGATTCCAAGCCCTGGGTGAAGACGTCGCTGGCGCCGGGGTCGCAAGTGGTCACCGACTATCTCGACCGCGCCGGGCTTTCCGAAGATTTGAACGCGATCGGCTTCGACCTGGTCGGCTATGGCTGCACGACCTGCATCGGCAATTCCGGGCCTTTGCCCGAGGCGATCTCCGCCGCGATCCACAAGAACGACCTCGTCGCCGCGTCCGTTTTGTCCGGGAACCGCAATTTCGAGGGCCGCGTGAGCCCCGACGTCCGCGCCAACTATCTCGCCTCGCCGCCGCTCGTCGTCGCCTACGCTTTGAAGGGCACGGTCGCGGGGGACATGCTCGAGGAGCCTCTGGGCACCGGCTCGGACGGGGAGTCGGTGTTTTTAAAGGACGTCTGGCCGTCGAACGCGGAGATACGCGCGCTGATCGACGCGCACGTCCATGGCGACCTGTTCCGCGCCCGCTACGCCGACGTCTACAAAGGCGACGACAAATGGCGCTCGATCCCGGTCGCGGGAGGCGAGACCTATGCCTGGTCGGCGGGCTCCACCTACATCCAGAACCCGCCTTATTTCGAGGGCATGACGATGACTCCCGTGCCGCCCCTCGACATCGTCGCGGCGCGGCCCCTGGCGATCTTCGGCGATTCGATCACGACCGACCACATATCGCCCGCGGGCGCGATCAAGGTCGACAGTCCGGCGGGCAATTATCTCAGCGAACGCCAGGTCCTGAAGGGCGATTTCAACTCCTACGGCGCCCGCCGCGGCAATCACGAGGTGATGATGCGGGGCACCTTCGCCAACATCCGCATCAAGAACGCCATGACCCCCGGCATCGAGGGCGGAGTCACCAAATATATCCCGACCGGCGAGGCCATGCCGATCTACGACGCCGCCATGCTCTACAAGGCGAGCTCCACGCCTCTGGTGGTGATAGCCGGCAAGGAATACGGCACCGGCTCCTCCCGCGACTGGGCCGCGAAGGGCACCAACCTGCTCGGCGTCCGCGCCGTCATCGCCGAGACCTACGAGCGGATCCACCGCTCCAACCTGGTCGGTATGGGCGTCCTGCCCCTCCAGTTCGTCGGCGACCGGCCGGCCTTCGACGGCACCGAGACCTTCACCGTGCTCGGCATTCCCGAGATCCAGCCGCGCCAGGAGATCGAGGTCCAGGTGACGCGCGCCGACGGCTCGCAGAGCGCCTTCACCGCCCGGGTCCGAATCGACACGGCGAACGAGCTCGAATATTTCCGCGCCGGCGGAATCCTCCACTACGTCCTGAGGAAGCTCGCTTCCTAGCCGGCTCGGCGCCGCAGCGGCGTGACCCTCGACACGCCTTCCTTCAGCGCCTCGATCTCCTCGACCTCGAGCTCCTCGATGCCGGCGATCTCGTCGCGGGCGCGCTTGCTCGCGATCAGAAGCTCGTCGAGCTTGGTGTGGAGTGCCAGGTCGCGCCGATGCGCCTCGCGTTCCCGCTCCTGCTGGCTGTTGAGCACCATTTGCGTGAGGGTGATGGCCAGCATCGACAGGGCGGCGGTGAGGAGATCGATCTGCCAGCCGGCGAAAAACCAGGTCAGGCAGACGAGGAGGAAGCCGATCTGCGCGAACGGATGGGCGGAAATCGCCGCCACCCGGTCTGAAAACCAGCAGCCGAACTTCTCGAACAGCCCTTTGGGATTGGCCTGGGCGGGGCTTTGAGCCTCTAACATACGCATACACTCCCCTTCCTTGGGGCGAAGCGGATTTAACGTAAGTTAGCGGAATCGGTTCCGAAAAAGGCTCGGCTCAGGCCTCCAGCTCGACGTCCCAATAAAGATAGTCGCGCCAGCTTTCGTGGAGGTAATTGGGCGGAAAGCTGCGGCCGTTCTCCTGCAGCTGCCAGCTGGTCGGCCGGTAGGGGCGCCGGTTGAGACCCATATGGGCCTGCGCGGGCGTCCGGCCGCCCTTCCTGAGGTTGCAGGGCGCGCAGGCGGTCGCGACATTGTCCCAGGTCGTCCGCCCCCCCTGGGCGCGCGGCACGACATGGTCGAAGGTCAGCTCGAACGGGCTGGCGCAATATTGGCATTCGAAACGGTCGCGCAGGAACAGGTTGAACCGGGTGAAGGCCGGATGCTCGCTCGGCCGCACATATTGGCGCAGCGCAATGACGCTCGGCAGCGACAGCGTCCGCGTCGGGCTGTGCACCTGGCGGGCATATTGGGCGACGATGTCGACGCGCTCCAGAAAGACCGCCTTGACCGCCGTCTGCCAGGGCCACAGGCTGAGCGGATAGTAGCTCAGCGGCGTATAGTCCGCGTTGAGGACGAGCGCGGGACAGGAATCGGGGTGGCGAAGAAGATCGGGATGATACATTCGGCGCGCCCGCGAACCTCCGTCATTTCCAGGAACGCCCGCCCGCCTGTCGCACCCAGGACGGGGCGCCGCGCCCCGCTCCACGCCGCCTTCGCACCGGGCAGCCTAGTTATGACAGCATGGCCGCCGACTCCGGGTCAAGGGGCGAGATGAAAGTCGTCACCCGTTTCGCGCCGAGCCCGAGCGGGCCATTGCATCTCGGCCACGCTTTCTCGGCTCTGCTCGCCCATCGCTTCGCCGGCGAGCGCGGCGGCGTCTTTCTCCTGCGTATCGAAGACATCGATCCGACCCGCGCCCGGCCCGAGCATGTCGCCGGCATCTTCGAGGATCTCGAATGGCTCGGCCTCGACCGGGACGGCGAGCCGGTCTTCCAGTCGCAGCGCCTCCCTCTCTACGCCGAGGCCTTCAACCGCCTGAAAGGGGCGGGCTTGGTCTATCCCTGCTTCTGCACCCGCGCGGACATAGTTCGGGAGATAGATGCGAGCGCCTCAGCCCCGCACGGCCCCGACGGAGCGCTCTATCCGGGAACGTGCCGGCTGCTTCCAGCGGCGGAGCGCGCCCGCCGGGCGGCCTCGGAGCCCCATGCCTGGCGCCTCGACGTCCGCAAGGCAGCGCGAACGGCGGGGCCGCTCTATTGGCACGACGGCGACACGGAGGTGCAAGCCGAGCCGGAAACGTTCGGCGACGTCGTTCTCGCCCGGAAGGACGCGCCGGTCAGCTACCACCTCGCCGTCACGGTCGACGATGCCGATCAGGGGGTGACCGACGTGGTCCGCGGGCGGGACCTTTACGCCGCCACCGATGTCCATCGCCTGCTCCAGGCCCTGCTCGGCCTGCCGACCCCGGTCTATCACCATCATCCCCTCCTGCTCGGTGCCGACGGCAAGCGGCTCGCCAAGCGTCACGGCGCGCCGACGCTGCGCGCCTTGCGGGAGGCGGGCGCGGACCCGCGCGAGCTGGCGGGAGCGCTTCTGGCCGGCCGATTCCCCGCTGGATATTCCTTGGCCGATGCCTAGATAGACGCGATGCAGACCTTCCTCTTCTTCATGATCCTCCTCGCCGCGGGGACGACTCTGTTCGTGCTCGCCAAGGGCGTGATCGGAATGGCGCAGGGGAAGGACCTTACCGGCGTCCGCTCGCAGGAGCTGATGCGCAAGCGCGTCATGTATCAGGCGATCGCGATCATCTTCGTGATCCTCTTCCTCCTCGTCGCCAGTGGGAAGAGCTGAGCTGGTCCGGCTCAACCGCATCTACACGCGGACCGGCGACGCCGGACAATCCGGGCTTGCCGACGGCTCCCGCCTCTCCAAGGCCGACCCGCTGTTCGCCGCGATAGGCGATGTCGACGAGGCGAACAGCGCGCTCGGGATCGCCATCCCGCGCCTCACCGACGACACGCTGCGGGCTCGCCTCTCGGCCATCCAGAACGAATTGTTCGATCTCGGTGCCGACCTCGCCACGCCCGGCGAGGATTTCGAGCCGTCCGAAACCGTGCTGCGCATCACCCGGTCGCAGATCGACCGGCTCGAACGCGAGATCGACGACATGAACGAGAGGCTGGAGCCGCTGAGGAGCTTCATCCTTCCCGGCGGGGCGGGCGGCGCGGCCGAGGTCCACCTCGCGCGCGCGATCGTCCGACGCTCGGAGCGGGCGGCCGTGGCCGCCTCCGCCACGATGAAGCTCAACCCGCTCGCCCTCGTCTATCTCAACCGTCTCTCCGACCACCTGTTCGTCCTGGCTCGCCGTGCCGCGGCCGGGGAGGGGGGCGAGATTTTGTGGAAGCCCGGCGCCACCCGCTAACCTCGCTCAGCTTTTTCGTGTAGGTCGCGCCGATGGCGACACAGGCAGAGACCGACCCGGCCGAAACGCCGCTCGACCGCTACCGCCGGATCCGGGCGCTGAGCGAGGCGATCGCGGCGCCGCTCTCCGACGCCGACGCCACGATCCAGCCGATGCCGGACGCCTCGCCCGCCAAGTGGCACCTCGCGCACACGGCCTGGTTCTTCGAGACCTTCGTCCTGCGCGACCAGTTTGCCGGCTATCGCCTCTTCGACGAGCGCTGGTCCTATCTGTTCAACTCCTATTACGAAGGGGAGGGCGAGCGGCATCCGCGCGCGCGCCGCGGCATGCTCAGCCGGCCGTCCGTCGGCGAGGTGCTGGCTTATCGGCGGCACGTCGACGAAGCCCTGGCCGAGGTCATTCCAAGCCTCGGCGCGGACTCCGCCGCCCTGATCGAGCTCGGCCTCAACCACGAGCAGCAGCACCAGGAGCTGATGCTGATGGATATGACGGCCACCTTCGCTGAAAATCCGTTGCGGCCGGCGATCTGGGCTGGCGAAATGCAGGCGCCGGCGCGGGTCGAGCCGCTACGCTGGATCGAAGGGCGGAGAGGGACGATAGAGATCGGCCGCGCGGGCCCTGCCTTCGCCTTCGACTGCGAAGGGCCGCGTCACGCCGTAACGCTTCACCCCCATGCCATTGCGGATCGCCTGGTGACAAATGGCGAGTGGCTCGGCTTCATCGAGGAGGGCGGCTATCGCAAGCCCGAATTGTGGATGGCGGACGGCTGGGCCTGGGTGACCCAGCACTCGATCGAGGCGCCGCTCTACTGGAGGCGGGACGGCGGCGGCTGGGCCGGCTTCGGCCTCGACGGCGAGTCGCCGGTCAGAGCCGCGGAGCCGGTCCGCCACGTGAGCTGGTACGAGGCCGACGCCTTCGCGCGCTGGGCCGGCGCCCGGCTGCCGCGCGAGGAGGAGTGGGAAGCGGCGGCCGCCGGGCTCGATCCGGCGTCGGGAAACCAGCTCGACGCGCCCGGCCCGGCCGCGCCTCGCGCAGCCTCCCCCGGACCGGGCCTGCGCCAGATGTTCGGCGACCTCTGGGAATGGACGATGAGCGCCTATGCACCCTATCCGGGCTACCGGCCCGAGCCCGGCGCCGTGGGCGAATATAACGGCAAGTTCATGGTCGGGCAGTTCGTCCTGAGGGGCGGCTCGTGCGCGACCCCGCGCGGCCATATGCGGGCGAGCTACCGCAATTTCTTCTATCCGCACCAGCGCTGGATGTTCTCCGGTCTGCGCCTCGCCCGCGACGCCTGATGGACGCGCCGCGCCGGCCGCCGGCCGATCCGGCCTTCCGCCGCGACGTGACGGCGGGCCTCCGCGCGACGCCGCGCGCGATTCCGGCACGCTGGCTCTACGACCGCCGCGGCTCGGAATTGTTCGAAGCGATCACGCGCCTGCCCGAATATTATCTGACGCGCGTGGAGCGGGGATTGCTCGAGGCCCACGCCCCGGAAGTCGCCCGCGCGGTCGGGCCGGGCCGGGCAGTCGTCGAATTCGGCTCCGGAGCCTCGGTGAAGGCCCGCATCCTCCTTCGCGCCGTGGCGCCTACCGCCTACGTGCCGATCGACATCTCGGGCGACTTCCTCCGCGACGCGGCTGACGGCCTGCGGGACGACTTCCCGGAGCTCGCCGTGCACCCGGTCGAGGCGGATTTCATGCGCCCGATCGCGCTCCCGCCGAGCCTGGAAGGCTCGTCCCGGCTCGGCTTCTTCCCCGGCTCGACGATCGGTAATCTCGTGCCGAAGACCGCGGT
>DATAIU010000002.1:0-15499 GCA_036262495.1 Allosphingosinicella sp.
AGGGCCTCACGCTCGCCGTGAACGCCGGCGAGGTCCATGCGATCATGGGCCCGAACGGCGCCGGCAAGTCCACCCTCGCCTATGTGCTCGGCGGGCGGCCGGGCTATGAGGCGACGGAGGGCAATGTCACCCTGGACGGCCACGATCTCCTCGCCATGGCCCCCGACGAGCGCGCCGCGGCGGGCCTCTTCCTCGGCTTCCAATATCCGGTCGAGATACCAGGCGTCTCCAACGTCCAGTTCCTGCGCACCGCGCTCAACGCCCAGCGGCGCGCGCGCGGCGAGGCGGAGATGTCGGCGGGCGATTTCCTGCGGCTCGCCAAAGCGCAGGGCGACTCGCTCGGCGTCTCGATGGAGATGCTGAAGCGTGCCGTGAACGTCGGCTTTTCGGGCGGCGAGAAGAAGCGCAACGAGATGGTGCAAATGGGCATCATCCAGCCCCGGCTTGCCGTCCTCGACGAGACCGACAGCGGTCTCGACATCGATGCCCTGCGCGTCGTCGCGGACGGCATCAACCGGATCATGCGCGCGCCGGACAAGGCGGTGCTGCTGATCACCCACTATCAGCGCCTGCTCGACCTCGTCGTCCCGGATTTCATCCACGTCCTGGCCGACGGACGGATCGTCCGTTCCGGTGGGCCGGAGCTGGCGCAGGCGCTGGAGCGCGAAGGCTATGGGGAGATGGCTGCGTGAGCACCCGTCCTCTCCCAACGCGCAAGGAAGAGGCCTGGCGCTACAGCGACGTAGAGGCAGCCGCGCGCCTGTGGCCGGTGGCGATCCGGCGCCACGCCGTCGGCCCCGGCGAGGCGCTGGTCCAGGAGATCGTCCTCGACGCCGACAATGACGCGATCGAGGATCATGAGGTGGCGATCGGCGCCGGCGGGCGTGCCGAATTCCGCGTGCTGGTCGCGGGCAGCGGCTTCGGGCGCGTCTTCGTCAAGGCGCGGCTGGCCGAAAACGCGCATTTCGAACTGGCCGGTGCGATCGTCGGCGGCGGCCGCCAGGTGGGCGAGATCGTGACGCGGATCGGCCACGACGCGCCTGGGGGCACCAGCCGGCAGCTGGTGCGGGCGGTGCTCGCGGGCCGGGCGACCGGCAATTATCTCGGCAAGGTCGCCGTCGCGCGCGACGCGCAAAGGAGCGACGGTTCCCAATCCGTAAAGGCGATGCTGGTGGAGCCGGGCGCTACGGCCAATCTCAAGCCGGAGCTCGAAATCTACGCCGACGACGTCAAGTGCGCGCATGGTGCAAGCATCGGCGCGCTCGATTCCGACGCGCTTTTCTATCTCGCCAGCCGCGGGGTCGGCGAGGCTGAAGCCAAGGCGCTCCTGCTTCGCGGCTTCGTCGCGGAGGCCTTCGCCGGCATCGAAGACGAAGCGGCGCGCGAGCGGCTCAGCGCGCTGGCGGACGCCGCGGTCGCAAGGATCGTCTGATGCTGGCGTCGGCCCGCCCGCTCGATCGCGTCGCCGATTTTCCGGCTATTCCCGAGGGCTGGGCCTATTTGGACACCGCAGCCACGGCGCAGAAGCCGCGCGCGGTCATCGACGCCATCGCGCGGGGCTATGCCGAGACCTATGCGACCGTCCACCGGGGCGTCTACCAGCGCTCGGCCGACATGACGCTCGCCTTCGAGGCGGCGCGGCGGCGCGTGGCGCGCTTCATCGGAGCGCCCTCGGCGGAGGAAGTCGTCTTCCTCCGCGGCGCCACCGAGGGGATCAACCTCGTCGCCCAGAGCTGGGGCGGTGCCAATCTCGATGCCGGCGACCGGATCCTGCTTTCGGCGCTCGAGCATCATTCGAACATCGTCCCCTGGCAGATGATCGCGGCGCGCACCGGGGCCGAGATCGACGTCGCGCCGCTCACCGAAGACGGACGGATCGACCTCGGCGCGATGGCCGCGATGCTCACCGAGCGGCACCGGATCGTCGCTTTGGCCCATGTCTCGAATGTGCTCGGCTCGATCGTCGACGCCCGGCGCGCCGCCGAGCTGGCCCACGGCGTCGGCGCCCTCCTTCTCCTCGACGGCTGCCAGGCGGTGCCGCGCATGCCGGTCGACGTGGCGGCGCTGGATTGCGATTTCTACGTCTTCTCGGGCCACAAGCTCTACGGGCCGACGGGCATCGGCGTGCTCTGGGGCCGCGCGGAGCTGCTCGAGACGATGCCGCCGTGGCAGGGCGGCGGCGCGATGATCGACAAGGTGAACTTCGCCGGGACCACCTACGCCCCGCCGCCCGCGCGCTTCGAGGCCGGAACCCCGCACGTCGTCGGTGTCCTCGGTCTCCAGGCCGCCATCGAATATGTCGAATCGATCGGCCTGGAAGCGATCGGCGCGCACGAGGCGGCGCTGGTGCGCGCGACTCGCGACGCCCTTTCCTCACTCAACAGCGTGCACCTGTTCGGGCCTGAGGATGCGGCGGGGATCGTCAGCTTCGCGGTCGAAGGGGTTCACCCGCACGACGTCGGCACCATATTGGACGAGAGCCGGGTGGCGATCCGGGCCGGGCATCATTGCGCCCAGCCGCTGATGGCCGCTCTCGGCGTCGACGCGACGGCGCGGGTAAGCTTCGGCGTCTATAACGGCCCGCGCGACATCGAGGCCCTGGTGGCCGGGCTCGACAGGGTCAGAAGGATTTTCGGGTGAACGAGGAGCGCAGGATCGAGACCGAGGAAGTGGAGGCCGTCGCGCCGCCGCCCAAGGCGCGCGTCGAGGACGCGGCGGCAAGCTTCGGGCGCAAGCGCGATTATCTCGAGGGGTTTCTCGCCACGGCTCCCCTTCCGGACGCGGCGCCGGATGGGGACCTGTACGAAGCCGTGGTCGAAGCGCTGAAGGACATTTACGACCCCGAGATACCGGTCAACATCTACGACCTCGGCCTGATCTACGACGTCGAGGTAACGCCCGAACATCACGCCAGGATCAAGATGACGCTGACCACTCCTCATTGCCCCGTCGCCGAATCGATGCCGGGCGAGGTTGAGCTTCGCGTCGGGGCGGTGCCCGGCATCGGCGACGCGGAGGTCGAGCTGGTCTGGGATCCGCCCTGGGATCCGCAGAAGATGTCCGACGAGGCCCGCCTGGAGCTCGGAATGCTATGACCACTGCCGCCGCCACACGCCGGCCCAAGCCGGCCGCGCTCACCCTGACCCCGGCCGCGGAGCGCCGGATCGCCGACCTGATGGCGGCGGCGCCCGCGGGGACCCTTGGCGTCAAGCTCTCGACGCCGCGCCGCGGCTGCTCGGGCCTCGCTTACTCGGTGGACTATGTCGCCGAACCGGCTCCGTTCGACGAGCGGATCGAGACGCCGGCGGGCCCCTTCTTCGTCGATTCCGGCTCGATCCTCTATCTGGTCGGATCGGTCATGGACTGGAAGGAGGACGATTTCGCCGCCGGCTTCGTCTTCGAAAATCCGAACGCCAAGGGCCAGTGCGGCTGCGGCGAGAGCTTCACGGTCTGACTTCAGGAGCACAGAATTTGGGCATTGCGCGCAACCAGACCTTCACCAACGGCGACACGCTCCACACCGACGGCGGCCGCTTCATCGACTGCCATTTCGACAATGCCGTCCTCGTCTACGAAGGCGGCATCCACCCTTCGTTCGAGAATTGCACGTTCGGCGACATCGGCTGGCGTTTCGCCGGGCCCGCGCTGAAGACGATCCAGTTCCTGCAGTCGATCAACAGCTCGCCGCAGGGCAAGGCGTTTGTCGACGACCTGTTCGTGCCGGGCAAGATCCTGACCGAGTAGCGCCACGCGATCATGGTTAGCGCGGCGTTAAGCTTTCCGCTCTATCCTGGGGGTCTTCGGCAGCGAGGGCGTGATGAGCGACCGCGATTTCCTTCTCCAGCTCCAGGGCTACGGCCTGATGACGGCCGAGGTCGCCTATTTCATGCCCGACCATCCCGACCTCATCCAGCTCTTCGTCTGGCAGCAATATGACGTCGCGCCGCGTTTTCCCGTCCTCCACCGCTTCCTCGACCATTGGCGGACGGACATCGAGGCCGTGCTCCATTCTGTGCGGGTCGCCCATCAGCACCTCATCCGCCCCGCCGAGTGGCGGGCGGTGGATGGCGTCATCACGATCAACTGACTATTTCATCTCCCCGACAAGGGGGGACGGCATGAAAATTCGGATCGCGCTTCTCGCGGCGCTGCTCGGTGCGGGCGCGGCGCTCGCCAACGACAGCGTCGCCGAGACGGCGGCCGGCGGCCTGGTGCTGAAGCGGACCGCCGAGATCGACATGGTCTCCGAGGATCTCTTCATTTCTCCCGCGGCGGTTCGGGTGCGCTACGTCTTTCGCAACCCCAGCGCCAAGCCCGTCCGGGCCACCGTCGCCTTTCCCCTCCCCGACCGCGACCTCGAGTCGGAAAATTATTCGGATGTCGCATTCCCCGACGAGTTCAGGACTCGGGTCGACGGCAAGCCGGTCGCGATGAAGGTGGAGCGCAAGGCGCTGCTCGACGCGATCGACCACACCAAGCGTCTCGAGACGCTCGGCATCCCGATCGCGGGCCTATCGGGCCGCCCCCTCGCCGATTCGGTCGCAGAGGCGTTTCTACGCCTTTCCAAGGCCCACCAGGCCGAGCTCGTCAGGCTCGGCCTCGTCGGGATCGAGGGGGACGACATCTTTCCGAGGTGGACGGTGCGCGAGACCTGGTATTGGCAGCAGGCCTTCCCGGCCGGCCGCGACCTCAAGGTCGAGCATAGCTACACGCCGGGGACGGGGGCCAGCGTCGGGACGGGCCTTGCGATGCCCGAGTTCCGCCGCTCTGCCGAAGGACGCGCGACGATCCGAGATTATTGCGTCGATTCGGCCTTCCTCGCCGGCGTCGACAGGCTCGCCCGCCAGGCCGGGGGCGACTATCCGACCCTGCCCGAGCAGCGCATCGGCTACGTGCTGACGACCGGCGCCAACTGGCGGTCGCCGATCCGCGATTTCCGCCTCGTCGTCGACAAGGGATCCCCGGCGAACCTGGTCAGCTTCTGCGGCGGGGGCGTGCGGAAGATCTCGCCGACGCGATTCGAGATGCGCCGCCGCAACTGGCGGCCCGACCGGGACCTGAGGATATTGATCGTCGGCCCGGCAGCCTCCTGATCAAAAGCCCAGCGTGAAGCGGATCGCGGCGCCGAGATCCTTGTCGTAGGCCGCGACGTTGCCCGGATCCCGGCGCGCGAACGCGTTGGCGCTCAAATGGCCGGCGCCGCCGAGCAGGTCGAAGCCGTAGGCCGCTTCCAGGTCCAATTCGCGCCCACCCGGCGCGAGGCTGTAGACCTGATGGGCATAGCCCGCGCTGAGCGTGTCGTAGCTGTAGCTGACCGGCACGTTGAGGTCGAAGCCGCCGGAGCGGACCCGGAGCGGCTGCATCAGGCGGATCGCGAGCCGGTCGCCGGCGCGGAAGGCGTCCGATTTCGAGAGGTCGAGAGTCCAGGCGTCGCTCGTCATCCGGCCGCCTTCAGCGAGGCCGCCGGCCGCCATCTCGGTCCACCCGCGCCGGTAGGCCGCATAAGCGTTCCAGCCGCGTCCTATGTCGAGCGAGGCGCTCGCATCGGCGAACAGGCTGGTCGAGCCGCCACCGCCGAGCATCGAAGTGAAGCGGCCGCCCAGCACGGTCCCCTCCTCGGAGAGGCGGCTCGCGCCGAGCGCAAGGGTCGCACGGCCCAAGCGCCGGTCGAGCCCCAGCGAGCCGATCCGGTAGCGCGGCTGAGCGATCGAGCGGTCGAAGCCCGGCTGGCTGACCTCGCCCCGCTCGGAGGTCAAGGTGAGCCCGAAGCCGGCGACGGACTGCCGGACTCCGAGGCTGGTCCCCGCATCGTTGTTGAACCCCATCCGCGTCATCGGATCGCGCGCGACCAGGAAGGCGTCGCGATAATGGCCGCTCAGGCGCTGCTCGAGGGCCTTGCCGCTCTCGGAGAGGCCGAAAGCCACCGCGGTCTTCGGCCCCAGCCGAGTGACGGCGAGGCCGGAAACGACCTTGGCCTTGCGCGCATCCCCGTAGGTCAGCCCGAGCTGGGCCAGGCCGACCTCGGGCTGGCCGCGAAGGTTGCGCCGCACGGTGAGCGAGACCGCGACGTTGCGGGCGCCCGCCGTCCCCGTGCTGAGATCGGGCTGCAGGCCCTGCTCGAGCGGGCGCTCGCGCACCGCCTGCGACAGGGACGAGGCCAGGTTCATGGCAAAGGCGCGCGAGAAGCCGTCGAGGACGATCATCCCGGCGACGCGCGGGCCCGCATCGCCCATCGGCGCCGAGCCGGTGCCACCCACCGGCCCGACGGCGACCTTCGATCCGGGCAGGCTGAGCGTGCCGATCGGCTGCATGGCCCGGGTGATGTTGAGGATGCCGCGCCCGAACACCGCGTCGGTCCCCGTCGCGCCGGCATCGTCGGCCGACTGGAACAGGATCGCCATGATCTGCTGGCCGCTGAGGTTCGGGAAGGCGCTGGCGAGCAGCGCCGCCGCGCCGCTGATCACAGGAGCCGAGAACGAAGTGCCGGACCAGAGATAGGCCGTTCCGGTCTCGTCGAACGAGCGCACCCGGTAACCGAGCGCGGTCAGATATCTGTCGGCGCCGGTCCCCGCCCGGTTGGAGAAGGTGGCGATGTTGCGCGAGCTGTCCATCGCGCCCGCGATTATCACGTTGCCGAACTGCGAGGCCGAGAGAACGAAGCCTTCGGGGTTCGCCCCCTCCGCCTTGTCGCCCTCGTTGCCGGCCGACATCACGACGAGAATTCCCGCGGCAGCCGCGCGCGAGACCGCGGCGTTGACCGAGTTGCTGAAGTCGCCGCCCCCGAGCGAGATGTTGATCACGCGGGCGCCGTTCTGGCGGGCGATGTCGATCGCCTTGGCGATGTCCGTGCTGCTGTGCTTGCATCCGACGTCCGGGTCGCAGCCCGACGTCGCGGACGTGTTCAGCGACATTATGGTCGCGTCGAAGGCGACGCCGAGGATGTCGGTGCCGTTGCGGGCGGCCGCGGCGACGCCCGCCACCGCCGTTCCGTGGCCCTCGGTATCGGTCACGCCTCGGCTTCCGACGACGTCCTGGCTGGCGGGATCGATCTTGCCGGCGAACTCGGGAAGGTTCGGGTTGATGCCGGTGTCTATGACGGCGATCTTCACGCCCTTCCCGGTCGCGCCGAGATTGTAGGCGGCGATCGCCCCGTGCGCATTGGCGCCGTTCGAGCGCTGATATTCCGCGTCGTTGTAATTGAGCCCCGTCGGTGCCGGCGGAGGGGGCGGCGGCGGAGGCGGCGGAGGTGGCGGCGGGGGCGGAGGAGGCGGCGCGGGCGGGGGCGCGGCGATCGGCTGAACGCCGCCGCCGCCGCCGGTACCGCCGCCGCCGCCGCAGCCGGCGAGGAGGAGCGCGGAGCCGCACACCGAAAGGAGGAGCATGTTGCGCGCGAGCTTGGCGTTCATCCCGGACACCCTCTGCTAAGCAATTAGATTCTCATGGATTTTCGCACACCTCATAGCGAATCAATGCTTTCATTTTGCTGAAGGGCCGGCGCGCCCTTATGGGACGGCCATGCTCTCCCCCGCGCTTCGTTCGATCGACTGCTGGATCTTCGATCTCGACAACAGCCTCTATCCGGCCTCGTCGAACCTGTTCGAGCTGATCGACCTTCGCATGGGCGAGTATATCACGAAATTGCTCGGCTGTGACCGAGCGGAGGCGAGGCGCGTCCAGAAAGGCTTCTTCCGCGACCACGGGACCACTCTCGCGGGCCTGATGAAGGAGCATGGCGTCGATCCGCGCGAGTTCCTCGATTTCGTCCACGACATCGACCTCGCCCGCCTCTCGGCCGATCCGCGCGTCGTCGCTGCGCTCGACCGGCTGCCCGGCCGCAAGTTCGTCTTCACCAACGGCGACGAAGGCTATGCGCGGCGCGTGCTCGACCGGCTCGGCCTCGCCAACGCCTTCGATCACGTCCACGACATCCACGCGATGGATTACGTGCCCAAGCCCGACCCCCGCGCCTATGAGGCGATGTGCGCGCGCCACGACATCGAGCCGAGCGCCGCTCTCTTCGCCGAGGACATGGCGCGCAACCTCGTGCCCGCCAAGAAGCTCGGCATGACGACGGTCTGGGTCGACAACGGCTCCGAGCAGGCGAGCCACGAAGCCGACGAGGAATGGATCGACTATCGCGTCGCCGATATCGGCGACTGGCTGACCGAGATCACGAAGGACGAGGCATGAGCGACGCCCTCAGGGACACGATCGAGGAAGGCTGGGAACGGCGCGAGGAGCTCCGCGCTGAGGAGCCCGAGCTCAAACGCGCCGTCGAGGACGCGATCGGGCTGCTCGATTCGGGCGAGGCGCGCGTCGCCGAGAAGGGCCTCGACGGCTGGACGGTGAATCAGTGGCTGAAGAAGGCGGTGCTGCTCTCCTTCCGCCTGACGCCGATGGAAGCGATTGCCGGCGGCCCAGGCGGAGCGCACTGGTGGGACAAGGTGCCCTCGAAATTCTCGGAATGGGGGCCGAACCGCTTCGCGGGCGCCGGCTTCCGCGCGGTCCCAGGCGCGATCGTTCGCCGCGGGGCCTTCATCGGCAAGGGCGCCGTCCTCATGCCGAGCTTCGTCAATATCGGCGCCTATGTCGGCGAAGGGACGATGGTCGACACCTGGGCGACGGTGGGAAGTTGCGCCCAGATCGGCCGCAACGTCCACATTTCCGGCGGGACCGGCATCGGCGGGGTGCTCGAGCCGCTCCAGGCCGGCCCCGTGATCGTCGAGGACGATTGCTTCATCGGCGCTCGCTCCGAGGTGGCGGAGGGCGTCGTCGTCGAGCGGGGCGCGGTCCTCTCGATGGGCGTCTTCATCGGCGCCTCCACGAAGATCGTCGATCGCGCCACCGGCGAAATCTTCATGGGGCGCGTGCCGGCTTATTCGGTCGTGGTGCCGGGCACGCTTCCCGGCAGGGATGGTGGCCCCGGCCTGGCCTGCGCGGTGATCGTCAAGCGCGTCGACGCGCGGACGCGGTCGAAGACCAGCATCAACGAGCTGCTGCGGGACTAGGGGCTTCCGCCTCGCGCAGCAGCTCCGCCGTCTCGGCACTTTCCCAATCCTCCATGCCGGTGACGCGCCACACCTCGCGGCCCTCTGCGTCGTAAAAGATCGTCGTCGGCAGCGTGTCGACCTTGAGGTCGGCCATCAGCCTCATCTCCGGATCGAGCCGCATCTCGAGGTTGCGGAAGCCCTGAATGTCGAACCAGGCCCGGACCCGCTCGCGCGCGGCAGTATCCTGGCTGACCGTCAGCACCTCGAGCCGCTCCCCCTCGCGGCCCGCCAGGGCGTCGAGCGTCGGCATCTCGGCGACGCAGGGCGCGCACCAGGTCGCCCAGAGGTTGAGCAGGACCGGCCGGCCCGAGAAGTCCCGGATGGCGAGAATCTCGCCATCGGCGTCCCGGAATTCCGTCCCCGGCGCCCGAGTCCCGGCATGCGAGCGGTCGAGCTTGCCCGTGGGCAGCGCCTCGGTCGCCGGCCGTCGCGCGGCAACGGAAGCGTTGTCCGGCGCCGGCTCCGCCCGGCAAGTCGCGAGGGCAAGAAAGGCGGGGAGGAGGAACCGCATCATTGCGGCCGGCCTAGGAGGCGCCGGCGCGCCCCGCAAGCCGGGCGGAATGGCCTTGGCCCGCGGCGCCCGCTTCGGCTATGGCGGCTGCGATGCGCGCCCTCGTCCTCCTCCTTGCGCTTGCTGCCGCGGCCTGCGGCAGCGTCGAGCCGCTTCAGCCCAAGCCGGGCGCCGCGATGCCGCCCAAGCCGGCGCTCGCGGCCAAGGCTCCGACGACGGACGAGCTGCTGACGCCGCCGCCGATCGCTCGCCCCGAGCGCCAGGACGACGGCCTGCGCCGCTCCGAGGAGCGCGAGGACGACCCCTTCGACCTGCCGCCGACGCACTGAGCCGGCGGCCGCCCTTTGCCGGAGACAGAGTTGAAGACAGTCAGAAAGGCGGTTTTCCCCGTCGCCGGCCTCGGCACGCGTTTCCTTCCCGCCACCAAGGCGATGCCGAAGGAGATGCTGACCATCGTCGATCGGCCGCTCATCCAATATGCGGTCGAGGAAGCGCTCGAGGCGGGAATCGAGCAGATCGTCTTCGTCACCGGGCGCGGCAAGACCGCGCTGGAAGATCATTTCGACCTCGCCTTCGAGCTCGAGTCGGTGATGCGTGGCCGCGGCAAGTCGCTGGATATCCTCGACAGCACGCGCAGCCGCTTCGGGGCGATCGTCTCGGTCCGCCAGCAGGAGCCGCTCGGCCTCGGCCACGCCGTCTGGTGCGCCCGCGACGTGATCGGCGACGAGCCCTTCGCCGTGCTCCTCCCCGACGACCTGATGGTCGGAAGCCCCGGCTGCCTCGCGCAGATGGTCGCCGCGTACGAAAGGGTCGGCGGCAACATCCTCTGTGTCGAGGAGGTCCCGAAGGATCGGACCGCGAGCTACGGGATCGTCACGCCCGGGGCGCGGGACGGGCGGCTGACCGAGGTGCTCCGCCTCGTCGAGAAGCCGAAGCCCGAGGAAGCGCCTTCGAACCTCGGGGTCGTCGGGCGCTACATCCTCCAGCCCGAGGTCATGCAGATCCTGGACAATCCCGAGCGCGGCGCCGGCGGCGAGATCCAGCTCACCGACGCCATGGCCAAGCTGATTGGCGAGCAGCCTTTCCACGGCATCACGGTCGAGGCGGAGCGGCACGATTGCGGGGACAAGATCGGCTTCGTCAAAGCCAATATCGCCCTCGCCCTGAAACGGCCGGACGTCGCGCCGTCGATCCGCGCCTGGCTCGCCGCCCAGGAGTGAGCTGCACCGCACTCCTCGCCGGCGATGGGCCGGTCCGGGCACTCAGCGCCGAGGAGGCGGCGGCTTATGCCGGACCTGGCTTCGTCTGGGTCCATATCGACGACGAGGACGCCCCCAGCCTGTCCCTCCTCGATGGCCAGGGGATACCGGAGGTCGCCGCCAACGCCCTCGTCGCCACCGAGACGCGGCCTCGCTGCGAGCGGATCGAGGAAGGCGCGATCCTCAACCTGCGCGGTCCGGCCGTCGCGGGCGTCGAGATCGGCGACCGGCTCGTCTCGATCCGGATGTGGGTGCGAGGCGGCAAGGTCAATTCGCTAACCCGCCGGCCGCTGACCGCGACCGCCTCGGTGGTCGCGCAGATGCAGGCCGGCAGCCTGCACGATCCGGGCGACCTCGTCGCCGCCTTCGCCCGCGCGATCAGCGCCGAGCTGGACCCGCAGGTCGCCGACCTCGGCGATCAGCTCGACGATTGCGAAAGCGAGCTCACCGGGGCCAACCTCTATCGCCTGCGCGGCGCGATCACCCGCATTCGCTCGGAAGCGATCGCTTTCCGCCGCTTCGTGGCGCCGGACCGCGACGCGCTCCAGGCCCTCGCCCAGCTCGATTTCCCGTGGCTGGCCGAGGAGGACCGACTCCACATCCGCGAGGCCGCCGACCGCTTCGCCCGCATGGCGGAGGAGCTGGAGGCGGTGCGCGAGCGATCGGCTCTGCTCCACGAGCAGCTCACCGACCTTCGCGCCGAGGATATCGACCAGCGCTCGCTGCTGATCTCGGTCTTCGCCTTCATTTTCCTCCCGTTGACCTTCATTACCGGGCTGCTCGGCATGAACGTCGCCGGCATACCTTACGCCCACGAGCCCTGGGCCTTCTGGGGCGTGGTCGCTTTCTGCGTCCTTATCGGAGTCGCCGTCCTCGCCTGGTTCGCCCGGCGCCACTGGCTGCGGCGCTAGGCGGGCGGGACGGCAGCGGCTAAGGGCGGCCGATGAGCGCCGCTATATCGATCCGCGACCTCGAAAAGACCTATGCCGGCGGCAAGCGCGCGCTCGAGGGCGTCAGCGTCGACGTGCCGCGCGGGAAAATATTCGGCCTGCTCGGGCCGAACGGCGCCGGCAAGTCGACCTTGATCAACATCCTCGCCGGCCTCGTCAACAAGAGCGCCGGAAGCGCGGAGATCTGGGGTTTCGACATCGACCGCCACCCCCGCAACGCCAAGGCCTCGATCGGCATCGTGCCGCAGGAGCTGGTCTTCGATCCTTTTTTCACGCCGCGCGAGACGCTCGAGATCCAGGCCGGCCTCTACGGCGTGCCGAAGGAGCGGCGCCGGACTCAGGAGCTGCTGCGCGCCGTCCGACTGGAGGACAAGGCCGAGGCCTATGCCCGAACGCTTTCGGGCGGCATGAAGCGTCGCCTGCTCGTCGCCAAGGCGATGGTCCATTCGCCGCCCATCCTGGTCCTGGACGAGCCGACGGCGGGCGTCGACATCGAGCTTCGCCAGCAGCTCTGGGCCTATGTCCGGGACCTCAACCGGCAGGGCGTGACGATTGTCCTCACCACCCATTATCTCGAGGAGGCCGAGCAGCTTTGCGACCGCATCGCGATCATCAACCGCGGCCGCCTCATCGCCAACGAGACGACCCGCACGCTCGTCGGAATGGCGACCGAGAAGGCGGTCGAGGTCACCGTCGACCGCGACATCGCGGCGCTGCCCGACGCCTCCTGCTTCGAGAAGATCGAGCTCAACGGCGCGCGCACGCTCGCCATCACCTACCGAAAGGACCGGGTCAACGCCGGCGAGGTGCTGGCCGCGCTGCAGCGGGACGGGCTAGGCATCGTCGACGTCTCGACGCGCGAAGCCGACCTCGAGGACGTCTTCCTCAATCTCACCCGCGCCTCGGACCTCGATGGCCGCGCATAGTTTCGACGTCCTCGTCATCGGCTCGGGGGCCGCCGGCCTCAGCGCGGCTCTGACCCTCGCCCCGAAGCTGAAGGTCGCCGTCCTCGCCAAGGGCGCGATTTCGGCGGGCTCCACCGCGCTCGCGCAGGGCGGCATCGCCGCCGTTCTCGAGCGCGGCGACACGTTCGAGAGCCATATCGAGGACACGATGATCGCCGGCGCCGGCCTCAACCGCCGCGACGCCGTCGAGTTCGTCGTGGAGAGCGCGCCGGCCGCGATCGAGCGGCTGGCCGGGCTCGGCGTCCCCTTCAGGAAGGGCGACGAAGCCGGTTGGCACCTGACCCGGGAAGGCGGCCACAGCCACCGGCGTATCGTCCACGTCGCCGACGCGACGGGCTGGGCGGTCCAGCAGGCGATGGAGCGGGCCGCCGCAGCGCATCCCAATATCAGCCTCATACCCGACCGGGTCGCGATCGACCTCGTCACCGCGCGCCACACGGTCGCAGGCTCGGGGGAGCCGGGCGTCCGGGGCGTCTATGCACTGAACCGCGCGACCGGATCGGTCGAGCTCTTCACCGCGCGGGCGACGATCCTCGCCTCGGGCGGCGCCAGCCGGGCCTGGCTCTATTCTACCAACCCGCGCGGCTCGACGGGCGACGGCATCGCGATGGCGTGGCGCGCGGGCTGCCGTATCGCCAACATGGAGATGAACCAGTTCCACCCGACCTGCCTCTACCATCATGACGTCAAGAACTTCCTGATCACCGAGGCGATGAGGGGAGAGGGCGGCCGGCTGAAGCTACCGACGACGGGCCGCCGCTTCATGAAGCGCTTCGACCCGCGCGAGGAGCTGGCGCCGCGCGATATCGTCGCCCGAGCGATCGACCATGAGCTGAAGCGGCTCGGGCTCGATTTCGTCCATCTCGACATCAGCCACCGCGACCCGGATTTCATCCGCGAGCATTTCCCGACCATCGCCGGGCGGCTGGCCGAGCCCGACATCGGCATCGACATCACCCGCGAGCCTATCCCGGTCGTCCCGGCGGCGCATTATACGTGCGGCGGAGTGATGGTGGACCTCGACGGCCGGACCGACCTTCCCGGCCTCTATGCCGCGGGCGAAGTGACGATGTCGGGGCTCCACGGCGCCAACCGCCTCGCCTCCAACTCCGTCCTCGAGTGCCTGGTCTTCGGAGTCGCGGCCGCCGAGCATATCAACCGCAACTGGGCGGACCTGCCGCCGCCGCCCGCGGTCCGGCCCTGGGACGAGACCCGAGTCACCCATTCCGACGAGGAAGTCGTCGTCCATCACAATTGGCAGGAAATCCGGCGCTTCATGTGGGATTATGTCGGCATCGTGCGAACCACCAAGCGCCTGGAGCGGGCCCTCAACCGGGTGAACCTGCTGAAGCAGGAGACCCAGGATTATTACGGCCATTTCCGGGTGACGCCGGACTTGGTGGAGCTAAGAAACCTCGTGGAGGTGTCCGACCTGATCGTTCGCTCAGCCCTCGCCCGCAAGGAGAGCCGGGGTCTCCACTACACGCTCGATTATCCGGAGCTGCTTGCGGAAGCCGTCGAGACGGTGCTCGTGCCTCCGGGAGGCCGCTAGGAAACAGCAGGCGCCGAGGCTACCTTCAGCGGATGCATCTGCTTTTCATGGACGAATCCGGCACGCCTCCGAAGCCAGGTGTGGACGAGCCTCGCTATTTCGTCGTCGCCGGGGTGATCATTCCTGAAGGAACTTGGCACGCATTGCGTGACGGCCTGATGGGACTGAAAATCCGCCACCGAGTCCGAGGAGAGCTCAAATGGCGCTATTTCGCACCCGCCAACGATGATGCCCGGAATCCCATGCGGGCTCTGTCTCAGGCCGCCCGTGATGAAATTCGATCTGACGTATACAAACTGCTGGCGACGAATAGGACGATCCGCACAATTGCATGCGTCGTTTCGTCAGCAGCAGCGTATGACATGGCCTCGGTGAATGACCAGCAGGATATCTACCACCTAGGCTACAAAGGTGTGACCGAGCGCTTCCAGTATCACCTCCAAGACCTCAGTCGGGAGATCGGGCGTAAGCAGTATGGTATCGTCGTCGCTGACCATCGTGGAAGCAATGACGATAAGCTCCTGAGGCAGGTCCATCAGAAACTGCTTCACTCAAGAGGCGAGTTCATCTCAACCTATGGAAATCTTATCGAAGGTCTGTTTTTGGAGCCGTCGCACCTAAGCGTGGGCATTCAACTGGCGGATCTGGCGGCAGGCGCGGTGTGGCGAAAATTTGAGCGATCCGATGAGACTTGGTTTGCGAAGCTCGAAGGCTCCTTCCGACGAAGCCCCGCCGGAGCAATTGAAGGCTACGGGCTTGTCAAAAGCCCGAAGGCTGGCTGGCGTTAGGACGCCGGGCGGGACCGTAGTCCCGACGAGCAATGTGACGCTCTCCCAGCGTGGCTAAGATATTGAATCTAGCGAGGAAAGTCAAGTCAGAAGCGAGGACCGGAATGGTGAGTCAAATCAATGATTTGACTCAGTATTTCGGCGTTGCCCCAGAAACGCCTTGAGCTCCGCCCGGAAGCGCGCGGGCTGGGAATACATGATCATGTGGCCGCTGCGGTCGATGCGGACCAGCTTCGTTGCCCGCCGCGGCGCGTAGGCCGAGCGGTAGGTCGCATCGACGGTCGCGGCGCGCGTCTCGTCCGCCGACGCGTAGACGACGGTCAGAGGCGCCCGGATGCGCGGCAACTCCCGCGAGAGGTCGGTGACGGCGAGCTCGTGCGTCGCGCGGGCGACGACGTCGCTGTCGCTGCCGCGCGCCTGCGCC
>DATAIU010000003.1:0-30085 GCA_036262495.1 Allosphingosinicella sp.
CCGCCATGCGTGTCCCAGGGCAGGCCGTAGATCTTGCCGCCCATGGTCACGCCGAGCCGGCTCGCCTCCGTGAAATCGGCGGCGCCGCTGGCGCCCAGATAAGGCTCGACAGCCTCGAGCAGCCCCTTGGCGGCATAATCCGAGATGACGCCCTGGTGCATCGTGACGAGGTCGGGCGGGTCGCGCGCCGCCATCTGCGCGGTGAGCTGCGGATAGCCGGGCCAGGCGACGACGTTGACGTCGATCTTCACGTCGGGATTCTCGGCGTTGAAGCGGTTGATCAGCGCGGTCATGATGCCGCACTCGCCTTCGGCCTTCGACACGTCGACGCTGGCGCCATATTCCGCGCCGCATTCGCCGAAGAAACGCTGGAGGTAGATGTGGGTCTTGTCGTCGCTGGCACTGCACGAGCCGAGCGCGAGGGCGGCGGCGAGGGCCGCGATCAGCTTTCTCACCGGACCGCCGTCCCGGCCATGGCGCTGACGATCTGGCGCTGGAAGACGATGTAGACGATGAAGATCGGGATCGAGGCGAAGACGGCCTGCGCCATCAGGAAGCCGAGCCCGGACGTCTGGGCGTAGTTCATCTGCGCGGCGGCGAGGCCGACCGTCAGCGTGTACATGTCCGAGTGGGTCGCCGAGATGAGCGGCCACCAATAATCGTTCCAGCTGCCGAGGAAGGTGAAGACGGCGAGGGTCGACTGCGCCGGTATCGTCAGCGGCAGGATGACCTTCCAGAAGATCGTCCAGCGCGACGCCCCGTCGAGCTTCGCAGCCTCGTCCAGCTCGCGCGGGATGCCCCGCATGTAGGTGGTCATGAAGAAGACGCCGAACGGGCCGATCAGGCCCGGCAGAATTAGGCCCGGATAGCTATTGTGGAGATGAAGCCAGGCGAAGAGCTGATGCTGCGGCAGGATGATCGCCTGGCTCGGAACGGCGAGGCCGAGCAGGACGAGGATGAACAGGGTGCGGCGAAACGGAAATTCGAGGCAGGAGAAGCCGTAGCCGGCGAGGCTGGCGAGGACGAGGACGCCGGCCGTCGTTCCGAGCGCGACGACGGCGCTGTTGAGAAGCCAGCGCATCGTCGAGCTGTTGCCGAAGATCGCGGCGTAATTCTCGGCCGTGTAAGGGCCGTGCAGCGCGGCGCCGCTGTGCCCGACCAGCTCGGCATTGTCCTTCAGCGACAGCAGCACCGTCCAGACCAGGGGCGCGACCATGATCAGCGCGCCGAGGATCAGCGCGGCCCAGCCGAGCGGCGAGAGACGTCCGCGCTCCATCTAGGTCCTCGCTTCCGGCACCAGGGTCGAGCCGCTGAAGCTCGTCCCTCTCCCCGGCGGGGAGAGGGTGGGGTGAGGGGGGCCGGCGTCTGCGTACAGGTCTCTTTCGCCGAGCCCCCTCTCCCCAGCCCTCTCCCCCCAGGGGAGAGGGAGAAGAAGCGACCACGGTTCGCGCCTACCGCCCACCCTGGCCTCCCGTGGCACGGCCGGTCGCCCAATATTGGGCGAGCGTCACGGCGAGGATGATCAGGAACAGCATCTCGGCCGCGGCGCTGGCATAGCCGAGCTCCCAGCGGCCGAAGGCGGTCTCGAACAGGAAGAGGACGGCGGTGCGCGAGCGCCCGCTCGGCCCGCCTCCGGTCAGCAGCTGCGCCTGGCCGAAAATCTGCAGCTGCGCGGCGGTCTGCAGCATGACGACGAGGACGATCGTGCGGCGGAGGGCGGGCACGGTGATCCGCCAGAAAGTGCGCCAGCGGTTGGCGCTGTCGAGCGCCGCGGCTTCGTACATGTCGCCGGGTATCTGCTGGAGGCCGGCGAGGAAGAGCAACATCGGCAGGCCGAGCGACCACCAGATCGTCGTCACGGCCAATGCAGGAAGGACGAGGCCGGGGTCGCTCAGGAAAGCGAGCGGCTGCCAGCCGAGCGCCTTCCACAGCTCGCCGAGCAGGCCGGCGTCGGGAGCGAGGACGAAGCGCCAGATCAGGGTGACGATCGTCACCGACAGGACCGCGGAGGAGAAGAAGATGCCGCGGATCACGGCCGCGCCGCGCCCGGCATTGTTCAGCGCCAAGGCGAGAAGCAGCGAGAGGACGGTCAGCACCGGCACGATCATCAAAGTGACCTCGAACGTGTTGACGAGCGCGGTCGAGAAGACGGGGTCGTGGGCGAGGCGAACGTAATTGCCGGCGCCGATGAAATGGCCGTCGCCGAACAGGTCGACGCGGTTGAGGCTCAGCCACAGCCCCCGGAACAGGGGAAAGACGAGGATGAGGGAGTAGAGAAACAGGAAGGGCCCGACGAAGAGCAGGCCGCGCCAGTCCCGCTCGCCGTTCACGCCGCCGCCTCGGCATGGTGGCCGAGGCCCCCGGCGTCGAACAGATGCGCCGCGCCGCCGTCGATCCTGAGCCCGACCGTCTCGCCGACCTTGACCCGGCTGAGGCCCTCGTCCTCGGCGACGATCTGGAGCCCGTCCTTGAGGTGCGCATAGACGAGCGATCGCTCGCCGAGCCGCTCGACGAGCTGAACCTTGGCCACGGTCGTGGCGGCGCCGGCCGGCGCTACGGAAACGCTCTCGGGCCTGAGACCGAGCTGCAACCCCTCGCCGGCGGGGAGGCGATCGCGAGTCACGCGCGTCTCGACCTCCGATCCGTCGCCCAGGCGTACCATGGCATAGGGACCCTCGCTCGCGACGAGCTCGACCGGCGCCAGAGTCATGGCCGGCGAGCCGACGAAGCGCGCCACGAAGGTGTTGGCGGGGCGCCCATATATCTCCATCGGTGGTCCGACCTGCTGGATGCGGCGGTCGTTCATGACGACGATGCGGTCGGCGAGCGTCATCGCCTCGGCCTGGTCGTGGGTGACCATGATGAAGGTCGCCTCGACCCGCTGGCGCAGCTGGGCGACCTCGAGCCGGGTGCGCAGGCGCAGCGCCGCGTCGAGGTTCGACAGCGGCTCGTCGAGCAGGAAGATCTTGGGGTGCTTGACGATCGCCCGGCCGATCGCGACGCGCTGGCGCTGGCCGCCGGAGAGCTGGACGGGCTTGCGCTCCAGGAACGCCTCGATCTCGAGGATGCGCGCCGCCTCGGCGATCCGCTCGCCGATCTCCGCCTTCGGCACCTTCATGTTGCGAAGGCCGAAGGCCATGTTCTCGGCAACGCTCATATGCGGGTAGAGCGCATAATGCTGGAAGACCATGGCAACGCCGCGCCGGCCCGGGGGCAGGGTGTCGATCCGCTCGCCGTCGAGCCGGACCTCGCCCTCGTCGAGCGTCTCGAGCCCGGCGATGATCCTGAGCAGCGTCGACTTGCCCGAGCCCGAGGGGCCGAGGAAGGCGATGAACTCACGCTCCTCCATCGCCAGGGAGACGTCGTCGAGCACGGGCGTCGTGCCATAGGCCTTGCGGACGTGGCTGAGTTCGAGGCTCGGCATCTATCCCCCTTGATCGCAAAGGGGTTGTTGACCAACCTCGCGCCTCCGTCAATGCGATCCGTGAAGCCAGCGCTCGCGGCCGGCGCGGTGCAATGCTAGGCTCGCCGCCAAACCAAGGAGGGGGTTTCTATGGACAGCGACAGGATGGACGAGCCGCGCCGCGAAGGCGCGCTCGCCGACACGCTGGAGCGGGTGTCGGGCAAGCTGGTCACCGGGATGGTGATAGGCTCGGCGATCGTCGGCCTCGCCATCTATTCACGTCCCGGGCCGCCCCGCTACCAGCTCGTCGCCGCACCCGGCGGGGAGATCCTTCGGATGGACAGCCGCAAGGGCTCGATCATCTCCTGCGCGCCGGACAACAAATGCTATGTGGTGCTGAAATCGGGCCAGCGCCTGACCAGCGGAAGGGAGCGCAAGGCCCTGCCCGCACCGGCCGCCGCCCTGCCGGCTCCCGCGTCGGCGCTTCCGTCCGTGCCCGAGCCCGCGGCGGTGCCGGCCAAACGCTGACGTCAGATGGCGTGCGGCTCCTTGGTGACCATCCAGCTCTGGCCCTTCGAGACCAGCGCCTGGAGATCGGGCGTCTTGCCGGCGCTCGCTTTCTCGTTCTGTCGGGCGACGTCGCTCTCGAAGGTTGCTGCCGGGTCCTCGTAGAGGACGCCGAGCGCGGTCGGGAACGGGCCTGACGGCATCTCGACGAGCATGTGCGCGACCGACCGGTTGCGCGGCTCGTGGACGAGCACGCCCGCCGGCTCCCAGCCGCCGTCCGCGACGTCGACCACCTTCAGCGCCAACGCCTCGCGGTCGAGCGCTATGCCCTTCGTGCCGCCGGCGAACAGCATCGGCTCGCCCGCCTTCAGCCAGAGCTGGTTGCCGGCATTCTCCTTGGCGGTGAACGGCGCGAAAACGTCGTCATTGTAGACGATGCAATTCTGGTAGATCTCGACGAACGCGGCGCCGCGATGCGCATGCGCGGCCTTCAGCACCTCCGGCAGATTCTTGTGGACGTCGATGCCGCGGGCGATGAACCTCGCGCCGGATCCGAGCGCGAAGGCGCAGGGGCTGGCCGGCCGGTCGACCGATCCAAAGGGCGTCGAGGGCGAGCGCGTGCCGACCCGGCTGGTGGGAGAATATTGGCCCTTCGTAAGGCCGTATATCTCGTTGTTGAAAAGCAATATCTGGCAGTCGAGGTTGCGGCGCAGGACATGCATCGTGTGGTTGCCGCCGATCGAAAGGGCGTCGCCGTCGCCGGTGATGATCCAGACGTCGAGCTCGGGATTGGCGAGCTTGATCCCGGTCGCGAAGGTCGGCGCCCGGCCGTGGATGGTGTGAAAGCCATAGGTCTCCATATAATAAGGAAAGCGGCTGGAGCAGCCGATGCCGGACACGAAGACGACGTTCTCCGGCCGAACGCCGAGCTCCGGCATCGTCCGCTGCACCGCCTTCAACACGGCATAATCGCCGCAGCCGGGACACCAGCGCACCTCCTGGTCGGTCGCGAAATCCTTGGCGGTGAGGGGGGTCAAATCGTTCATGGCAGAGCCTTAAGGCGGACAGGGCGCTGGTACAGGGAAAAACCGTTCGGGCTGAGCTTGTCGAAGCCCTTCCCTTCCCTTGCGGCGTGAGAAGATAAGCCCTTCGACAGGCTCAGGGCGAACGGAGCCGGTCTCGGCACTCGCATCCTCATCCCAACGCCTCCTCTATCGCCGCTTCGATCTCGGCGATCTTGAAGGGCTGGCCGGAGACCTTGTTCACCGGCCGGGCGTCGACGAGATACTGGTCGCGCAGCAGCGTCTTGAGCTGGCCCTTGTTCATCTCCGGTACGATGATCCGCTCGTAAGACCTTAGCAGATCGCCCAGATTTCTTGGCAGCGGCCAGATGTGGCGCAGATGGATATGGGCCACGTCGAGGCCCCTGCCCCGCGCGCGGCGGACAGCCTGGTGGATCGGGCCGAAGGTCGAGCCCCAGCCGACCACCGCGAGCTTCCCGCCCGCTTCGCCCAGGCATATCTCCTGGTCGGGAATGCTGTCGGCGACGCCGAGCACCTTGGCGGCGCGGATGTCGGTCATCGCCTGGTGGTTGGCCGGCGAGTAATCGATATGGCCGGTACCGACATTCTTCTCGATGCCGCCGATCCGGTGCGTGAGGCCGGGGGTGCCGGGCCGGACCCAGATCCGGGCGAGCTTCTCGTCCCGCGCGTAGGGGTTGAAGCCCTCACCGTCGGTCGGCGCGTCCTCGAAGAACTCCACCGGGAAAGGCTCGTATTCGCCCATGTCGGGCACTTTCCACGGCTCGGCGGCATTGGCGATATAGCCGTCGGTCAGAAGCATGACGGGCATCATATACTGGACCGCGATCCGGCAGGCCTCGATCGCGCAGTCGAAGGCGTCGGCCGGCGAGCGGGCCGCGATGACCGGCATCGGCGCGTCGGCGTTGCGGCCGTAGACGGCCTGGTAGAGGTCCGACTGCTCGGTCTTGGTCGGAAGGCCGGTCGACGGCCCGCCGCGCTGGGAATTGACGATGACCAGCGGCAGCTCGGCCATGATGGCGAGGCCGATCGCCTCCATCTTCAGCGCGATGCCGGGCCCCGACGATGAAGTCACTCCGAGGCTCCCGGCATAGGACGCCCCGATCGCCGAGCCGATCGCCGCGATCTCGTCCTCGGCCTGGAAGGTCGTGACGCCATATTCCTTGAGGCGCGAGAGATGGTGGAGGATCGCCGACGCGGGCGTGATCGGATAGCCGCCGAAGAACATCTTCAGCCCGGCCAGCTTCGCGCCGGCGACGAGGCCGATCGAGATGGCTTCCGCGCCCGTCACGGTCCGGTACAGGCCGGGCTCGGCCGGCGCCGGCGCGATATGGTGCTGCGGGATCTGACCGCCGATCTCGGCCGTCTCGCCAAAGGCGTGGCCCGCGCTCAGCGCGGCGATATTGGCCTCGGCCAGCTCGGGCGCCTTGGCGAACTTGGCCTTGAGCCAATCCTCGATCGGCTGGCGGTCGCGGTCGAACATCCAGAGCGCGAGGCCGAGCGTCCACATGTTCTTGCAGCGGAGCGCCTCCTTGTTGCCAAGGCCGAAAGGCTTCACCGCGTCGAGCGTCAGCTGGGAGATGTTGAAGCGGATCACCTGCCAGCGGCCGAGCGATCCGTCCTCGAGCGGATTCGCCTCGTAGCCCGCCTTGGCGAGGTTCCTGGCGCCGAACTCGCCTTCGTCGGCGATGATCAGGCCGCCGGGCTTCAGGTCGTCGACGTTCACCTTGAGCGCGGCCGGATTCATCGCGACGAGCACGTCCGGCGCGTCGCCTGCCGTCTCGATCGCCGCCGAGCCGAAATTGATCTGGAAGGCCGAGACGCCGAACGTGGTCCCCTGCGGCGCGCGGATCTCGGCCGGGAAATCGGGAAAGGTGGCGAGGTCGTTGCCGGCGAGCGCGGTCGACAAAGTGAACTGGCCGCCGGTCAGCTGCATGCCGTCGCCGCTGTCCCCGGCGAAGCGCACGACGACCGCCTCCAGCGCCGGATGGGCGCCGGCTTCTTCGGGCGTGAGGAGGTGGGTGGCGCTCGCCATTCGGGGGTCCTGGGGCTGTCGGTCGCCGCCCTTCTATCCGCTGCGGCGGCGCGGCCCAAGGGAGATATTCGCGCGGCGTGGACGAGGGCTCCCGGGCACTCTAATCCAGCCGCACGCGAAGGAGCCCGCCTTGCCCGACCCCTATGTGCGACCCGACGTGCGGGCCTTCCTCGATTTCCTCAACAGCCTGCCCGGGCCGCGCAGCCACGAGGTCGGGCCCGAAGAAGCGCGCGAGATGATGCGCAAGTCGCGCCACGTCGCCGACGCGGAGACGGGCGAGCTCGCATTGATACGGGACCTCAGCTGCCCCGGTCCGGCCGGAGAGATCGGACTTCGCCTCTACGACGCGCGCGAAGAGCGCTCGGCCGGGCCGCTGCTCCTGTTCTTGCACGGCGGCGGGTTCGTCATGGGTGATCTGGATACGCACGAGCCGTTCTGCGCCGAGATGGCCCGCCGCCTCGATCTGCCCGTGCTCGCCGTCGACTATCGCCTCGCCCCCGAGCAGCCCTTCCCGGCCGGTGCCGAAGACTGCATCGCGGCGGCGCGCTGGGCCGCGGCGAGCCCCGCGGAGCTCGGGCGGAAGGTCACCGGTCTGGTCACGGCGGGCGACAGCGCCGGCGGCAATTTCGCGATCGTCGTCGGCCTCGCGCTGCGGGACGAGCCCGCCGCCGTTCCGGTCGTCGCGCAATGGCCCATCTATCCCGCCGCCGACCCCGCCAAAGGCTATCCCTCGTTCGAGGATTTCGGCGAAGGCTATCTCCTCACCCGCGACGGCATGCGCTGGTTCGACAATTGCTACCGCCCGGACAAGGCGGACTGGCGCTATTCGCCCCTGCTGAAGAGCCAGGCCGGGATGCCGCCGACCCTCGTCCTCACCGCCAGCCTCGACCCGATCCGCGACCAGGGCCGCGCCTATGCGGCCGCCTGCATCCAGGCCGGCGTCCCCACCCTGTTCCGCGAGGCGAAGGGCAATATCCACGGCTGCATCAATCTCAGGAAGGCGATACCGTCGACCAACGACGATCTCGCCGGCTGCGTCGACGCGCTGAAGCTGATGCTTGCGGAGGCACAGGAATGACTTTCCGAACAAAGCGTCACCCCGGACTTGATTCGGGGTCCACCTTCTCTGAAGCGCCACCGCAAGAAGATGGATGCCGGATCAAGTCCGGCATGAAGGGAAGTTTGCGGACAGACACGCCATCGGCGGGTTGCCCGTGACCACCGCCCCTGCCCTCCCCTACCGGCCCGGCGCCGGGATCATGCTGCTCAACCGCGAGGGCAAGGTCTTCGTCGCTCAGCGCCTCGATAGCCCGAGCGACGCCTGGCAGATGCCGCAGGGCGGGCTCGACGAGGGCGAGGATCCGCAGGCCGGCGCGCTTCGGGAGCTGGAGGAGGAGACCGGCATTCCGGCCCACCGCGTCGAGATCGTCGCGCGCTGCCCGATCGAGCTCAGCTACGACCTGCCGCACGAGCTCGTCGGCAAGCTCTGGCAAGGTCAGTGGCGCGGCCAGAGGCAGAGCTGGTTTCTCTGCCGCTTCCTCGGCGAGGACGAGGAGGTGAAGCTCGACGGCGATCATCCCGAGTTCAAGGCGTGGAAATGGGTCGATCCCGCGACGCTCCCCGACATCATCGTCCCGTTCAAGCGCAAGCTCTACGAGGATGTGCTCAACGCCTTCCAGCCTTGGCTTCGAGGCCGGCAGGCGGCTAGAGCCTCCTTCCATGCGGGGTCTCGACAGCGACGAAGCGGCGGCGGCGGAGCGGGCCGGCGGTGAGCCGATGCTCGGCCAGGTCGAGACCTGGGCTCGGGTCAACAGCGGCTCGCGCAACCTCGACGGCCTCGCCCACATGGCCGGAGCCCTCGCCGACGCATTCTCCGTCCTGCCCGGCCGGATCGCGCTCGAGGACCCGGCGCCCGCGGAAGCGGTCGGCGCGGACGGATCGGCGGCGCCTCTGCTCCACGGCCGCAACCTGCACCTCGCCGTGCGGCCGGAAGCGCCGGTCCAGATCCTCCTTACCGGCCATATGGACACGGTCTACGGCGCCGATCACCCGTTCCAGCGGCTCGAATGGCTGGGCTCGCGCGTCCTGCGCGGGCCGGGCGTCGCCGACATGAAAGGCGGACTCGCCGTCATGCTCGCGGCGCTGAAGGCGGTGGAGGCGTCGCCGCTCGCGCCGCGGCTCGGCTACGAGGTGGTGATCAACTCGGACGAGGAGGTCGGCTCGCCCGGCTCCGCGCCGCTGATTGCGCGCGCCGCGCGCGGGAAGCTGGCCGCGCTCACCTACGAACCGTCCGCGCTCCCCGACGGCACCCTCGCCGGCGCGCGTCCCGGCAGCGGCAATTTCTCGCTCGCCGTGCGCGGTCGCAGCGCCCATGCCGGCCGTAATCCCGAGGAAGGTCGCAACGCGATCCTCGCCGCCGCCGAACTCGCCCTGCGCCTGTCGGAAGCGAAGGCCCCGGGACTCAGCGTCAACCCGGCGCGGATCGACGGGGGCGGTCCGAACAACGTCGTCCCCGACCGCGCCGTTCTGCGCGTCAACATGCGCCCCGCCACGCCCGCCGACCAGGCCCGCGCGCAGACCGCCCTGGAGGCCGCGGTCGCCGAAACCGCGGCGAAGCACGACCTTGCCATCGCCGTCCACGGCGGCTGGGGACGGCCGCCCAAGCCGATGACGACCGAGGCGGAGAGGCTGTTCGAGCTGGTTCGCCGCTGCGGCGCGGATCTCGGCCAGGACATAGGCTGGCGCGACACGGGCGGGGTCTGCGACGGCAACAATATCGCCGCCTGCGGCGTCCCCGTCGTCGACACGATGGGCGTGCGCGGCGGCGCCATCCACTCGGCCGAGGAATATCTTCTCGTCGACAGCCTTGCGGAGCGCGCCCGGCTCTCGACGCTGACCATCATGCGCCTCGCCGGGGGGGAAGCTCTGTGACCCACCGCGTCCGCCCGGCCCGGAACGACGATTTTCAGTCCATCTACGAGATGGCCAAGCTGACCGGCGGCGGCTTCACCAACCTGCCTCCCGACCGCGGCGCGCTGGTCGGGAAGCTGCTCCGCTCCGAAAAGGCCTTCGCGTCCGAGGCCACCGAGCCCGGCGACGACCTCTTCCTGTTCGTCCTCGAGAATCTCGAGACGGGCCAGGTCCGCGGAACTTGCCAGGTGTTCGGCACGGTCGGCACCGAGCACCCTTTCTACTCCTACCGGATCGGCACCCTCACCCAGACCTCGAAGGCGCTCGACAAGACTTTCCGCAACGGCATGCTGAGCCTCACGACGGACCTCGAGGGCTCGTCGGAGGTCGGCGGCCTGTTCCTCCATCCCGGGGAGCGGGCCGGGGGCCTCGGCATGCTGCTCGCGCGCAGCCGCTACCTCTTCATCAAGCTCCACCGCGAACGCTTCGCCAAGCGCGTGCTTGCGGAGCTTCGCGGCGTGATGGACGAGAGCGGCGGGTCGCCTTTCTGGGATGCGATCGCCGGGCGCTTTTTCGACATGCCGTTCCAGGAGGCGGACGAATTCAACGCCTCGCACGGGACGCAGTTCATCGCCGACCTGATGCCCAAGACCCCGATCTACACGGCGATGCTGCCCGAAAGCGCGCGCAACGTGATGGGCATGCCCCACCCTTCCGGCCGGGCGGCGATGCGGATGCTGGAGAAGGAGGGGTTCGCGTTCGACTGCTACATCGACATATTCGACGGCGGCCCGACGATGACGGCGCCGACCGACCAGATCCGCACCGTCCGCGAATCGCGCGAGCTCGTCGTCGCGGAGATCGCGGGCGGCGCCGTCGAGGGTCCCAACCTCCTCCTCGCCCGCGGCCGGCTTCGGGAATTCGCGGCCTGCTGCGGCAACGTCGCGACCGACTCCGAGGAGCGCGCGACGATCGGCCGCGAGACCGCCGAGGCGCTCGGGGCGCGCCGCGGCGATTCGATCCTCGCCATGGGGCGCTGATGCCGGTCCGCGAGATCAACTTCGACGGAATCATCGGGCCGAGCCACAATTATTCCGGCCTCAGCCTCGGCAACCTCGCCTCGGGGGCCAACAAGGGCCTCGTCTCGCATCCTCGCGCCGCAGCGCTGCAGGGCCTTGCCAAGATGCGCCACAATCTCGGGCTCGGCCTGGCCCAGGGCCTGCTTCTGCCGCACCTGCGCCCCAACCGCGCCTGGCTGGCCGAGCTCGGCGCTACCCTCGAGCAGGTTCCCGCCGCACTTCGCCCCGCCGCCTTCTCGGCTTCGGCGATGTGGGCCGCCAACGCCGCCACAGTTTCCCCGCCCGCGGACTGCGCCGACGGCCGCTGCCACCTCAGCGTCGCCAATTTGCGCACCATGCCGCACCGCAGCCACGAATGGCCCGAGACCCTGGCCCAGCTTCGCCTAGCCTTCGCCGACGAGACGGCCTTCGCCGTCCATCCGCCCGTCCCGCCGAGCTTCGGGGACGAAGGCGCGGCCAACCATATGCGCCTCGCCGCAAGCCACGCCGAACGCGGACTTGAGATATTCGTCTACGGCGCGCGCGGCGGCGCCTTCCCGGTTCGCCAGCACGAGCAAGCCGGCCGCGCCGTCGCGCGCCGCCACGGCCTCGACCCGGAGCGCACGCTCTTCGTCTGCCAGGCGGAGGAAGCGATCGCCGCCGGCGCCTTCCACAACGACGTCGTCGCCGTCGCCAACGAGAATGTCCTCTTCGCCCACGAGCAGGCGTTTTGCGGCCGCGAGCAATTCTACGCCGAGGTGAAGAGCCGCCTTCCCGAGGCGGAGATCGTCGAAGTCCCGGCGAGCGCCGTCAGCCTCGAGGAGGCGATCGCGAGCTACCTCTTCAACGCCCAGCTCGTCACGCTGCCGACCGGCGGCATGGCGCTCATCCTCCCGGAGGAAGCGCGCGAGACGCCATCGGTCTGGGCCTTCCTGCAGGAGATGGTCGCCGGCAACGGCCCGATCCGCCAGCTCTTCCTCGTCGACGTCCGCCAGTCCATGGCCAATGGCGGCGGCCCCGCCTGCCTCCGCCTGCGCGTCGTCGCCGATCCGGAGACGATCGACCCGCGCTTCCTCGCCGACGAGCCGAAACTCGATCGCATCGCTGATGTCGTCGCGGCCGAATGGCCCGAACGGATCGAGCCCGCGGACCTCCTGACGCCCGATCTCTGGACCCGGCTCGAGACGGCGCGGGCGCGGCTCTACGAGGCTCTCGGCCTCGAGGCGCTCATGGCTCCGCCGACGGGCTCGTATCGATGAGCAGGTCGAACTGCGACTGGCACTGACGGTCGATCAGCGCCTTGGCGAGGCCGGGGCGGTCCTCCGGCACCGTGGGCAAGGCGACGAAGCTCAGTTTGGTCGGGTCGTCGTTGCCGGTCCACGAGACTCGATATTCCGTGCCTTCGTCGATCGGCACGGCCGCCGGCCAGGCGAGGATATCCTTGCCCCCCGCCCACTCGACCTTGCGCTCAGCCGCGCCCGGGCCCGCGATCGTGACCGTGACCGCTTCATCCTTCTCGGGGCGCCAGAGGGTCACGGCCTTGAGGTCGGCCAGGCAGACTCTGCCGCTCTGCGAGACGTCGACGTCCCACAGGCTCGGGCTCATCGGAACCTCGCCGGCGCGCATCGCGCCGAAGCGCCCGCGCGGATTGAAGCTCGCCGCCGATGCGCCACCGCCGACCGTGAACGTTCCGGGTCCGCGCAGGACGCGGCTGCCGCCGGGCAACAGCACCGTCACCATGTCGCCGGCCTTCAGGGCGACCGGCGCCTTGTCGGGGAGCACGCGCCCGGGCGGAAAGGATTTGGCCGAGGGGCCGGCCGAACGGACCACCAGTGGCGCGGCCTCGGCGCCGCCGGCGGCGAGACCCGCCAGCGCAGCGGCACAGAGCAGGAGGCGGGAATGGCGCTTCATGGCTCGTTCCTTCTCAGCGGGCATTGGCGACATTGTAGAGGATGGCTTCGTCCCGCGTCAGGCAGCGGCGGGTGGAGCGATCCCCGCCCTGCTCGGCGATCGCCTTCTGCTTGTACATGACGTCGGTGAGGAGCTTGCGGGACAGCCCCATGCGGATCAGGAAATCGTTGTCCTCGCTGGCGAGCAGAGCCGAATCCTGCTCGACGGACCCGATGACCGCCGCGGCCTTGTCGGCATCGCCGGCCACCTGCTGGCTGATCGCCTCCCGGTCCGAAGCATGGGTGAACATGTGGACGATGAAGAGGCCGCCCTCGTCGACGAAGCGGAGGGCACCGCCCATGAAGAGGAAGTTGCAGGCCGAGAAGCAGGCCCAGCCCTTCGGGATGCGCGTGGGAATGGCGGTCGGCCGGATCACCCTGCCCGCCTCGTTCCCCGCGCGCGCGACGCCGCCCGGCGAGCGCACCCATATCTCCTGGACGTCGGGATTCGCCTCCAGCGCCGCCTTGAGCCGGTCGGGCGCGCCTTCGTCGATCATGCCTTCGGCGCGGAGGACCTTGACGCCCTCGATCACTTCGGGGGTGAAGCGCATCTGCCGGTAGGTCGACCAGTTCGGACCCTTCGGGCATGTGGGGTTGTCGAGATCCATCGCCGCCTGGCCGAGCGCGGGATCGCCGGCAAGGATCGCGATCGAAACCGCCAGTGATGCGAGCCGGCGCATCGTCAGACCCGGACGTAGGCGCTTTCGCCCGGCTTGCGGCACATCCGCTTTTCGGCGCGCGTCTCCTCGCCGTCGACGATGACCACGTCCGTCACCGTATAGCATTGCGCACCGTCGGCGAGCCTGTTTTGGCCGGTGACGCTCGACGAACCCGCAACACCGGGCCGCGTCTCGCTCTCCCAGGAAGAGGTCGTACCGACGCCGCCGCGGACGGCTTCGTTCGTGGCGTTGGCCGCCTGCTGCTGCTCCTTGCAGTCGAGCAGCTTCAGGATCGCCTCGGAGAGCAGGGTCGAGGTGGGCAGCGAGATTCCGCCGATCGAGCCGAGCCCCGTCCGGCCGACGACGTTGGACGCGACATTGCCGACGACGTTGCCGAAGAGCGAGTTGCGGCGCTTCTTGGCCTTGCCCTCCTCGCACTTGCCGGCGGCCGGCTTTTCCTTGGCGTGAAGTGGCGCGACCGCGGCCACAGGCATCAGCAACAGCGATGCGGACACGAGAAGAACGCGTATCATCAATGACTTCCCCCGCTCGAAGCGAAGGTGGAGACTATCCCTGCGGCCTCTCGGGGTCAATCGCCACCCGCGCCGCGACCGCGTCGAGCCGGCGCTGCTGCGCGGCCAGGGCCTCGTCTATCCGCTTTTCGCGCGCCTCCCTCGCCAGAACGACGCGCAGCGCTCCGGCGACCGGGCGAGCGATCTCGGTGAGCGCGTCGGCCTCGGCCCCGGCGAGTCGCGAGCGGTCCGGGCGGGGGCCGACGAGGATGCAGCCGATCGCGCTGCCGTCCTCGATCCGCAGCGGCACCCGGATCGGGAAGCAGGGATTGCCGGTGAGGATGCCGTCCTTGCCCGCCAGCCCGCTCGTCGCCGCCGGCACCGCCGCCTCGGCCTCCTCGCCCCAGTCGCCGCGACGCTCGACGACGCGCCCGCCGACCAGGGCCGCGATGCGAGAGGGGCGCACGCCGGCCTGGATTCGGTCGAGCACCTCCTTGAGGAGCTCCGGCAGGGTCGCGACATGCCGAAGATCGCGCAGGCAGTCCGGAAGGTCGCTGCGCAGTTCGACGAGGCGCCGGTGGAAGCGCCGTTCGGCCCAGGCCTGGGCCCGCTCGTAGATCGGGTTGACGAGGACGGTGGAGACTGCCGCGCCGACGATGGCGGCGGTGTTGCTCGCGCTCTGCCCGAAGGCGTTCTGCACGACCATCTTCACCCCTTCCATCGTCGCCGCGAAGATGCCGGCGAGGGCGAGCGTGATCACGGCGACCGAGGCCGATCGCGTGATCACCGTCTCGGCGTCGTAGAGCCGGTACCGCATCAAGGCGACGAGCAGGCCGAGCTGGAGGAGCAGGAAAGCAAGGCCGAAGGCGAAGCCGGCGAAGACCTCGAGAGCGAGCTGGCCGGACAGCGATCCCGCCTGGAGCTTCGCCATGTCCGCGGCGAGCGCGGCGGTCAGGAAGACCGCGTAGCCGGAAAAGCCGAACAAAGCCCATTTGAGCTGCTGGCGCTCTTCGCCCTGCGGCGTCGTGCGCAGGCGCCAGACCAAAGCGACGACGCTCGCCCCCATATAGGCCATGAAGACGGTCCGGTACGTGTCGCCTTGGAGGAGGAACAGGACCGGCAGGGTCGCGATCGCCGCGAGGATCGGCCGAGGCGCCAAGCGCCCGTGCGGGAAGAGCATGACGGCCGCCAGCAGCAGGACGTTGCCGAGGTCGTAGAGCAGCCGGTGAACCTGCGGGGGGACGTGCGCCACCAGTTCGAGGAACGCCGCCGAGGGCTGCTCCGCGCCGAGCGTCAGCAGGATCGCAAGCGACAGGAGCGAGCTCACCACGTCGTGGATCTTGCGCCGGTAGAGCACCCAGGCGGAGACCAGCAGGAACGGATAGGTCAGGAGGTGGAGCAGGTCTGCGGCGGCGAGCAGGCGGGGCGGAATGCCGAGCGCGCGGGCTCCCGCCTCGACATGGCCCTCCCCCGTCGTCACGACGACGTCGCGGGTGCGTCCGTCGCGGCCGCGCAGAGTAAGCTGTACGTCGCGGCTCTCCGCGCCGTAGAGCAGGTCCCCGAACAGAGCGAGGTCGGCCTCGGTCGCCTTGCCGAGCCGGGCCGCGGCGGTGCCCGGCATCGGCACGGCCGCCGAGACCGGGATCGAATCCACCGCGACGATATCGTCGCCCGGCCGGATGCCGAGCCCCGCCGCGGCCGGGCCGACGGGGTAACGGACGCGGGTCAGGTCCTGCTCGGCGAGCGCCAGGCCGGCGCGGCTGCCCGCGACCAGGGCGCTGTTCTGGGAAGGCGCGGTCAGCCTGTACCAGGTCCCAGCCAGCGGGCCCGCCACCGCAAGCAGAAAGGCGGGGAACCAGATCAGCCGAAAAAGCAGCAGGCCTTTGGGCCCGAAGTCGGGCACCCGCTCCGGCAGGCCCGGCAGAGCGGCGGTCCACGCTTTGTTTCCGGATGCCGTCGCCACCCCGCCAAGCCCCCGCCGTTCAGCGGTGAGCATAACGGAGCCGCCGCGGCGCGCAAAGCTCAGCCTTGCCCGGCGCTCCAGAAGATGTCGACGGGAGCGTCGATCGCCGAGAGCAGCCGACCGACCGGCTTCGAGGAGAGCGGGCCTTCCCTGATCGCCTGCTCCAATACCTGCCGCGCCCGGCTGCCTTCCAGAACGAGCATCACCGCGCGCGCGGAAGCGAAGGCCGCCGCCGTCAGAGTCACGCGCGGCTCCCCGCCTTCGGGACGCAGGCCGACCGCGCGCCGTTCGCGCGGGCCGGCGAGCGCCGCGTCGAGATCGGGCCCGGGCAGCATCGCCGCCGTATGGCCGTCATCCCCGACCGCGAGGCAGGCAAGATCGAGCGGCCAGTTGAGCAGGGACAGCCGAGCGTCGGCGAGGCGTCCGGCCTCGCGCACGTCGCCGAGCGCCGCCTCGTCGACCAGCGAGACGATCTCGGCGCCCGCGGCCTCCAACATACCCTGCAGCCGGCGATAGGCGCTCTTGCCGTCGTCGAGCGGCACGAGGCGGTCGTCGGTCGGAATCAGCGTCACCTTGGCCCAGTCGACCGCCTTGTTCCGGACGAGCGCGGCGAGCAGGGCTTCGGGCACCTCGGCCGCAGCGATCGCGACGCGGGCTCCGCCATGGGCCTCGATCGCGCTCTCGACGACGAAGCCTATGTCGCCGGCAGCCTGGGCGGCGAGCTCCGCTCGGCTCTCGAACTCCCACCACTCGATCTCGTCCATTCTCGCTCCCTTCGAACCGGAACCGCGCCCGCCGGCCGCGGGTTCGTCACCGCAGCGACCCTTAGGGAGACGATCGATGCCTGCCAAATCGAAAGCGCAGCAAAAGGCGGCCGGAGCGGCCCTCTCCGCCAAGCGCGGGGACACGCCCAAGAGCAAGCTCAAGGGCGCCTCGAAGCATATGGCGGAATCGATGAGCGAGAAGCAGCTCGAGGAGTTCGCCTCGACCAGCCGCAAGGGCAAGCCCGAGCGCGTGGGCGGCTAGATCCGCTCCCGGAAGCGTTCGATCACCGCCACGGTCCACCCCGCCGCGCCTTCGAGGTCCGCGGGGTCGAACTCGCGCACCTCCTCCACTTCCCACGTCCGCCGCGGCTGATATTCGACGCCCCGGATAAGAAAGAGCGCCGAGCCGAGCGAATCCTCGAGCCGCTCGGCGGAGGCGAAGGCGCTGAGCCCGATCTCCTCGCGCAGCTCCCGCAATGTGCCGTCGAGCGCGTCCTCTCCTCGTTTTCGCCCGCCGCCGGGGAGGCGCCACCCATCGACATAGGTGAGGCGGACCAGCACGATCGTGCCCCGCAGCGTCACCGCTATGGCATGCACTCCCTCCGCCGACGGGTCGCGGCGCGGCAGCGCGTGGACCAGCCGGGCGCCGAACCGCACCAGCGGACGCGGAATCAGGGACACGGGCTCGGTCGCGGGTTAGCCACTCCACGCGCGTCGTCCATCGCCGCGCGCAGCGCAAGGCGATGCTTGCAACCCTGGTTCCTTTGTCGCACCGACCGGAAACACAGCGAGGAAGAGATGGACCGCCCGGTTCGCCGCATCGTCACCGGCCACGACGCGCAGGGCCGCTCGGTCGTCCAGGAGGACGGACGGCCGGCCCGCGTCGTCACCCTGGGCGGGGAGAGCGGCACGACCTTCCACGAAATCTGGCACACGCGCGCGACTCCCGCCCCGATCGACCGCGCCTCGGGCGAGCCCGCCGAGCCGGGTGTCAGCCTGCTGCCCCCGCGCGCAGGCACCCGCATCCGCATCCTCGACATCCCGCCCGACGACGGCACGGTCGAGGCTTTGCCCCGGGAGGCGGTGACGGCGCTGTTCGAGGCGATCGGCGCCGGCCATGTTCTGCCGGAAAATCCTCGCCACCCGCTCATGCACCGAACCGAGACGATCGACTACGGCATCGTCCTCGACGGCGAGGTCACCCTGATCCTCGACGAGGCCGAGACCATCGTCCGGGCCGGCGAGATCGTCGTCCAGCGCGGCACCAGCCACGCCTGGGCCAACCGCTCGGACCGGCCGTGCCGGATCGCCTTCATCCTCATCGACGGCGCATTCGAGAAGGGGCTGGCGGGCTGACGAAGGAAATGGCGCCCCGCGCTGGATAAACGTGACGAATATGAGTCGCCTTTCGCACTACTCTAGCGCCGCTCTGAAGCTTTCAAACGCCGCCCTTCACCGACGGAATGCGCCCTAGGCGCTTCGACGGCTGATACTGGCCGTAAGCTGCCATCAAACCTCGATCGCTGGTTTGCGTAGAGAGCTCACGCACCTGCATTGCCCGCCTATCCCCAAATAGCCTTAGCCTGCCGGGTTGCATTTGCGATTGCTTCGCATTAGCGCCAACGTTATCAAACCAAAGGGGATATGATGAAACGTATGCTGGCGCTGGGCCTTGGCCTGGCAGGATTGTTTGCAACGCCGGCACAGGCCGACGAGCAATATTTCGGCTATACCTACAGCGCCGAATTGCTCGGAAAGGGGCAGACCGAAGCGGAGTTCTGGGCGACGGACCGCCGCGGCAAGGCGGACGGCCATTTCGACGCGCAGGATTACCGGCTGGAGCTGGAGCACGGCGTCACCGACCGTTTCAGCGTTGCCGGTTACGCGAATCTCATCAGCCACCACATCCGCAACGATGAGGAGCGGATCGATCGGGATTTCGCTTTGAAGGGGCTCTCCGCGGAGTTTAAATACCAGGTCCTCAGCCCCTACAAGGATGGTTTCGGCCTCACCCTTTATGCCGAGCCGGCCTGGTCGCGGATCCACGGCGGCGGCGAAAAGGGCACCGAAATTGAGCTGGAGCTCAAGGCCCTTCTCCAAAAGAACTTCCTGGACGACCGGCTCATCTGGGCGGCGAACCTCACCTTCGAGCCCGAGTGGGAGAAAGAGAAGGAAGTCGACCAGGTCAGCGGCGCAACCGAAGTCGAGTGGGAAAAGGAGCTGAAGCTGGAAGTCAGTTCGGGCATCACCTACCGCGTCGCCAATGGCTGGTACGCCGGCGTCGAAGGACGCTATGCGAGCGTCTACCCCGACTGGACCAAAGGCTTGCACCGCGAGACCTACGCTGTGTTCGCCGGGCCCGCCATCCACTATGGCGGCAAGAGGTGGTGGGCGACGCTGTCGTACCAGCCGCAGCTGTTCGGTTCGCCGAGCCCAGGCGGGAGCCGTGCACTCGACGAGTATGAGAAGCGCGAGCTGCGCCTGAAGATCGGCTACAACTTCTGAGGGAAGTCAATGAGCAAGGCAGGCGCAGATTGGTTCACCCTCATCCCGGTCGCGGCAGTGGCCGTGGCCGCGGCCGCTGTGCCTGCTTCTGCAACCGTCTACCTCGACATCCAGGCGGCGCAGCAGACGATGTTCCCCGGAGCGTCGTTTGTTGCGCACCCGCTGACTTTTACACCCGAGCAACGCAAGGCGATCGCTAAGGCCTCAGGCGTTGGCATTTTCGAAAAGACGCAGCGTATTTGGGAAGTCCGCTCAGGTGGTGCGCGCACCGGCTGGTTCATCGTGGATCGCGTGCTCGGCAAGCATGAGATGATCACCTACGCCGTGGCGCTCTCCCCCGACGGCACGGTAAAAAGCGTGGAAATTCTCGAGTATCGCGAGACCTATGGCGGAGAAATCCGCAACCCGGCCTGGCGCCGGCAGTTCGTCGGCAAGCGGTTCGGTTCGAGCGTGCAGCTTGGCAAAGACATCAAGAATATCTCCGGCGCTACCCTGTCGAGCCGCCATGTGACTGACGGGATTCGCCGTCTGCTTATCACCTACCAGTTGCTACTCCGGAATGCTTAGGCGCTGCCGGCCGCTGCTCGGCACCTTTGTCGAAGTCACGGCTGATCGCGAAGACGCGATCGAGCGGGTGTTCGATGCCGTGGCGCAGGTGCATCGCCTGATGAGCGCGCACGAGCCCGAGAGCGATTTGTCGCGCATCAACCGCTTTGCGCATTTGCAGCCGGTGCAGGTCCATCCCGAGACCGCCAGCCTGCTCGAACGGGCGCTGTTCTGGGCGAGGGAGAGCGGTGGCGCCTTTGATCCGGTTCGGGCCGGAAAAGCCGCCGTCGAGCACGGCTTCATTCCGCTACACGCCGACCAGCCGGGACCGGCCGCAACCAGCTGGAGGTGCCTTAAGCTCCAGGGCCGTTCCGTGCGGCTGGACATGTCCGGCTGCGTCGATCTTGGCGGGATTGCCAAGGGTTTCGCGGTTGATCGCGCCGTGGTTGCGCTGCGCAGCGCCGGCTGCGAGCGCGGCCTGGTCAACGCCGGCGGCGATATCCGGGGTTTCGGGCCCGAGGTCTGGCCTGTCAGGATCGTCGAACCGATGAGCCGTCGACCAGTCGCCCAGGTGCGAATCGCCGATGAAGCCATGGCGACAAGCGGCGGGCTGCCCGCCGGCGAAGGGCTCGGTTTCGATCACCTCGGCGGGCCCAATGACTGGTGGACGTCGGTCTCGGTAGTTGCGCCCACCGCGTGCGATGCGGACGCGCTGACCAAGATCGCCTGGATGCGGGGCAACGCTGTTCTGTCGTTCGGCGGACCGGGCGTTCGTGCGCTTGCGGTGACGCGCGGTGGCGAGGTCGAGTCGATCAACGCGCCGGAAATGGCGCTGGCATGAGCGCGCGTCGCCGTCCCGGCCGCCTCCCACGCTCGCAGGAATGGGCCGTGTATATCGGTTTCGCCCTGCTGTTCGCGACCGGCCTCGCCTGGCTGGCGCTCGACTGGTTCGTCCGGGTTGCAGGCGAGTTCGGGCCCGAACATCACCCGGCCCAGCACATCGCGCTGATCGCGCACGGCGTCGCCGCCTATGCGTTCCTGATCCTTGGAGGGGCAATGATCCCGGTGCACATCACCGGCGGCTGGAACGCGAAGCGCAACCGCAAAAGCGGCATCATTCTTATCGCCACGCTGCTGCTTCTCGGCGCAACAGCATTGGGCCTCTACTATCTTGGCAATGAGGTACTGCGGACGGCGGCGAGTGCGATCCACTGGGTGGTAGGCCTTATCGCTCTGCCGCTGCTGCTCACTCACTTACCGTCTGGCCGGAGAGGCGGGGCCGCTATTCGCGAGCAAGCAGTCTTGGGGATCGGCGAAAGTGACCTTGCATAAGCGGATTTAGCTGCTGGGTCCTTTCAGGCGCAAAATGGTATCCGCGGCGGATGTCGGCAATTAGGACCTTAGCTGAAGTTGCCAGCTAGCTGCTCGAGTGTCTGCAATGGGCGCAAGCGGTCTCAGTCAAAGGGAATGAAAACCCGCCCCGCACCCGGCCGCCGCCCACGCTACGCTGTCGTACTCTAGCCGGCCTCTGCGCGGCAGGCGGCGGCAAACGGCGGCATTTGGCGCGCCCAGAAGGATTCGAACCTCCGACCCCCAGATTCGTAGTCTGGTGCTCTATCCAGCTGAGCTATGGGCGCGCGGGAGAGGGCGACATAGGGGGCGCCGCTACGGCGCGCAACCCCGCCTGCACCGCCGCCGGCCGGTGTTGCCGGAGCCCCGGGCGCCGCCTAGGGAAAGGCATGGCCGCTGCCCGTTCCCTCCTTGTCGCAGTCGCGCTGGGCGCGTGCGTCGGCGGCTGCGCGGCCCCCGGGCCCTACCCGTCGCTCGCCCCGCGGCCCGGCGAGAAGGCCTATGCCGAAGGGGATCCGGAACGCGTGCCCCTCGGGCAGCCGGACGATCCCTCGCTGCCCGGACAGATTGCGCGCCTCGCCGCCGAGGCCCGCGCCGGCGACGCCGCCTTCCTGGCCGCTCTGCCGGCTGCGAGCAACGCCACCGAGCGTGCTGGAGCGCCCGGAAGCGACAGCTGGGTAGAGGCCCAGCAGGCCGTCTCGCGGGTCGAGGCGGCGCGGGTGCGGACGACCTCGGCCCTCGCCGAGCTCGACGCGCTGGCGATCGAGCGCAGCAATGCCGGCCGGCTGAGTGCGGCGGACAAGGCGAGGCTGGAGGCGGCCGTGGCGGCGCTGCTGGCGCTGAGCGACGCCCAGGACGCGCGCCTGAAGGCGCTGCGATCTAGGCTCGGAACTCGCTGATCGCGGCCGCGTGGAGCCTCGCCAGCTCGACATAGTGCCGGACGCCCGCCTGCTGTCCCTCGAGATCCTCGGGGCTGAGGTCGCGGACATATTTGGCCGGGCGCCCCGCCCAGAGCTGGCCGGCCGCTATCCGCCGCCCCGGCGTCAGCAGCGCGCCGGCCGCGAGCATCCCGCCGCTCTCGATCTCGCAGCCGTCCATGACGATCGAGCCCAGGCCGACGAAGGCGCGGTCGTGGAGGATGCACCCGTGGACCATCGCCATATGGCCGATCAGCACGTCCTCGCCGATGATCGTCGGCTGGCCGCTCTCGTGCCCGGGCCGGGGCGAATCGACGTGGAGGACGCTGCCGTCCTGGATGTTGCTGCGGGCGCCGACGCGGATCCGGTTGACGTCGCCGCGCAGCACGCAATTGTACCAGACGCTGGCCCCCGGGGCGATCTCGACGTCGCCGATCAGGACGGCGCCGGGCGCCACGAAGGCGCTGGGGTCGACGACCGGGCTCCGCCCGCCGAACGGGATCAGCTTCGCCATTGCTCTCGCCTCATCTCGTGGACGATCACCCGCCCGTCGGTCCACGGCGCGCCGCTATAATCGAGCTCGGGCCGGCGCCTCATTCCGAGGCGGAGCATCAGACCCCAGCTCGGGGCATTCTCCTCGACCGTCAGAGCGATCACGCGGTCGGCGGCGAGGCGATCGAAGGCGAAATCGAGCGCGGCGGTCGCGGCTTCCTTCGCATAGCCCCGCCCCCAGGCCTCCTCGCGGAAGCGCCAGGCGATTTCGTGCAGGCCCTCGACGGGGCTGCCGGCGTCGTCGGAGATCTTGAGGCCGCAAAGGCCGAGGAACTCGCCGTCGGATCGGCGCTCGGCCAGCCAGAAGGTGAAGCCTCGGCTTTCCTGCCAAGCGATGAAGCGCTCGCGAACCACCTCCCTTTGCTGCTCTTGCGTGCGGACTCCGCCGAGCCAGCGCATCACTCGCGGCGTGTTGAGGTCGCGGACGAACGGCTCGATATCCTCCTCGCGCCATTCGCGAAGGACCAGGCGGGGGGTCTCGATCATCGCGGCTTCAGCGTATCGGGCAGCCACGCGCGCCAGTCCTCGAGCAGCGGCAGGATGCTGGCATAATCGTCGGTCCAGCCGTCGAAGTCGGAGCGCCCGGCGAGCGGGCGCCACAGCGCGGCGTCTTCGCCGCTCGCCATTCTCAGCAGGGCCATCGCCTCCGGCTTCCGGGTCATCGCCACCCAGATCGACATGCCGATGTTGCGCGACCTTTCCTCCGCCGTCGGCAGATATTCGAAGACCGCAGCCTGCCAGCCGTCGCGCTTCGCCGCCTGGGCGAGGACGGGCTGGAGGTCGAGATAGCGGTTGGAGATATGGATGAGGAGAAGCCCGTCCGGCTTCATCGCGCGGGCGTAGACCTGCAGCGCTTCCCGGGTGAGCAGGTGGATGGGAATGGCGTCCGACGAGAAGGCGTCGACGGCGAGCAGGTCGAGCCGGCCGGCGGGCTCGCGCGCCAGCCTTAGCCGAGCGTCGCCGAGGACGATTTTCGCATCGGGCGCACAGCGGGAGAGGAAGGAGAAGCGCGCCGGGTCGCTGGCGATGCGGACGATCGCGGGATCGATCTCGAAGAAGCGCCAGTCCTGGCCCGCCTGACGGTAGCAGGAGAGCGTGCCGGAGCCGAGGCCGACGACTCCGACCGAAGCTTTGGGATGGAAGAGGGGCAGCGAGGCCAGGGCATGGCCGATCCCCGAACGCCGGCCGTAATAGGTGGTCGGCTGGATCTCCTGTCCCGGCGTCAGGTTCTGGACCCCGTGGAGCGTGGTGCCGTGGGTCAGCTCCCGCGACGGCGGATGGCGGCGGAGGTTGACGGTATAGACGCCGAAATAGGAGCGGGTGCGGATGCCCGCCCGGCTTTCCTTCACCTTGTCCCAGCCGCCATAGCTCATCATCAGGGCCGCGAGCCCGATCGCGAAGGCGAAGCGCCACCCGGCGAAGTGCAAGGCGACGATCGAGATGACGACGCTGCCGATCAACGCCAGCCCATCGGTGCCGAACGGCGGCAGCCTGAGGTCGACGAGCAGCGAGAGGAGGATGGCGATTCCGACCATGATCCAGCGCGCCAGCGCCGACAGCCGCGGCGCCCAGGGCACGAAAGGCGCCTGCGGAACGAGCAATCCGGCGGCGACGATCAGAAGCGGATGCTCATAGGCCCAGTCGAACAAAGTCGGCGCCAGGATCGCGCAGAAGATTCCGCCGAGCACGCCGCCGACGGCCATGGCGAGATAGAATGTCGTGAGGTGGCCCGCCTCGGGCCGCAGCCGGTACATCTCGGCGTGGAGCGCCACCGCGACGACGAAGAGAAGGATAAGACCGAGCGTAGCGGTGAAGAAGGGCTGCTGCGACCCGCTGCTGAAAGCGAAGCCGCCGGCGATCAGCAGGAAAAGCGGAGCGACGTTGACGAGCAGCTCCGCCGGCCCGCGCCGCTCGGCGAAGGCGATGACGAAGCTCAGCAGATAGAGGCCGAGCGGAAGCACCCAGAGCAAAGGCACCGCGACGATGTCGGTGGTGAGGTGGGTCGTCGTCGACAGCATGAGGCCCGACGGCACCGCGGCGAGCACGATCCAGAGGATCATGCGCCGAGGCGCCGGCGCCGGCCCGTCCGCCCTCTGCGCCTCCTCCACCGCGCCGGCCGGGATGGTGAGGGCGCAAGCCGCCACCATCAGCACCAGCAGTGCATAGCCGGCGGTCCAGACCAGGCTTTGCTGGTTGAGCGTCAGCAACGGCTCGACGACGAGCGGATAGGAAAGCAGGCCCGCGAAGCTGCCGAGATTGGACGCGGCGTAGAGCGGATAGGGATCGCCCCGGCTCGTCTCGAGCGCGTACCAGCGCTGCATCAAGGGCGCCTGGGCGGAGACGATGAAGAAGAGCGGCCCGATCGAGCTTGCCAGGAACCATGGCGCCCACAGCGCCGGCGACGCGTCCGGCGGCAGGGTCGAGGGACCGAGCCCGATCGGCAGCCACAAGGCGGCGAGCGCGAACAGGACGAGGTGCACGCCGGCCTGCCGCCTCGGCCTCAGCCGGGTCAGGAAATGGGCGTAAGCGTAGCCGCCGAGGAGCAGGCCCTGATAGACCAGCATCGCGCTGTTCCACACGGCCGGCGCGCCCCCGAGCCGCGGCAGCGCCATTCGCGCCACCATCGGCTGGGTCAGGAACAGGAGGAAGGAGCCGGTGAGCACGGTGGCGAGGAAGAGCGGCCGGGCAAACCGCTCGCGCGACGCTGGCGCCGCGCCGCTGTGGCCGGGAGCCGCCCTCACCCGCCGAGCAGCCGCGCCGCGACGGGCGCGTGATAGGTGAGGATTCCGGTGCAGCCGGCCCGCTTGAACGCCATCAGGGTCTCGAGGACCAGGGCGTCGCGGTCGCCCGCTCCCGCGGAGGCCGCAGCCTCGATCATCGCATATTCGCCGGACACCTGATAGGCGAAGACCGGTATCTCGAACCGCGCTTTCACCCGGGCGACGATGTCGAGATAGGGAAGGCCCGGCTTGACCATCACGCTGTCGGCGCCCTCGGCGATGTCGAGCGCGGCCTCGCGCAGCGCCTCGAGCGAATTGGCCGGGTCCATCTGGTAGCTCTTCTTGTCGCCCTTCAGCAGGCCGCGCGAGCCGACCGCGTCGCGAAACGGCCCGTAGAAGGCGCTGGCATATTTGGCCGCATAGGCCATGATCTGGACGTTGCGATGGCCTTCACGCTCGAGTGCGGAGCGGATCGCACCGACCCGGCCGTCCATCATGTCCGAAGGGGCGACGATGTCCGCTCCGGCTTCGGCCTGGACCAGGGCCTGCTCGACGAGCATCTCCGAAGTCTCGTCGTTGAGCACATAGCCGCCTTCGTCGACCAGCCCGTCATGGCCGTGCGCGGTATAGGGGTCGAGCGCGACGTCGGTCAGTATCCCCACCTCCGGCACCGCATCCTTCACCGCACGGACGGCCCTGCAGATCAAATTGTCGGCGTTGAGCGCCTCGCGGGCATCCTCGCTGCGCAGCTCGCGCGGGGTGTTCGGGAACAGCGCGACGCAGGGGATGCCGAGCGAGCGGGCCTCGCGCGCTTTGTCCGCCAGGCGGTCGACCGACCGGCGCGAGACGCCCGGCAGGCTGGCGACCGGCTCTTCCACGCCCTTCCCGTCGGCGATGAACAGGGGCCAGATGAGGTCGGCCGGAGTCAGCACCGTCTCGGCGAAGAGCGCGCGGCTCCACGCGGCGGCGCGGGTGCGGCGCAGACGCAAAGCGGGGAAAGAGGCTTGGCTCATCGCGGCGGCTGTAACGCGCCTTGGCGGGACTGCAAAGCTCGCCGCCGGCCGCTTTGCCTTCCTTGTATCGAAGTCGAAACGATGTCATTCTCTCAAGGCAAGCTTCGCACGCACTCGGTGCGATGAAAGGGGGCAGTCGATGGAACTCAGCAAATCCTTGGCATTGCGAATTGGCATGGTCGCCGCGGCGATGATGGCGGGAACGGGGCCGGCCCAGGCCGCGCCGCCGAACCCCGTCCTCTACATGACGGGCTCTGAATATTACACGGCCGGCGGCAAGAATTGGGTCCGCCACCGCTACGACGTGTTCAACAAGGACCAGTATCCGGCCGAGATGTTCGCCGCCGCGCCGGGCCTGCCGCCGTGCGGGAGCAATACCAATTCGTCACGCTCCTGGGTCGACTTCTTCGATTCTCGCGGCAAGCGCCTCTACGGCTTCTGCGCGCTCGGCAGCCCTGCGAACCTCGGCAGCATCTGGTTCGCTACCGAGGAAGGCACGGTCCCGCCCAGCTACATCTACATCGAGATCTACGACCGCCAGACCAACACGAAATACAAGTCGAACCTGGCCGACACGACGCTCTGATCCGGGCCTGACCGCGACGGAGGGACATTCCGCCCGCCAGGGGCGTTGGCGGCGCGTGTCCTTGCGTGCCCCCCTTCCGAAAGAAGCCGTCCTCGTCGTCAACGCTCACAGCCGGAAAGGCCGCGAGCTGTTCGAGGAGGCCGCGGCGAAGCTCCGCGACGCCGGCGTCACGCTGAGCGCAGCGCATGCCCTTCGCGATCCTGGGCGCCTCGTGCCGACGGTGCGCGACGCCGTCGCCGCCGGCGCGCCGATGGTGATCGTCGGCGGCGGCGACGGCTCGCTTTCCTCGGCGGTCGACGCTCTGGTCGGCAAGGCCTGCGTCCTGGCGATCCTGCCGCTCGGCACCGCGAACAGCTTCGCCCGAACGCTCGGCATCCCGCTCGACCTCGACGGCGCGGTCGCGACCATAGCCGGCGGCCGCCGTCGCCGCGTCGACCTCGGAGTGCTCGACGGCGATCATTTCGCCAATTGCGCCGCAATGGGGCTAGCCCCGATCATCGGCGCCACCGTTCCGCACGGCCTCAAGCGCTGGCTCGGCCGCCTCGGCTATCTGGTCTGGGCCTGTTGGTCGCTCGTCCGCTTCCGCCCCTTTCGCCTCACGATAGAGGACGGCGAGGGCGTCCACACGGTCTGGGCCACCGAGGTCCGAATCGCCAACGGCTCGTTCCAGGGCGGCGTCGAGCTGATCGAGGAGGCGTCGGTCTCGAGCGGAAGGATCCTCGTCCAGGTCGTCACCGGCCGCGGCACCGGCCGCCTGCTCTGGGACTGGGGGGCCAAATTTTTCCGCCTGCCCGCGCGCGACGCGGCGACCGAGGAATTCTCCGGCAAGCGCATCCGGCTCGACGCCCGCCCCCGCCAGCGCATCTCGGTCGACGGCGAGGTGACCGGCTGGACGCCTGCCGTCGCCGAGATCGCCGCCGGCGCGATCGAGGTCGCCGTCCCTAGCCCGACGGATTGAGGCGCCCGCCGGGCTCGGCGTCGGCCTGCGCCTCCTCGGCGGCTTCGGCCGGGTCGGGCGGTCCGCCCATCCGGCTCTTCCGCCAGCCCCCGTGCAGGTAGAAGGTGATCGCCAGCGTCATGTTGGCGAAGGAGCTGACCGGGAAGCTGAGCCAGAGCGCGTCCGCGGCGAGCCAGGGATAGGCGCCCAGCGCGAAGCCCAGCCGCACCGGGACCAGCCCGACGAACAGGATGATGAGCGGCCCGATGACCGCGCCGTTGGCGCGCACCGTCCCGAACAGGACGAGAGTCACGCCGAACATCAGGAAGCTCCAGGTCGCCAGGATCTGGATGTGGCGCGCGATCGGCAGCGCCGGGCTGTCGCCGCCGAGGAACAGCGCCAGCGCCGGCCGGTCGGCCACCGCGAGCAGGACGACGAGGCCGGCGGTGATGCCCACCGCGAAGAAGACGGCGGAGCGCGTGATCGCCGAGACCCGGTCCCACCGGCCGGCGCCGATATTCTGCGCCACCATCGCGCTCACCGCGGCGCCGAGCGCCATGGCCGGCATCTGGAGATAGGTCCAAAGCTGCATGGCGACCCCGAAAGCGGCGGTCGTGGCGACGCCCTCGCGGTTGACGAGGCCGATCAGCGCCAGCGCCGAGGTCGAGATGACGATCATCTGAAGCCCCATGGGCAGCCCCTTCAGAACGATCGTCCGCAACACCGCCCGGTCGGGCTTCAAATAGGCGAGCTCGGCCCCGCGGAGGCGGAGCGGCAAATCGCGCCGGTAGACGTAGGCGAGGAGCGCGGCGAGGCTGGTGAAATTGGCGATGACGGTCGCCGTCGCGGCGCCCGCTATGCCCATTCGCGGCGCCGGGCCGAGCCCGAGGATGAGGACCGGGTTGAGGCCGCTGTCGAGGAGCACCGCGAGGATCATGAACCAGAGCGGCGTCATCGCATCGCCGCCGCCGCGCATCGCCATCATCCACGACACCATGACCAGAGCCGGGGGCATGGCGAGGAAGATGACGCGCAGGTAGGCGAGCGCGAACGGCGCGGCCTCGGGCGGCGTCGCGAGCAGGTCGAGTATCGCCGGCGCGAGCAGCCAGCCGGTCCCCGCGACGACCAGCGAGATCAGCACGAAAGCGCCGGTGGCCGTCCCGATGACCCGCCGCGCCCCGTCGACGTCGCGCCGGCCGAAGCTCTGCCCGACGAGGATGCTCGTCGCCATCGAGAAGCCGAAGACGAAGGCGGTGAGGAGGAACATGACGATGTTCGCGTTCGACGTCGCCGCCAGCGCGTCCTCGCCGAGAAAGCGCCCGACCCAGACGGCGTTGATCGACCCGTTCAGCGACTGCAGGATCGAGGAGCCGAGGGTCGGAAGGGCGAAGGCGAGCAAAGTGGGCGCGATCGGCCCGGAGGTAAGGTCGCGCTGGCCGGGGCGGGCGGGGGATCTGGGGAAGTCTTCGGCCATTCTGTCTCCGTCGCCCCAGCGAAGGCTGGGGCCCCGGTGGGCGAAGAGCGCCGGCGCCTTTCACCCCCTGGGATGCCAGCCTTCGCTGGCAAGACGGGAACGGTCAACCGAGCCGCGCCAGCGCCGCCCGATATTTCTCCGCGTCGGACGCCTTCTCCTCATGGTCCGCCCGCGCCTTCTCCACCGCCTCGGGCTTGGCCCGCTCGACGAAGCTCGGATTGGCGAGCCGCGCGGCAAGCGCGTCCCGCTCCTTCTCCGCCGCCTCGAGCGCCTTGGCCAGACGCGCCCGCTCGGCGCCGAGGTCGATCACGCCTTCCAGGGGCAGGACGAACGTCGCCTCGTCGACGACGACCTGAGCGGCGCCACCGCTCGCCTCGCCTTCCGCCATGGTGGCGCGCGCCAGCCGCCCGAGCGCTCCGGCGTGCCGCTCGAGACGCTCCGCACTCTTCGCGCCCGCATCGCGCACATGCAGCGAAAGCCGCGCTCCGGGCGGGACGTTGAGCTCGGTGCGCGCCGCGCGGATTGCCGACACGAGCCGGATCAGCCATTCGATCTCCGCTCCCGCCTCCGGATCGAGCGCCCGCGCGTCCGGCATCGGCCATTTGGCGAGGATGAGAGGATAGGGCCGCTCCCCCATCGCGCCCCACAGCTCTTCCGTGATGAACGGCATGAACGGGTGGAGCAT
>DATAIU010000004.1:0-36957 GCA_036262495.1 Allosphingosinicella sp.
CGAGGAGAGTCCCGACGCCGGCGCGAGAGAAGGCCGCGCAGTGGCCGCAGGTCAGCGAGCCATATTCGACCAGCTTCACGCGCGCCGCAGGATTGCCCATGCGGAAGCCGCCCTCCGGCGTCGCTACCACCGTGCGCGTCCAGTCGCGCGCCACCGGAGCGGAGCGGCGGACCGGCGCCGCGTCCGCGGGTGCCGAACCGAGCGCCGCCCCGGCGAGCGCAGCCGCGGCGAGGAGCGCCTTCATTTTCATTTCGGGATGGCCGAGCGGATCGGGCCCTCGAGCCCGGCCCAGGTGCCGGCGTCGACGCGGCTGGCGTTGACGAAGAAGGACGGCGTGCCGTTGACGCCTTCCTCGTCGCCGCGCTTCTTGATCTGGGCGAACATTTCCAGCCGGGAGGTGTCCGCGAGGCAGGCCTGGATCTTCGATGCGGGCATGCCGCGCTGGCGGAAGAATTCGTCGAGGCCGGCCGCCTGGACGGTCATCGGTGCGGCCTGGGCGGCGGGCATGGTCGCCAGCGCCTGCAATTGCTCGGCCGGCAAGGCGCGGATCTTCTCCATCCACTCGCCTTGCGTCTTGTAGAGCTGCTCGATCATCGGGAAAGCCGATCCCTCCCCCTGGCAATGGAGCAGCATCGACACGCCCGGATCGGTCGGGAAGAGGAGGTAGGTGCGGAATTCCCAGCTCACTTGCCCGCTCTTGACGTAGCGGTCGCGGAGCGCCGGCGCGCCCTGCTCCTCGAACTCGGCGCAGTGCGGGCAGCTGAGCGAGCCATATTCGACCAGCTTCACCGGCGCGTCGGGGTTGCCCATGCGGAAGCCGCCCTCCGGCGTCTTCACGACCATCTGGGTCCAGTCGCCGTTCGGCGCGGGGATCTGCTTCAGCTCGGCCGCGGGCGCGCCGGAACTGGCGTTGGTCCCATCGCCGTTGCAGCCTGCGGCGAGCAAGGCGAGCGCGGCGACGCCGCCGGTCAGGAAAAGCTTCATTTGATCGTCTCTCCAATTCTGCCGATCACGGGTATGGCGACGGGCGCGAGCGGGGCCGCCTCGCTCGCCGCGACTCCGCGAGCGAGGGATTCGAGGCAGGCGCGCAGCTCCGGATCGGCGATCTCGCGAAGGGAATCGCCCATCGCCGTCGGTATCGGCCGCAGCGACGGCGGCGCGGCGCGCGGCGCCGAGCGCGCGAGTTGCACAAGGCCCTGGCGGATGCTGACCCGCGCTACCGCCTGGTAGCCGAAAAAGCGGTTGACGCGCTCGACGATGACCGGGGCGACATGCTGCATCATCGGCCCGTGCGCGCCCTCGACGACGAGGTTGAGGACGCCGTCGGAGCGCTTGCCCGGAGCGAAGTGGATCGATTCCGGCGAGGAGACCGCGGCGAAGCGCTCGCCGACGATCTCGCGCCAGCGGCTGACCACCGAGGACTGGACGAAGCCGAAGCGCCGAAAGGCGGCGCGGCCGACGTCGGGGACGATGTCGCGGACGGCGCGCGCGCGGTTCGCGCGCGGCGCTTCCTGCTTCTTTCTTTTCGTCGCTCCGGGCGATTTCGCCATAGCCGCGACCATGGCATAAGCGGGCCGTGGCCGTCGATGCTTCAGGGACGCTTTTGCGTTGGTTTGCTGTGGATAAAAGGCGATTGCCCTGGCGAACGCCCGAGGGCGCCCGCGCCGACCCCTACCGCATCTGGCTGTCCGAGATCATGCTTCAGCAGACGACGGTCGCCCACGCCGCGCCCTATTTCACGAAGTTCACGGATCGGTGGCGCTGCGTCGAAGCGCTGGCCGCGGCTCCCGAGGAGGAGATCATGGCCGCCTGGGCGGGCCTCGGCTATTACGCCCGAGCCCGCAACCTGATCGCTTGTGCGAAGGTCGTTGCCGGGGAGCTGGGGGGCGTATTTCCAAGCGACGAGGAGGGGCTTCGCGACCTGCCCGGCGTCGGGCGTTATACGGCCGCCGCTATCGCCGCCTTCGCCTTCGGCCGACGCGCCGTGGTCGTCGACGCCAATGTCGAGCGCGTCGTCGCACGGCTCTTCGCCGTCGAGACGCCGCTGCCCGCCGCCCGCGCAGAAATCTATGACCTCGCCGACGCCATGACTCCCGCGAAGAGCGCCGGAGACTTCGCCCAGGCGATGATGGATCTCGGCGCGACGATCTGCAGGCCGCGCGCGCCGCGCTGCGGGCTCTGTCCCCTTGCCGCCGGCTGCGCCGCCCGGGCCAGCGGCGTCCCGGACCGCTATCCGGTGAAGGCCGCGCGCGCGGCCAAGCCTCGCCGCGAGGGCGCGGCCTATTGGCTGGAGCATGACGGCCACGTCCTCCTGGTCCGCCGGCCCCGGCGCGGCCTGCTCGGCGGGATGCTCGCTCTTCCCACCGACGAGGAGGCGCCGCCGGCCGAGACCGAATGGCGCGAGGCGGGGAGCGTCGACCATGTCTTCACCCACTTCGCTCTGACGATGCGGCTGCTCTGCGCCCAGGGCACGGCACGCTCGGAAGGCCAGATCTGGTGGCCGGTCGAGCGCATCGGCGAGGCCGGTCTGCCGACGCTCTTCGCCAAGCTGGCCGCCCGCGGCACGCATTGGCGCGCCGTGGCGTGAGGATCGGCTTTACCGGCGCCAGCCTCGACAGGGCCGACCACCTCCGCCTCGACGAGGACGCGCTTGCGGCGCTCGCAGCGGATCCCCGGGCACGCCTGCTCGGCCTGGCCGGCTCTGACCCTCATCTGGACGGGGACGGAAGGCTCCATTGGCACGAGGTGACGGGCTCGGCCGAGCTCATATTCCTGGGCATGAGCGAGGGCGCACCGCTGTTCGCGCCGCTAATAGATGTCCAGCCCGGCCAGCGCGCTTTCGCAATCTTCGGCATCCTCAACCGCATGGACGCCGACGAGGCGGCGATCTGGGGCGGCGCGCGCAGCCTGATCGAATGGCATTCGCGGCACCGTTTCTGCGGTTGCTGCGGCGCGCCGACTCTCTTCTTCCGCGGCGGCTGGGGGCGGCGTTGCGGGGGCTGCGGCCTCGACCATTTCCCGCGCGTCGACCCCGTCGTGATCATGCTCGCCGTGCACCGAGGCCGAGTGCTGCTCGGCCGCCAGCCGCAATATCCGCCTGGCCGCTATTCGGCCCTCGCCGGCTTCGTCGAGCCCGGGGAATCGATCGAGGAAGCGGTGGTCCGCGAGATCGCCGAGGAGGCGGGACTGGACGTGCGCGACGTCGCCTACGTCGCCAGCCAGCCATGGCCTTTCCCGGGCCAGCTGATGATCGCCTGCACAGCTTCGGCGTCGAGCGACGCCGTCAGGCTCGACACGAAAGAGCTTGAGGACGCGATCTGGGTCGACCGCGCGGGAGTCGCCGCGGCGCTGGCCGGCTCGCCCGGCGCGCCCTTCCTCGCGCCGCCGCCTTTCGCCATCGCCCAATCGCTGCTGGCCCACTGGGTGAGAAGTTAAGCGACCGCTCCCCAGAGGCGACTGGCGCGAACGCGAGGTCTATCCGCTTAAGGCGGTGTCGCCGCTGAAGACGCGAGCCGATCCGGCTAGGAGATGCCGACCGCTTCGCGAACCTGTTTCATCGTCGCTTCCGCGCGCGTCGCCGCCGTCTCGCCCGACCGGCGAAGAAACGCCGTCAGGCCGGCTTCGTCGCCGCGTATGTCGGAATAGCGGCGCTGGATCGGCTCGAGCCCGGCGATCACGGCCTCGGCCACGCCGGTCTTCAGCGTGCCGTATCCCTGGCCCTCGAACCTTGCCACCGCCTCCTCCCACGTTCCGCCGGCGAAGGCCTGATAGATGGAGACGAGATTGGTGACGCCGGCGCCAAGGTCGGACGCGTCGACCGCGGTGCGGCTGTCGGTCTTCGCCGATTTGAGCTTCTTCAGGATGAGGCCGGGTGGGTCGAGCAGACGAACCGCGTGACGCGGGTTGGTCGAGCTTTTCGACATCTTGGCTTCCGGGTCGTCCAGCCCCATGATCCGCGCGCCGACGTCGCGGACGAGGATTTCGGGCCGCGTGAACTGATAGCCGAACAGGTGGCCGAAGCGCTGCGCGATGTCCTGCGTGATCTCGATATGCTGGCGCTGGTCCTCGCCCACCGGCACCAGGTCGGTGTGATAGAGGAGGATGTCGGCGGCCTGCAGGACCGGATAGGCGTAGAAGCCGACGCCGACCGTCTCCAGCCCTTCCGACTTGGACTTGAACTGCGTCATTCGGTTCATCCAGCCCATCGGGGTCACGCAATCGAGGATCCAGGCGAGCTCGCTGTGCTGGCGCACCTGGCTTTGCAGGAAGACCAGCGAGCGGTCGGGATCGATGCCGCAGGCGAGATAGAGGGCGGCGACGTCGAGAGAGGTGGAGCGCAGACGCCCGGCCTCGATCGCCTCCGGGATGGTCAAAGCGTGGAGGTCGACGATGCAGAAGATGTTGTCGTGCTTGTCCTGCTCGCGCACCCAGAGCGAGATGGCGCCGATCAGATTGCCGATATGGAGGTCGCCGGTCGGCTGGACGCCGGAGAATATTGTCTTCTTCGTCTTGGGGGGCGCCACGGTCTTCGCTCCTGAAGCTTGGGCTCGCGCCGTAACCGGGCCGGCGCCCGCTAGGCAAGCGACGAGGCCGCCGCTAGCGTGCCCGAGCGATGAGCAAGCCCGTCCTGTTCGACTATTTCCGCTCGTCGGCGAGCTATCGGGTGCGGATCGCGCTCAACCTCAAGGGCATCGAATATCAAGCGGCGCCGGTGAACCTGCTCGAGGGGGGGCAGAAGGGCCCGGACTATCGGGCGCGCAACCCGCAGGGCCTGATCCCGCTGCTCGAGATCGACGGCCGCTCGATCCCGCAGAGCCTGGCCATCATCGACTATCTCGACGCGACCCGGCCCGATCCGCCTCTCCTTCCCGCCGACCGCGGCGAGGCCGCGCACGTCCGCTCGCTCGCTTTGGTCGTCGCCTGCGACATCCATCCTCTCAACAATTTGCGCGTGCTCAATTACCTCAAGGGCCCCCTCGCCCAGCCGCAGGAAGCGCGGGACCTGTGGTACCGCCACTGGATCGCCGAAGGGCTGAGCGCCCTCGAAGCCCTGGCGGCGCCCAAAGGGGGTCGCTTCGTCTATCGCGACGCCCCGAGCCTCGCGGACATCTGCCTCGTCCCGCAATTGTTCAACGCCCGCCGGTTCCAGGTGCCGCTGGAGGCTTATCCGACGCTGCTCCGGGCCGATGCCTCAGCGAACGCGCTCGACGCCTTCAAGGCGGCCCATCCGGACGCTATAGCGGCGCGCTGAAAGGAGACGGACCATGGGCCGAGTGGACGCGATCAACCGGGGCATGGCCGATCTCGCGCCGCTCGCCACCGTCGAGATCCCGCCGATGCAGGACAGCGTCTCGCCGGAGGAGTGGCTTATCCGCGTCGACCTTGCGGCCGCCTACCGGCTCGTCGCCTATTACGGCTGGGACGACCTCATCTTCACCCATCTGTCCGCGCGGATTCCCGGCCCTGAGCATCATTTTCTGCTCAACCCCTACAACCTCATGTTCGAGGAAGTGACCGCTTCGAGCCTCGTCAAGGTCGACATCCACGGCAATCCGGTGGATCCCTCGCCGTTCATCACAAATCCCGCCGGCTTCACGATCCACTCGGCGATCCATATGGCGCGCGAGGACGCGCACGCCGTCATTCACCTCCACACTCCGCACGGCCAGGCCGTCTCCGCGCACGGCGAGGGGCTGTTGCCGCTCACCCAGACGGCGATGCTGATCCGCGACGAGGTCGCCTATCACGATTACGAGGGCGTGGCGGTCGATCTCGACGAGCGCGAGCGGATCGTGGCCGATCTCGGCGCCAAGGGCGCGATGCTGCTCAGGAATCACGGCACGCTGACTGTCGGCGAGACGGTGGGCGAGGCATTCGTGAAGATGTATTTCCTCGAGCGCGCCTGCGAGGCCCAGATCCTCGCCCTCTCGGCCGGAGAGGGAAACCTGAACAACCCGCCGCAGGGCTCGCCCGAAGTCACCGCCCAGCAGGGGAAGATCGGTCTCAAGATGGCTGCGCGCGCACTCGCCTGGCCGGCGCTGCTTCGCAAGATGTACCGGCTCGACCCCGCTTTCGCGAGCTGAGCAGGATTCTCCGAAACGGACCAAGGCCGCTCCGATCCTGAGTAGATCGGCTGAGACTCCCGTCTTCCACATCATCACATTCCCGCTCGGCGCGCGAGTCGCGCCCCGTCGCGTGTGGGAAAAGGCGAAGCAGGGGGCGGCCGCAATGGCGGGGATGGCACTTATGGCAATCATCATCGTGGGACTCGCGACGGTCACGGCGCTCGTCTTGGCCTACAAGTTCATGCCGGGGTTCCGCTTCTGGTGCTTCGACATCTGGGCCGACCTTCCTGTCATCGGCACGACCGCACGGCGCTCGCGCATGAGGAACCCGACGACCGAGACTGCGAACGCGAGGCTGGACGAGCTCTTCCACGCTTATTTGCTGCACATGCCGACCCCGATCCGCGAAAAGGATTTCGACCGGATCCGCTCCTATCTTTTCCTTTCCTGCGACTCGCAGAGCAAGCCCACGCCGGCGATCGCCTGGGGCCTGCTCTCCCTGCTGATCTGCGCTGAATCCTATGCTTTCTCGTTCCTGCTCGGCGTCTCCTTGTCCGGCGACATGTCGCAGAACCGAGCGGACATCGTCGCCATCGGCATTGCCTTCATTCTCGGGCTCGTCCTGCTGATCCTGGCCCACATGAGCGGGCACCAGTTACGCCGGACCCACGAGCTGCGCGCCGCACGCAGGCACATGATCGACACGAGCGCGGCTCTGCCGCCGAACGAGAAGTCGCTGAAGGAGCTGCTGCGCCGCGTTTCGCTCGAGGACGAGCAAGTGATCGACGAGCCGCGGGAATCGAATTTCGAATCCCAGCGCTTCCTGAACCGGGTGATCAAGAGCGACAGCGACGACGGAAATTATCTGCTTCCAGCCCTGTTCATCATCGCCGTTCTCCTGATCGCACTCGGCCAGTACAAGCTTCGCAACGTCATGATGGCGAGCGGGATCGAGGGGCAAAACGCCGCGCCCGAATGGGCCAACGCCCTGTTCGTTCTTATCTTCCTGATGACGCAGGGCCTCGCCCTGATGTTCGGGTATAAATACGGTTTTCTCGGCCGCGACAGCGAGCGCGCGTACCAGATCATCGGCGGGCGCAACACTTTCGCCGATTATCAGCACGAGCGCGATCCCATGATCAGGCGCGCCGACGAAACCCTGACCAGCCTCTACGCGAAGATGCGCAGCCGCTACACCCAGGTCAGGCCCGAGTTGCTTTCCTTCATGGAGCGCTTCCACCGCGAGGAGGCGCTTCAGAAGAAGGCGGAGGCCCCGGCCAAGATCGCCGCGAACGAGACTGCCGCTCCCGCCGAGGTGCAAAGCGTACCGCAGCTGGTCACGCCGATCCGCGACAGCGCGGGCTGAGCAACGCTCGAAGGGGTCGGACATGACAGTGACCTGGCGTGCCGCGGCGGCGCTCTTCACCATGCTGGCGGTCGCGGCGTGCGAAGAGCAGCAGCCCAACACCGGCAACCAGCTCCCGAAGATCGCCGGCGCCGAGAGCGCGCGCTGCTATGATCGCGAGGATCTCAAGCAGGCGGCGGCCATGGCGTCGCCACGCCTGGAGCGCGACGTTCTCATCCTCGTCGATCAGACTGCCGCCTTGCCCGAGGATGTACGCGCCTCGATAATCGAACAGACGGCCGCCCTTGCGCGCCCCGGGACGCGCCTCGCTCTAGGCACCTTCTCCTCGTACACGGGTAGCGCCCACGCGCAGATCGGGGCCGAGACGGTTCTGGAGCCGGCCTTCCCGGACTCCGCGCGAGGCGACGCGCCCATGCAGGCTCTGCGCAAGCTCGACGCATGTCTGGAAACCCGGAATGCAGGCGAGACGAGGCGTATCGCGGCGGCGACGCAGGAAGCCATGGCATCCCCGCGCACCGACGTGCAGCGCTCGGACATTCTCGCGAACGTCAAAGGTTTCGCGGAGCGTCTCGAAGGATCGCCAGCCCCCGACAAGGTTCTTCTGCTGGTTTCCGACCTTCTCGAAAACTCCAGCGCGCTGAGCTTCTATTCCCGCGGCGGGTTGCGGTCGCTGGAGCCTGGGGCGGAGCTGGAGAAGGCGAAGCACAGCGATCTCCTCGCCCCGCTGGCGGGGGTGAAAGTCTATGTGGTGGGAGCCGGTCTCCCGCCGCCGGGCGAGACACGCAGCCGGTCGCTGGCGGAAGTCCAGTCGCTCGAGCGGTTCTGGAAGGACTATTTCGCGGCTTCGGGAGCGGTATCGGCCGAGATCGGATTGCCGAGACTGCACCGCGCCATCGAATGATCCGGAAGCCTCAGGCCTGGTACCAGTCCTTCTTCAGGCGCCGGCTCGCGGCGGAATAGATGAGCGCCGAGAGCAGATAGAAGCCGAGTCCGTAAAGGATCGAATAGCGCAGCGAATCGTCGCCGTGCGCGGCCTTCATCGCGTCGGACATGAAGCCCAGGAAGAAGATCCCGAAGCCGATGCCGATCAGATTGTTGATGAACAGGAAGCTCGCCGACGCGGTCGCCCGCATATTCGACGGGACGATGTGCTGGACGGCGGCGATCACCGGCCCGAGCCAGGCCAGAGCGAGCATCTGGCCGAGGGCGAAGAGGACCCAGCCGGTCGTCAGCGACGGCGCGAATAGGCCGACCGCGAAAACGGGCGCGGCGATGGCGAAGCAGATGGCGGGGACGAGGGCATAGGCGCCCGGATTGGCGGCGCCGACGCGGTCGCCGAACCAGCCGCCGAGCCACGTTCCCGCGACGCCGCCGACGAGAACGATCGAGCCGTAGAACCAGCCGACCTCGCCGATCGTCAGGCCGAAGCTGCGGCTGAAGAAGCTTGGCAGCCAGAAGATGAGGCCGTAGCCCAGGATCGAGCCTGAGGCGGCGCCGAAGGAAAGGAGCCAGAAGCTGGGCCGCCGGGCGAGGGCGGCGGCGACCGTCAGGAACGGCGGCGCCGGCTCGCTGGCGGCGCCGTCGGCGCTGTCGAAGCCCCCTCGCACCGGTTCGGGGATGAAAAGCTTGACGGCCAGTGCGGCGGGAAGGCCGGCGAGGCCGACGATGATGAAGGCGGAGCGCCAGTCGAGGTGGCTGGCGATCCAGCCGCCGAAGAAGACGCCGAGCGCCGAGCCGATAGGTATGCCGAGCGAGAACAGCGCGAGCGCCCGCGCCCGCCGCTCGCGCGGATAGAAATCGCTGATCAGGGCGTAGGACGGTGCCACGCCGCCCGCCTCGCCGATGCCGACGCCCATGCGCGCGAGGAACAGGTGCCAGAAGCCCTGCACCAGCCCGCAGGCGGCGGTGAACAGGCTCCACAGGGCCACCGAGACGGCGATGATGTTGACCCGGCTCCTGCGGTCGGCGAGCCAAGCGATCGGGATGGCGAGGCCGGAATAGAAGAGGGCGAAGGCGATGCCGCCCATCAGGCTCAGCTGCGTGTCGGAAAGCGCGAGCTGCTTCTTTATCGGCACCGCGAGGACGCCGATGATCTGCCGGTCGATGAAGTTGAAGATGTAGGCGAGGAGCAGGATGGTGAGGACCCGAGTCCCTGCCTGGGTCCTGCTCCTTGCCTTCACCGGATCAGAACTTCACGCCGAGGCTGAGGAAGACCTGCCGCGGATTGCCGTAGAAGGTCGTCACTACGCCTTCCCGGCCGAGCGACGGGGCGACGCCCGGCTGGTTGAACACCGGCGAGGCCGGCGACACCGAGAGCACGGGAACGCCGGTCACCGGGTTCACGGCCAGGAACTGGTAGCCCGACGTGATATATTGCTTATCGGTCAGGTTCTTGCCGTGGAGGCCGATCGTGAAGCGGTCGTCGGCGCTGGTCCAGACGATCCCAGCGTCGAGCAGGGCGTAGCCCGGCTGGTCGAGGAACGGGCTCGGCACCTCGAACTGGAACGTCTTCGACCGGTAGGAGAGGGTCGTGTTGACGTCGATCATTCCGCCCATCATCCGCGTCGAATAATCGAGCGTCCCCGACATCGTCCATTTCGGCGTGTTCTGGATCTTGCGGAAACCCGCCACGTCGAGGGGCTTCGCGGCGCCCGGCGCCGGCGCGCCGCTGGCGTTGAAGTTGGCGACGTTGGTGATGAACTCGTCATATTGCGCGTCGAGATAGCCGAGCGTGCCCGCCAAGTTGAGGCGGGAGCCGTCGCCGCCGCGGAACAAGGTGGCGAGCACCTCCGCCTCGAAGCCCTTGAAAGTAGCCTTGCCGGCGTTGGTCGTCACGCCGACGAAGGTCGGCACGCCGTTGATCACCGCACCCACCGAGCCCGGCACCTGCACGTCTTTATAGTCGGCGTAGAAGGCGGCGAGCGCCAGCCGCAGCCGGCGGTCGAGCAGCGCCGCCTTGTAGCCGGCTTCGTAGCTGGTCACCCGCTCCGGATCGAACAGGAAGTAATCGAAAATCTCGTTCGCCTCGCGGACCCCGTTGCCGTTGAGGTCCGGCGCCGCGGTCGAAAGGCCGCGCGGGTCGAAGCCGCCGCCTTTGAAGCCCTTCGACCAGCTGAGGTAGAGCGTGTTGTCGTCATTCGGCTCGAAGGTGATTGAGGCGCGGGGCGTGAACTGGTTGAAGGTCTTGTTGCCGGTGAAGTCGGACGTCAGCGCGCCGAGCTGGACGCCCGCCCCGCCGAGCGCCGGCGAGGCGCCGCCGACAAGGTTCTTGCGGATCACGGTCGCGGTTCGGTCGTCGGTGGTGTAGCGGCCGCCGACCGAGAGCGAGAGCTGGTCGGTGATGTCGTAGGTAAAGTCGCCGAACGCCGCCCAGGTCTTGGTTTTGACGTCGCCGTAGGTCGAGGCCGTGAAGCCGGGGACGCCGATCAGCGCGCCGGTATTGGCCAGGATGACGTCGAAGATGTTGTTGGCGTTGGCGTTCAGATAATAGAGGCCCATCACGCCCTTGAGCGGGCCGCCGTCGTCGAACAGGAGCTGAAGCTCGTTCGAGAATTGGCGGTTGCGGTAGATGGCGGGCACGTCGACGTCGGCCGACGGCAGCGCGTCGAAGTCGATCGGCGTCTCGGAGCGGTCCTTGCGATAGGCCATGACGTCGCGGAGGGTGACGCCGCCGCCGGCGTCGACCTCGAAATGCGCGGCGCCGCCATAAGCCTTGATCTCCTGCTTCGGCAGGACGAGCCCGCCGCGGCTGTCGTAGACGTCGGCGAGGACCGGCGCGCCCGAAAGGAGCCCCGGGATAAGGCGGTGGCCGCCGCGCGGGTTGGAATTGTCCTTCGTATAGTCGCCGCTGAAGCGGATCGACACCCGCTCGGTCGGATCGAGCTCCACGGTCGCGCGCGCCGCCCATACGTCGCGATTGTAATTCTCTTTCCCCGTCGTCAGGTTGTCTCCGAAGCCTTGGCGCGTCAGGCGCGCGATCGACCCGCCGATCTTGACGCCGTCGGAAATCGGCGTCGACGCGCTGAGGATCGCGTCGAGCTGCCGGTAGGTGCCGATGTTGACGCGCGCGTTGAAGGCCGGCTCGTCGGCCAGGCGGCGCGTGACGTATTTGATCGCGCCGCCGATCGTGTTGCGGCCGTAGAGCGTGCCCTGCGGGCCGCGCAGCACCTCGATCCGCTCGACGTCGTAAATGTCGAGAACGGCGGCCTGCGGGCGGTTGAGATAGACGTCGTCGAGATAGAGGCCGACGCCCGCCTCGAAGCCGGCGACCGGATCCTGCTGGCCGACGCCGCGGATGAACGCGGTGAGCGTTGTGTTGGTGCCGCGCGACGTCTCGATCGTGACGTTCGGCGTGGTGTCGGAAAGGTCGGTGATGTCGGTCGCGCCCTGGCGCTCGAGCGCCTCGCCCGAATAGGCGGTCACGGCGATCGGCACGTCGATCAGATTCTCGGCGCGGCGCCGCGCGGTGACGATGATATCCTCGTCCTGGGTCGCGATCTCTTCGGCCTCGGTCCCCTCGTTGGCGGCGGCGGCCTGATCCTCTTCGGAGGCGTCGGCCTGGGCCCAGAGCGGGGCGGGGCCGGCGGCCAGCGCGGCGGCTGCGGCGCCGATCCTCAGAAGCGTCGTCGTGCTGAAGCGGGTCATGGCGGTCTTCTCCTGGTTCAAGCGGTTAGTCGTTCAGTGGCGGCGCGCGGCAGGATCGCCGCAAAATCGCGCAAGGTGGCGTTGAAGAGGTCGGGCTCTTCGAGGTGCGGAGCGTGGCCGGAGCCGGCGAATTCGACTGCGCTCGCGGTCGGAAGCGCGCCGGCCAGATAGTCGGCCGTGCTGGCGCCGTAGAGGTGGCTGTGAGCGCCGCGAACGATGAGCGTCGGCTGCCTGATCGCGGGGAGCGCGTCGCGCGCATCCTCCTCGACCAGCGATTCCCACAGCGCGCCGATCGCGCGGGGGTCGTTTGCAGCGAATTGCTCCGCCGCCCAGTCCGCTTCGGGGCCGGGCGAGGCGAAGATGGCCCCACCTGCCCCCGCGGCGAAGGCCTGGAAGTCGTCCCGTATCGCCGCCGTGCGGGCCTCGCAGAGTTCGCGCGAGAGGCCGAGCGACCAGCCCTCGGCGTTGAGCACCCGCGGCGTCATGTCGACGACGACGGCCCCAGCGAAGCGACGCCCGGCCGGTCCCGCCAGCAACCGCCAGAGGATTGTGGCGCCGAGCGACCAGCCGACTCCGACCGCGTCGGCGAGGTCGAGCGCGGCCGAGATCTCGGCGACGTCGTCGGCGAGCCGGGCGATGCTGCGCCCTCCGAGGGCGTCCCGGGATTCGCCATGGCCGCGGAGGTCGATCGCGATCAGCCGGAAATCGTCGGCGAGGCTGCGCTGGCGCTCGAAGAAGCCGCTATGGGCCATCAGTCCGTGCAGGAAGACGAGCGGACGCCCGCGACCCTCGTCGCGATAGGCGATGCGCGCGCCGTCCGATGCCGTGAACCGTTCCAACCCTCTCCCCCGCCTCGCGAACCGTTATCGCCGGCCGTCCAGCGCCGTCGTCATGCGTTAAACTGAAACCTGAGTCAATGTTCAACTTGGTCCTGCCGCGCGTTTGCGCTAGCGGGGGGCACGGCCATCGTGAGGAGGGATTTCGATGGAGACCGCCGACACCGCCTTCACCGGCTCGATCCCGGAGCTGTACGACCGCTGCCTCGGGCCGTTCCTCTTCCAGCCCTATGCGGACGACCTGGCCGCGCGGGCCGCGGCGGTCGGGGCGGACCGTATCCTGGAAACCGCCGCCGGCACCGGCATCGTCACCCAAGCCCTGGCAAAGGCGATGCCCCGGGCGGAGATCGTGGCGACCGACCTCAACCCGGCCATGCTCGCCGTCGCGGAGCGACGCGTGCCGGCCGGGCGCGCCTCGTTCCGGCAGGCCGACGCCGAGGCGCTGCCGTTCGAGGCGGCCAGCTTCGACCTCATCGTCTGCCAGTTCGGCGCGATGTTCTTCCCGGACCGCATCCTCGCCTATCGCGAGGCCCGGCGGGCGCTGAGGCCGGGCGGCGTTTTCCTGTTCAACGTCTGGGACCGGCTGGACGCCAATCCGGCCTCCGCGGCGGCGGGGCAGGCCGTTGCCGCGCTCTTCCCGGACGCCCCGCCCAGCTTTCTCGAGCGCGTCCCCTTCGGCTATGGCGACAAAGGGCGGGTCGAGGCGGACCTCCGCGCCGCCGGCTTCCGCGACATCGCCTCCGAGACCGTCGTCAAACGCAGCCATGGTCCAGCACTGGAGACGGCGCGGGGCCTCTGCCTGGGCTCGCCGCTGCGCGCCGAGATCGAGGCCCGAGCCCCCGAACGCCTCGACGAGGCGGTGGAGGCGGCGGCGGCGGCGCTGGTGAGGCTGTCCGGCGGCGAGGAGGTCGACGCCGCCATGTCCGCGCACGTCTTCACCGCATCCGGCTGACCGGCTTGCCTGGGGCCGGAAACGGGTCCAACCTTTCTGCGGGAGGGCTTCTCGAATGGCGACGGCCGCCGCCACCGGCGACAAGGAGCCGCGCACCGAGCGCGGCCGCAAGACGCTCGCCAGGCTGATCGAGGCCGCAGCCGCGGAGTTCGGCGAGCGCGGCTTTCACGAGGCGGCGATCAACGGCATCACCCGCCGCGCCGGCGTCGCGCTCGGCACCTTCTACACCTATTTCGACAGCAAGGAGGCCGTGTTCCGCGCGCTGGTCCGCGAGATGAGTCGCGCCACCCGCGCCCATGTCGCCGAGGCCGTCAAGGGCGCGCCCGACCGCCTCGCCGCCGAGCGCATGGGGCTCGAAGCCTTCATAATCTTCACGCGCCAGCACCCCGAGCTCTACCGGATCATCGAGGAGGCCCAGTTCGTCGCCGAGGACGCCTATCGCGACCATTATCGAAGCTTCGCCGACGCCTATCGCCGCAACCTCGCCGGCGCCCGGGCACGCTATGAAATCTCGGGGGGTATCGGCGACGTCAAGGAGACCGACGAGGCGCGGGCCTGGGCCCTCATCGGAATGAGCGTCTTCCTCGGCATGCGCTATGGCCTGTGGGGACGCGACCTCTCGCCGGCCCGCGTCGCCGACATCGCCATCACTTTGGTCTCGGAGGGGCTGAGGATGCGCGGGATATGATCGCGGACCTTCCCGATCTCCTCGCGCGGCGCGCGGCGATTTCGCCGGCCGCCGTGGCGATCGAGGAGATGGCGAGCCGCCGCGGCTACAGCTATGCGGAGCTCCACGAACGGGCTTCGCGCGCAGCGTCCCTTCTCGCCGCCCGAGGGGTCGGCGCGGGCGACCGCGTCGGCATTCTCTGCCGCAACCGCGCCGCGTTCTTTGAATTGCTGTTCGCCTGCGCTCGGATCGGAGCGATCCTCGTCCCGCTCAACTGGCGCATGCCGCCCGCCGAGCTCGACGGGCTGCTCGCCGATTGCGCGCCGGGCCTCATTCTCCATGACGGCGGCGAGGCGGCAAGGGTTCGCGCCCTCGCCTCGGCGCGACCGTCGATCGACCTCGACGGGGAATATGAGGCGGCGCTCGAGGCCGCCCCCGCCGCGCCGGTCCGCCCGTCCTGGCCGAAGGACGGGATCTGGTACCTGCTGTACACCTCGGGCACGACGGGGCGGCCGAAGGGCGTCATCTACACCTACGGCATGGCGGTCGCGAACCTGGTCAACATCGGCACGGCGCTCGGCCTCGGCAGCGGCGACACGACCGCGAGCTTCCTGCCGCTCTTCCACACCGCCGGCATGAACCTCCACGCCTTGCCGACCTTGCTCCAGGGCGGCCGCGTGCTGATCCTGCCCGGCTTCGACGCGGAGACGATCGTCTCGCTCCTCGAGGCGCGGCGGCTCGACACCCTCTTCGCGGTTCCGGCCGTCTACCAAGCGCTCCTCGATCATCCGCGCTTCGCCGCGGCCCCGCTCGACCATGTCCGTCACTGGGGATGTGGCGGCGCCGCGCTGCCCGATGAGGTCGCGCTCAAATGCCGCGACCTCGGCATTCGCCTCTGCAACGGCATGGGCATGACGGAGACCGGCCCGACCGCTTTCCTGGCCTCGCCGGCGGAGGCCTGGACCCGGATCGGCTCGGTCGGACGTCCCCAGCTCCTGGTCGGCGTCCGGATCGTCGACGCGGAGGGCCGCGACGTCGCCGACGGCGAGGTGGGCGACCTCCTCTTCTCCGGTCCCGCGGTCACGCCCGGCTATTGGAGCGATCCGGAAGCAACGCGCGCCGCGTTCGCAAACGACGGCTGGCTGCGCTCCGGCGACCTCGCCCGCCGCGATTCGCAAGGCTGCTACTGGATAGCCGGGCGCAGGAAGGAGATGTTCATTTCAGGCGGCGAGAACGTCTACCCGGCCGAGGTGGAGAACGCGCTTTGCGCCCACCCGGCCGTGGCCGAGGCGGCGGTCGTCGGCGTGGCCGACGCCCGCTGGGGCGAGGTCGGGCGAGCCTTCCTGCGCTACCGCGACGATTCGCCGGAGCCCTCCGAGGTCGAGCTTCGCGCCTTCTGCCGGACGCGGCTGGCCGCCTACAAGGTCCCGGCGAGCTTCGAAGCAATCACCGATTTCCCGCGCACGTCGGCCGGCAAGATCCGCAAGCATCTGCTCGCCCGGGAAAACTGGGCTGCGGCGGCGGAGTAAAAAGCGGACGCACCCTGTTGCGGGCCTTGCCGGACCCGTTCGTCCGCGCCGCGGCAGGCAGAAAGAGAATCAGTTTCCGGAGCATCCAGGGCCGTGCTCGTCCCCGTCGATCCGCGCCTGAGCGAAGGCGGCGGCCTGCTGGATCGTCTGCGCGCTGGGAGCGGAAACCGCCTCGGGGCGCTCCGGGGTCGGGGCGAGCGCGAGGACGGTCGCCGGTGCGCAGAGGCCGATGAGAGCGATCTTGATGCGGGCGTTCATGGCTTCTCCAGCCTTTGAATTGTTCGACAAACGATGGCGCTCCTGGCGGGGCTGGAGGCGATCCCGAGCGGTTCGGAGATCGCCCCCTGGGCCTGGAGCGCGTTCAAGCCGGTCATCAAGCGGAGGTGACCTGGGCCTGGCCGCTGCCGCCGTTGAGGACGACAAGAGTGCCGCTGAAGGCGCTGACGGTCATGAGAGCGGCGGCGATTCCGAGAAGGGCTTTGCTGATCATTTCGTGTCTCCGTCTTTTCGAGCCCGGGCTTGATTGCCGGGGCCCCACCTTCCTAGCCGGGGCCGGCACCCCCATCCTGAGCGCGCGCTGGAATGATTGTGGAAAGCGCGATTCCAGAATCTTCCCACAATCGGGAGCGGCGCCGGCCCGCTTTCCCACGGACGGCCGCTCGTGTAGTCTGGCGCGCGAGCCGGCCCCGACTAAGAGCCCGGCCGTGCAAGGGAGGGTGCGAATGGCTGGCAATCGAGGGACGGTGAGCGTCTGCCGGAAAGGCATGACGGCGCTCGAGGAACCGCGTTTTCTTCTCGCGGCGAACGGAAAGCTCTATCTGACGCTCGCCGTGCTCGAATATGATCCGAAGCACCCGAAGATCAGCCGCGAGCAGGCGGCGACGATCCGCAAGCTCGCCGGACATATGTCGCAGGGCACCAAGGCGAAGGCCGTTCACTTCGCCTCGTCGGACATGACGGACGAGGTGATCGGCGCGAACATGGTCGGGCCGGGCCCCGGCCCTGCCCCGGGCGAGGTCGACGGCTGAGCGGGGAGCGGTGAAGCCCGGCCCGGCCGGCCGCGCCGCCGCGGGCGAATCTCCTTACCTGAAGCGGCTGAGGGACCTCGCGGGGGAATGCGGGGTCACCCGGCTGGCCGACATCACGCGGCTCGACGAGATCGGAATCCCGGTCTGGCAGGCGATACGGCCGGCGGGTCGCTCGCTGAGCGTGCACCAGGGAAAGGGCCGATCCGCTCTCGACGCGAAGATCGGCGCGCTCTCCGAGGCGATCGAGGCCCACAGCGCCGAGGAGGTCGCCGCCGACGGCCCCCATGCCCGCGTCTGCGATCTGCCGCCGGACAGCGTCGCGGCCCGCCTCTGCGACTACAGCCGCTGGCGCCACGCGGCCCCACCGCGCGGCAGGATCGCCTGGTGCAGCGCCGCCGACGTCCGGACCGGCAAGACCCACTACCTCCCTCATGCCCTCGTCTCGCTCGATTTCACCCGGCCCTGCGAGCCCTGGTTCGAGCGCTCCAGCACCGGGCTCGGGGCGGGTCCCGACGAGGCCGCGGCGCTCCGAACGGCGCTCTGCGAGCTCGTCGAGCGCGACGCCGTCGGCGAGTGGGAGCGCTCAGGGACCGTCTCCAGGATCGAGCGGGCGGTCGGCCTCGACACGGTGCCGTTCGGCTGGTTCCAGGAGTTGCGGCAACGCGTCGAGACGCTCGGCGCCTCGATCCGGCTCTTCGCCCCCGAGGCCGCCATCGAGCTTCCCGTCCTTGCCTGCTGGATCGAGGGGCCCGAACGTTTCGGCTCCCGCTGGCGGCGGTTCGGCGGCTCGGGCGCCGACGGCGATCCCGAGATCGCCCTTTACCGGGCGGTCGCGGAAGCCGCGCAGTCGCGCCTCACCTTCATCGCCGCGGTCCGCGACGACATGCTGCCTTCTGCCTATCGCGGTAACCAGGCGCCTTCCGAAATGCGGCTACCCCCCGTCCCGCCCGGCTTCGACCCGATCGGCTGGAGCGAGATTCCCGGCCACGGCCGATCCGCGGCGGCGATCGTCGAAGCGCTCTCCGGGCGCGGCTACCGCCAGATCGTCTCGAAGCGACTGGACGGAGGGATGGACGGGGTCGCCGTCGTCAAGGCGTTCGTCCCGGGCCTCGGATCCCTCAGCCGCACCCGCGCGCCATGAGGATCGTCGCCTTCGCCGGCCCCTCCGTTCCCGCCGAGGCCCGCGCCGCCTTCCCGCGGGTCGAATGGCGCGGCCCGGCCGAAGCGGGCGATTTCCTGCATCTGCCCACTTCGGGGCCGCTGACGATCTGCCTGATCGACGGCTATTTCGATCATCGCCCGGCCGTCCGACACAAGGAGATATTGCTGCTGCTGTCGGAAGGCAGGAGGGTCGTTGGCGGCGCCAGCATCGGGGCGTTGCGCGCGGTCGAGATGGAGCCGTTCGGAATGGAGGGCGCAGGATCGATTTATCGAGCCTATGCGCGGGGCCTGATCGACGGTGACGACGAGGTGGCGCTCGCCCACGGTCCCGAAGAATGGGAGTGGCGGCCGCTTTCCGTCCCCCTCGTCGAGGTGCGCGCGACATTGTGCCGAGCGGTGCGCATGGGCGCGATCGCGCCGGCGGACGCGCGCTGCGTGCGCGAGGCCGCCGGGGAGATCCACTATGTGGAGCGGACGTGGGAGGCCGTTTCGCTAAGCCTGCCCCCGAGGCTCGTCGAGTCGGCGCGACCGGCGCTCGCCGGAATTCACGTTCCGCTGAAGACTCTCGACGCGGTCGCGTGCCTCAGGGCGGCGACGACGCCGCCGCCGCGGCGGAGGCGCCCGAAGCCGGTTTCGACAATTTTCTTGCACGCGCTGATGGACCAGTGCGGGATCGATCCGGCGACGCGGCCGCGAGCGCGGAGCCGAGGAGCTTCAGCATCCAGTCCCGCCGGGACGCCGACTGGAACGGATTGTGATTGAGCGCCCATCCAGTCAGCGCCGCGGCGTCGGGGGTCTCCTCGAGCACCCAGCGCGCCCGCATCCGCTCCTGCCAATGGCGGCTGCGCGCCGGGAGGTCCGCCGCGCCGGCCCCGGCCGCGGCGAGAAGCGCATAAAGCTCGCTGAGGATGGTGGGCTCGGTCGTGGCGCCGTCGTCCGGATGGCCGCGCCGGACCAGCGCGAGCTGGCTGGCCGCGGCGTCGAATTCCCGGCGCAGAAGATGGAGCAGCGCCTGCTCCTCGTGCGGCGCGTCGATGGCGAAGGGCGCGAGGTTGCGGCTGCGCTCTAGCAAAGTGGAGGCGCGGTCGAGATCGTCGAGGAACATGAAGCCGGTGGAGGCCTCCAGGAGCCGCGTCTGATTGTGCGGGTTTAGGCGCAGCGCTTCCTCGAAATGGCTCCGCGCGAGCGCAGCCTCGCCCGCCCACAAATGGCACCAGGCCTTGGCCGAGTGGAGATGGGCGTCGGCCCCGTCGAGCGCGAGCGCGCGGTGGGCGAGCTCATAGCCGCGGGCCCGCTCGCGGGGCCCCGAGGATCCGAGTCCGGTAAAGCAGAAATCCGTGTTGTAGAGCCGGATCAGCGGCGGGTGGGCGGCCGCGAAGGTCGGATGCCTCTCGATCAGATCCTCCCACGCGGCAGCCAGCGCGCGCGCGCCCTCCAGCGTGTCCTGGCAGCGCATCTGCAGCTTGTTGCGGAAATAGAGGCTGTAGCCGTCGCTCGGCTGCTCGGGGAGGTTGCGCAGGACGTCGTCGTGGAGGGTCGGCACGGCGGCCGCAGCGATGCGGCGCGCGAGCTGGTCCGCCTGGCCGCCGATATCGCCCAGGTCGAGGTCCGCGGTGTCGGCCCAGATGATCGCGCGCGAGGACAGGCGCGAGAGGCGCGCGAAGGCCCGGATCTTGTTTCCGGCGCCGAGCAGCCGCAGCGACAGCTCATAATCGCGGTCGCTGTAGGCGGGCTCCTGTTCCGAACGGCCGCCGCCGGTGTCGGAGACGAGGCGAATGTCGCGGAAGCGGGCAAGCGTGAAGAGCACCTCCTCGCGCAGGGTCTCGCCGAAGAAGGGATGCAGCTCGCGCACCGCCGCGTCGTCGGCCCTCGGGACGTAGAGCAGCGGCGGCTGGCCGAGCCCGACCTCCGGCGTCTGCCGGATGGGCGCCGCGGCGCTGGGGACGGCCGGCGGCGCCGGAGCCGCCGCCTCGGTCACCGGAGCGATGAAGCGGTAGCCGCGGCCGTAGACGCTCTCGATGAAGCAGGGCGTCTTCGATTCGTCGCCGAGCGCGCGCCTCAGCTCCTTGACGACGGAAGTGAGCGCCGATTCGGAGACGATCGTGCCGTCCCACACGGTCGAGAAGAGCTCGTCCTTGGTGATCAGGCGGCCGGGCTGCTCGGTCAGGTGCGAAAGGACTCGGAACGCCTTGTGGCCGAGCTTGACCGGGCCGGTCGGCCCCCACAGCCGCTCGTCCGACGGGTCGAGCCTGAACTTGCCGAAGCAGCGATCGCTCATCGGTCCATCCTAACACGGACGGACCGGGGGAGCGATCCTCCCTTGCATGTGGCCGAGGCGCTGGTGCAGATCGTGCGCGGGGGACCGCGGTAGGGGCGACGGAATGACGAAGACGAGAGCGCGCGCCGGCGCGGCGCAGGGGCCGCCGCTCTGATGGACATCGCGGCGAACTCCGTCCGGGTCGAGACCGAGCGTCTCGTCCTCAGGCTCTATCGCCAATCGGATTTCGCCGACCTGCATGCGATGTCGGCGGATCCGGCCATGTGGACCTATTCGGAGCGGACGACGATGAGCTCCGAGGAGGCGTGGGCGAGGCTGCTGCGCAATTGCGGCCACTGGGCGCTTTCGGGCTACGGCGTGTTCGCGATCGAGGAGAAAGCGACCGGCCTCTATGTCGGCGAGGCGGGGTGCTCCGACTATCGCCGCCGGCTCGGCACGGATTTCGACGCGTCTCCGGAGGCGAGCTGGGCGATCGTCCCCGCCGCCCAGGGGCGCGGCTATGCGGCGGAGGCGGCGCAGGCCGCGCTGAGCTGGGTGGACGAGGCGCTCAATCCCGAACAGACGGTCTGCCTGATCCACGAAGCGAACCTGCCGTCGCTCAAGGTCGCCGAAAAGCTGGGGTTCAAGCTGCTCCGGCGAGTCACTTACCGCGGATATCCCGCAATCCTCTTTCGCCGGCGCAGTCCCGCCGGGAATTGAGGGGACAGGAATGGTGCCGCTTAACGGACTCGAACCGTTGACCCCATCATTACGAAACCAGCGGAAGCCGCAAGCCTTTCCCTATGTTTTGATCGAAAAGCCTTATCGCGGGTGTTGCCTCCGGCCCTCGACCCAGCCCCTTCCCAATCTCATCTGAGCCCCAATTTCCCGCGTTTCCTACCCAATGCGCTTTGGCTGGGATCATTTGCGAAATGTGACCTCGCGCGGACCCACTGGAAGCGTGAGGGCGAGGTCTCGCCGAATGTCCGCAATGGGTGGGAAGCGGACATCCGCGCGGTCGAGTTCAGCCGCCGCCATAAGCGGCTAGAGGCATTCTCTCAGGATTGCGTCGACGACGCGATCGATAGGCGCTGTCGCGTCGATCGGCACTGCGTCCTCTGGTAGATCCTCTCTGGTGGCGTGCAAGCGCCTGATAAGGCGCTGCTGAGCGGGCCTGCTGCCCCACTCACCTTCCGATCGAGCAGCCAGCCTCCGGTCGAGCGTGCGTCGATCGACCTCGAGGATGAACACCCGGTCGAAGACATCGATGAAGCGGTCGAAGTTTCGCGAGCCGCCACAGAAAAAGGTCTCGGCATGACATTGATCGGCAGCCAAGGTCCTGACCTTGCTCACGTCCCAGATATGCTGCTCGTGAGCGTGCCCGTCTAGTGGCTCGCCGGTCTTTCGATCGCCCTGGTAAGCGAGTTCCGTGTCGCCGTTGACGGCCTCATACCCGCGCTCCCGCAGCTTGTTGCAGATCGTCGTTTTGCCTGAGCAGGATACCCCCTCGATCAGATAGTTTCTCCTGCCCATGGCTCGTCTCTAGCCCGTCTGCCTTCCACGGTGGAGTGAGCGCGCTTACTCGCATTGTCCGCGGTGGGTCGAAAACCGGCCGTCCTGTTGAAGGTCCCGAAAAGGTTGGGAGGCGATTTTCCAAGGGCCTCTATGTCTCTGGGCACGGCAAGCGGCCGGGCAGCTCGTGCGCGGCGATCGCGGAGCTACGACGGTCGCATGCTCGCGCCGGCACGAGAACCGACGTACGCGGCCACAACGGACGGGACCACCAGTAGCGTCATGACAATCCGGTCACCCACGCTCGGTGCTTGCGTCTGGTATCGCGGTATCATCAGCCGTGCCGCTGTCGAGAAGGCGTGGGCGACGACGATCGCGAAGCCAAGACAGACGCCAAGCGGAAGAAAACGTGCGGGTACGGCGAGCCCGGAGAGGAAAGAAACCACCAGCAGTACCCCTAGCACCACCGGCGGCTCGTCCGTATGCCATTCCGCGAAAAGCAGCACTGAAACGCTCAGCCCTAGTGCGGCTAACATCGCAGGTGCTTCTTGGATCCGCCTCATAGTCGCTGTCCCTAGCATGAGAGCCAACTGCACGGCGGCGCCTTAGGCCAGGAGCTCCGGACGGATTCATCGATCCCGGTTTACAGCCTCGAAAGGCATCGTCTCCGGCTAAACCTACGGCGGGCGCTCTAGGTCATCTCCGGCCGCAAGAAACGTCCGCGAGGGGAAAGTCAAAAGGTAATGCCGGCATTAGCGATGCCGGCTAACGGGAACATGCCGTAGCGGGCGCTCGTTATGGGCCTGCCTTGACCCGGCCTTTCTCGGTCGAATTAAACGGAGACCATGATGATCAGACAGACGATCAAAGGGGGCGCGATCGCGGCCGCCAGCACCTTTGCGGCGGCATCCTTCCTCGTCGCCACGCCGACCGCCTCGGCGCAGTCCAGCAACGAATCCGCCAACGGTCACGGCACGCTCATCGTCGCCGGCGCGAAGGGCGATGTCCGACGGCAATTCTCGTTCAGCGCCCATCGCCAGGCGGACGGCACGGTCACCGGCCAAGCGACGCTCATCAACCCGGCGTTTCAGGGCGCGAACGGCAAAAGCCCCTACCAGCTGCACGTGGACATCAGCTGCCTGAAGGTGGTCGGCAACATCGCCTTCATGGGCGGGACGACCCGCCGGACCAACGATCCGAACCTCGTGGACGCGGTCTATTTCTCGGTCCAGGATAACGGCGAGCCCGGGAAAGGCCGCGACATGATCAGCCGCGCTTTCTTCTTCGACGACAATCCCGCGACCCAGGGCGATCCGCAGCTCTGCCAAGGCAACGTCGTCGGGGATTTCCCGATGGAGCCGATCGAGTCGGGTAACGTCCAGGTGCGGGGCGGAGTCGCCCTTCCCTGAGCCCCGCTGGGCCGACGGAAGCCTGGCCTGAGTCACTTTGGCGCCCCGGCTGGTAAGATCAGGCCGGGGCGCTGACCGTTCCTATTTACTCGATGGCGCGTCGATTTTTACGTCGGCGTCGATCTTCTCGGTGCTCGTTCCGCTCAGCAGGCCTCGACCGAAGAGGAAATAGAGCAGCACTATGAGAAGGAGGATGCCGATGACGATCGCGATTGCGGTTCCACCGCCTCCGCGGCCAGTCTCCGCGACTACAACCTTTTCGCTTTCACGGTGAGCCATTCGAATCCTCCGTCGATCGTTGCGTCGCCGAAACGCCGCGCAAGAGGTCGATGTTCCGGATCAATTGATACGGAACCGCGACGACCGCCACGCATTGCCGCTCTGGCAGCCTCATAGCGCTGCTAGCCAGGGAGACGCCTGGCTCGTCCCTAGGTGGGCTGGGCGTCTCTTTTGGGAGGGGTCCCCGTTTCGTGTCTTATTTTGGAGGATGATGATGAGAAGATATCTTCTGGTGGCTCTGGCCGGCGCAGCCTCTCTCGCCACGGCCGCCTGCGATGATACCGGCGGCGGCAACGCTGCTGCAGATAACGATAGCGCGGCCGCCACGACCGAAGGATCAGCCAGTGAAGGCGCGAACGGAACCAGTGGGAACGGCACAACTGCCAGCGCGGCTTTCCCGAAGGGCGCCCGGATCGTCGAGGAGAACGGCGTCACCTACCGCGTCGACGCCGACGGGACCCGCGTGAAGCTCGGCGATACGGACAGCAAGATCGTCGTCGACAATGGCGTCCGCTACCGGGTCGACCCGAACGGCACTCGCGTGCGCATCGATCCGAAGGGAGTCGCGATCGACGTGGACGTGCCCGATCTGACGCCCGACGTGGACGTGGGCGTCAACAACAAGGGCAATCTCGACGTCGACGTGAAGACCGACAAGGACGGCGACAAAGGCCCGAACTGATCGGCCCATCCCGTTCTGAACTGAAAGGGCCGGGGGTTCGCGTAAGTCGCCCCCCGGCCCCCGCTGCCGAAGGAACCGAATCCTCGGTGGCTGTGACGCGGCTTAATGATATAATCCTTGATTAACAAGCATTTGTCTGCAGAGCCGACCCCATGTTTTTTGCGTGCGGTTTGCCAAATCGCAAGGCGAGGCGTCCCGGCGTGATGCGACAGGGCGTTACGTCGCTCGCGGGTCTTGGGACGGGCTCGACAAGGGCAAGAGACTGACGGCGCCACGGCCGAGTCGACACGACCGGGGCACCAATAAGCTGAACTGGCGGCCGGGATGAGACCGCGCCGCCATAACCGCTAATCCAAATTAGGGTTCCTCGTCCTTCTTCGACCCGGAGAAGAGGTCGATTCTCGCATGTGGGGCGGGGGACGCCGCTTCCGCCGCCGACGCGCCACGGCGAGGACAAGGGCGATGAACGCGCCAAGCGCGATCAGTCCGTAGGCGAGTTCTCGTCGCACGTTCGCGGCCGCAGGGAGATGGCTAGCTGGTCGTATTTGTCGGCAAGGTTGAGGTGGACGGACTTAGTCTCCGGGGTTCGGGCTTGTCCGCAACGGGTCGAAAGCCGAGCGTTCGATCACGCGGATTCAGCGCGCGACAGGGCGCGGCCGGAGCGCTCAGGCCTGCTTCTTTGTGCCCGTGTTCACTCGTCGAATGTTCATTGCGATGGAAATTCGATGCTCCTCGCTCTGCGACGCTTCCACGCTGTGCGAAAGCCATGCCGGAAACAGCAGCATCTGTCCTGGGCTCGGCCGCAGACGGTGGAGGACTTCGGGGCCGGCGTCCTTGAATCGCAGCACCGACGAGTGCATTCGTAGCGCAGGGAGCCTGGGGTCGTGCAGCGTCAGTCGGCCGCCTTCACCTTCGGGCACCTGTACATAATATACCGCGGACCAAAAGTTGCCGCCGTGGATGTGCGGAGCATTTCCGGCTCCTGCCCCATTGACGTTGGCCCACCCAACGATCTTCCAGTTTAGTTCTGCGCCGCCCGTGGTCGATGTATTTGCGTTGGCTAGCGAGAGTGCGTGCTGGGCCACTCGATCCGCGGCCGGTCCGCCCCAGCTCAGCAAATCTGTTTTCGAGTGCCAGCCGCCACCCACATTGGAGCGCTTGATACCAGCGTCGTTTTCCATCTTCTCGTAGATCACGCGTTCGAGTTCCGCGTTGAGTTCGTCAAAGCCCTCGAGCTCGTCCATAATCAGCGGAGTCGGAAAAAGGTGTCTGCGCGTCTGCATGTCCGTGACCAGTTCACCCGGTAGATCCCGTCGCTTTAACTCTAGGCCGCGCCAGAGGCTCCGCCCAACTGTTTAGGTGGTGGCGAGCCCCCGCTCTTATGTGAGGCCGAGCACGACAGGAACCTTGCCCGCGCTTTGGGGGTTCTCCGATTCCAAAGCGCGCGTTTCCCGGCACTTAGGCCGGCATGTTTGGCGCTTAAGGAGACTCCCCATGGAAGGCAAGAAATCTTCAGCGACAACGCGAGCAATTCTGAGCAGTGCCACCGCGCTGATTACGCTTGCTGCTGCGAGCGGTGCGACCGCAGAGCCCGGAAAGAACAAGGGTGCAGAGGTCCGCGACAACAAGGGTGCTCAGGTCCGCGACATAGCTCGGGGACAGAGCAAGACCGATGAGGTGAAAGGGATCGGTTCAACCGTGCGTCGAATCGCTCCGTCGAGGAATGCCCGCAGCCACGGCGATGAGGGTGACGAGGGCGACGAAGGTCGTGAACATGGCTTCGGCGACGAGGGCGACGAAGGCAATGAGGGCAATGAAGGTGGCTTCGGCGACGAGGGCGACGAAGGCAATGAGGGCAATGAAGGCGGCTTCGGCGACGAGGGCGACGAAGGCAATGAGGGCAATGAAGGCGGCTTCGGCGACGAGGGCGACGAAGGCAATGAGGGTAACGAAGGTAACGAAGGTGACGAAGGCTGAGGAGCCGTCGATAGCCGCTTGCTATTGGGCGGGGTGGGCTTCGGCCCGCCCCGCTCATTGCAGACCAATCAGACAGTGGGTGCGGGTCACGCGCTTAGATAGTGGCAAGCATCAGCCGCCGATCAGTGATCGGGCTGAGTGTCCGCAATGGGTCGGAAGCGGACGCTCAGCCCGGGTGCCGAGGAACGCCTGATCCAGGTTAGGAATTCAGCTGCCGGCAGCGCGTAAGCTCCCTTTCCGCGCGCCGCGGGGCCGGAGCCGAGGGGCCCTCCGAGGGAGGCGCTCCGGTTCCCGCACTGCCTTCGCGATCGTCCTAGCCAGCCGGTGCGACCATCGGCGCCCCGCAGACGTCCGAGGGCGCCGGCGCCGGACGGCCCTCGCGCGCGTAGACCTCCAGGGCGGCCAGGACGGTGCGAGCGTTCTCCAGGGCCGCCTCCTCGGTCTCGCCCACGGCCGTCGCGCCCGGCACGTCCGGGAAGCGCGCGAGCACGGTGCAGTCGTGGGCGGGCACGAGGCGGGCATGGGGCGGTCCTCCTCGGGCGTAACGCGGCCCCCGCGCGGCGTTTCAAAAGGCCAAGGGCGCTTCCGCCACTGTCCTTCGCGGCAAGCACGCGTCTCAGAACGGCCGCTCCGACCGCCGGTGCGAAGTGCAGTCGGTCGAGCCAATTCGCGGGGTCGAGCGCTTCGGGAAGGCGGCGTTGCCGCGCGAACCCGGATAGGTCGACCACGTCAAGGCGGCAGCGGCCAGAGCCTGAAGCCCGTCGCAATACTGAGAGCCGCGCCGAGACAACCGCCTTAGCGCGCGGATCGCCGAGCACGTCCGGATGGACTGGCGGCTCGACCACCACGATCCGAGCGCCCGTGCTAAGACAGATTCGCTTCAGCTGCGCGGTGGCGGCGCGGAGAAAGGTGGTAGCCGGCGTCGGCCCTGGCTCGAAGGCGCGGCCAATCTGCGCTTCGGCAAGCCGCTCCACTCGGGAGGGCTTATGGGGCAAAGGCATTGGCATGAAGAAGTCTTCGCGCATGCGTGGCTGTGCGCCTCCTCCGAGCGTGTGGCCAAGCAGGTGCAGCGAGACGTGGCTCGCCTCGCGTGCGAACAGCCGATCGTCCAGGCGCGGCCAGCCCTTGGCAGCGGCGCGGGCGCGGGAACTGGGTACATCAAGCGTGGTTGGCGCCTCTATCAGATAAAGGCGGGGCGGCGCAGGACGCTGTGCCGCCGCCTCCGCCACGCGAAGTAAGTCCGCCATCGCCCCGGCCGCCTGCCCCGCATTGAACGCATGAGAGGGGTCTCCACCGAAACCTTCCTGAGTCCGCGACGTCCCCAGGAGAAGGACCGGCGCGCGCGAGCGCGCGGCCGCGTTGACCCGGGCCGCCGTCCCGGTATCCGGGGTACGGTCGGCCACGTCGTCGTGGATCAGCGGGCGGAGCCGGTACCAGCGGCCGAGCGCGGCGCCATAGGGGTCCATGGTTAGGTTAAGGCCGGCCGCGGCTGCCAGCGGAAGTGCCATCGCGAAGGCCATCGAGCCGAGAAACCGCGCCGGTGCCGGCTCAGAAGCGCGCATAGATCGTCCCCTGGAGGTCGCCGTTCACCGCCTGCATCAGCGCGAGCGCAACGAACAGCCCGGCCGCGAGCGCCCACCGAACATGTGGCAGGTGGGCGCCTGTCCGAGCCCCGCCCTCCGGCTGGGGCGCGCCGGGATGATCGTACAGGCGGAAGATCTGGACCGTGTTCGGCGCGCCGAAGGCGATCGCGGTGGCGGCCGCCATAACTAGCAACCCGCCGCCGGGCACTGGAGTGGCAAGGTGAAAGGCCGATTCGCCTGCGAGTTGGCCCAAGGCGGGCAGGAGCGCGGTCGAGCCGGCGGCGCCGGACAAGCCCGCCAGGCCGAGCAGCATTTCCCCGGCCGCTCGAAGGTCCTGCGAGCGGAACAGGATTCCGAAACCGATGACGGCCAGCATGAGAAGCACACGGGATACCGAACTGGGCGTGCGCGCGCCGCCCCGCCGCTTTGTTGATGCCTGGCGGAAGGCGGCCAACTGCAGCGCCACGGAGCCGAGGCCCGCGAGCAAGCCTGACAGAACGAAGGTCGCCTTCGCGCCGTGCCACCAGCCGACTAGTGTTAGGCTGACGAGGGTGGCGGTGGCAGTCGCCTTCATCGTCCGCACGGCCGCGGTCCCGCTCGCATGGCGCCGCACCAGCCGCAGGATCGGCGAGAACAGGTAGGTCCGCACGAATATCACGAGCGATATATGCCAGCGATCGAAGAACTCGCTCCCGCGCCTCGCCTTGAAGGGAGAGTAAAAGTTGATTGGGAGCCTGAGCCCGACCGTGAGTCCGATGCCGAGGGCCATGTCGGAAATCCCTGAGAAATCGAAATAGAGCTGAAGGCTGTAGGCCCAGGCGCCGATCCACGCCTCGGCCAGGCCGGGATCGTGCCCCGCTGCGACCGCGTCGAACACCGGACTGGCAACCGTGCCGAGAGGGTCGGCAAGGAGTAGTTTCTTTGCGAGGCCCACCGCGAACACCGACAAACCGACCGCCAGCGAACTCAGCCCGAGCGGTTTTTTACCCAGCGTCGCATAGTCGGCGGCGGCGTCGCGAAATCGGTAGACGGGCCCCGCGATCATCTGCGGAAAGAAAATTGAATAGAGCGCGAAGCGCGGGAGGTCGCGCGCGCCGAGCGGGCCGGGCCGGGCCGTGCGAATATCCGAAAACCACGAGATCTGCTTCAGGATGAAGAAGGAAAGGCCGAGGGGGAGCCCGGTCTGAATCACGCCCGCCGCGGGGGTTGTGCCCGGCGACAGGCCTGGCGCGCTCCAATATTTGTAGAAGGCGAGGCATGCGACGTTGAGGACGATCCCGGCGGCGGTCCAATGCCCCGCTCTTCGATCGCTCGCCCGCGTGAGAGCGAGGCCGATAGCGAAGTTCAGGATGGTCGTGGCCGCAATGAGCGGCGCGTGGGCCGTATCGGCCAGGGCGTAGAAGACGGCCGACGCGGCGAGCAGAATCGAAACGGCCGCGCCAGGGCTGCGGCGCCCCGCCATCCAGAAGAGGAGCAGCAACAGCGGATAAAACAGAGCGATGAAGCGCGCATCGTAGGTGAGCATCGCTTCCCCCGCCCGCTTCTCAGCCCGCCGGCTTTTGGATCAGCACGTCGCCCACGAGGAGCGCGTCCAGCCCGGTCGTGGCGAAGATGGTGATCGCGTCCTCAACGGAGTTGGCGATGGGTTTTCCCATGACGTTGAGGCTGGTATTTAGCACCACAGGGACTCCGGTCTCCCGCCCGAAATCCGCGAGAAGGGATGAGAGCCACGGCTCGGCGCCCGGAGCCACCGTCTGGAGCCGCCCCGTGCCGTCGGCATGGACCACCGCCGGCACCTGCTCGGCCCGGCCCCGCCGCCACGTCTTCGTGAACGACATGTAGGGCGAGGGGTCGGGCGCGTCAAACCAGTCGGCGGCATCGCGCTCGGACACGATCGGAGCGAAGGGCCGGTAGGGCTCGCGCCCCTTCACTCGCCGGTTGATTCGCTCCTTCATCTCGGCCGGACGGGGGTCCGCCAGGATCGAGCGGTGGCCGAGCGCGCGCGGCCCGAACTCGGCGCGGCCCCGCATGACGCCGAGGATTTTCCCTTCCGTAAGCAGGGCCGCCACCGCCGCCGTATCACCTGCTCCGAGTTCCGTCGTCCGGCCGAGGCCGCCGCGCGCGAGCACGGCGGCGAGCGAGCGGAGGTTCGGCTCATTGCCGAGATACGGGCTGTCCCAGCCACGCGGCAGCGCCGCCCCCGTCTCCTCCAGCCAGGCGAGGAGCGCTGCGCCCGCCGCGTTGCCGTCGTCCGCCGGGGCCGGCGGAACGTGCATCCCGCCGAGCCCGAACCGTTGTCGGACCGTTCCGTTATACGACGAATTGAGTGCGCAGCCGCCCCCGAGGACGAGATAGTCCCCGGGCTTTAGCCCCGCCGAGGCAAGGATTCCGTCAGCCAGCGCAGCATAAACCGCCTGCCCGCCGGCGGCGAGGTCCGCCGCTCGCATCACATCCTCGCCCGCTCCGCGCACGAATGGAGCGATGGCGGCGCACACCTCGTCCCACACCGCCGGCGCGGCGGCGCGCGGCCGGCCGCGGTCAAGCGTGATGAGGCGAGAGAGAGGATCGGTAATTTCCGGCAGGGCCGTGCCGAAGGCGGCAAGGCCCATAACCTTCCACTCCTCGCCCAGCCGCCATTCGAATCCGCATTTGAGCGTCAAAAAGGCATAGAGCGCACCCAGGCTTCCCGGACCCCACGAGCGCCAGCTGCGGGTGAGCCGCCGCCCCTTCATGGCATACAGGCTGACGGCGCCGACCTCGCCCTCGCCGTCGATCACCACGCAATGGGCGGCGTCGAAGGGAGAGGACGCGCAGGAATAGACCGCGTGGCAGAGATGGTGGTCGTAATGCCGCAGCTCGAGGGGCACGCCGCGGGCGACCATCGGGAGGTTCTGCCCGGCAAAGGAAAAGGACCGGCGCTGGTGCTCGCGAAGCCAGCGTGCCGTGAGGGGGTCGATTAGGCCATCCGCCGAGCCCGACGCTGCCGGAGGCACCGCTTCGCTTTCCGGCTTCGGCCGGGCCCATGAGGTTGCGGCGACGAGCCGCGTCATATCCGGGCAGACGCGGGAGAGCGCGCCCGCGACATGGTCGTAATGGTCGGGCGCGATGCCCCAGGCGCGCTTGTCCTGGACGAAGCGCTCTGTCGCCTCGGCGAACACGAGCCGTCCCTCGGCATCGACGACGGCGAAGGCCGGGTCGTGGCCCGAGACGCTCAGCCCGAGATAGTAAGTGGTCATAGGCCCGCGAGGGTGGCGTAGACGCTGTCCGCCACCCGGTTCACCGTCCGGCATTCGAACAGGAGAACCGGCTCGATCTCGACCCCGTAGCGGTCCTCGAGCTCCCCGCTGACCAGCACCGCATCTATGGATTCGATGCCGAGACCGACGAGATTCGCATCGCGGTCTATGTCCGCAGGCTCGCCGCCAATCCGATCGACGAGCTGCTCCAGGAGGAAGGCGATAATGTCGTCGCGCGTGGGCAGGTCTGTCACGAGGCGCCATTCTTTCGGTGCAGGTTGCAGGGAAGGTCCAAGGGGCTGACGATCACCACTGAAGATTGGAAACCGCGCGGCGGTCGCGCTGCCGCGAAGGCCGGATGGCGTCGGACGAGCGCGCTCAGCCCCTCCGCCACGATCAGGCGCGCCAGGAGGGCGCCCACGCATTTGTGCGCACCCGCTCCGAAGGCAAGGTGGGGAAAGGGATGGAGCGCGCCCGCATCGAGGGGGCACATCGCCCCTAGCGCCGCGAAATTGGCCTCCGCCAGCGGGAGGTCGATTCGCATCTCTCCCACCCCACCTTCGTTACCGGTTGACCCGGTCATTCTGGAGATGAACTGAATCGAGCCGCAGGCCGCGATCAGCCGATCCGTCGCGGCCATCCGCCTCGCAGGGTCGGCAAGCACCGCCCGCCGCTTCTCCGGCAGGCTGAGCAGGCGGTAGAGGATGTTGGCGAGCGTATGCAAAGTCGACTGGCCGGCGCCGTAGAGGACGATCGCGAGCCACAGCCGGTCCTCGCGAGACAGCCCGGGAAGCGGATGATGGAGGAATGTCGGCAGGCCCTGTGCCTCCGCTGGCGGCCCCGCGTCGATCGCTTCGCCCACGGCCGCCGCGAATGCGGCAAGCGCCGCGTCGATTCGGCGCAGCCGACGCATCGGCAGCATCGGCTCGGTGAGCCACCTCGCCTCCTCGGCCCAGGCGTCATATTCGTGCCGGCGAGCGACGGGAAGACCGAGTACGCGGCAAATAGTCTCCGCGGAGACGGGAGCGGCGAAATCGGCCACGAGATCCACTTCGTCCCGTCCCGTGAGCCGCTCAAGGACGTTCTCGGCGGACCTTGCGATCGCCGGCTGCCACGCGGCGACGGTCGCCGGGCGAAAGAATGCGAGCACCGATCGCCGAAGTTCCACATGGCGCTCGCCGGGGACGAAAAAGAGCAGACGGGCGATCTGGGCCCGGACGTTCGTCAGAGTGATCCCGCTAGCCACCTCTAGCCCCGCGAAATAGCGTTCGAGGTCTACGACCCTGTAGTCGCGGTCCCGCAGGATGGCTGCGCAGGCCGTGACGTCCGCGGGCGCCCTCACGGCGATTCGACCAGGGCCGGCTGAGGCGGCGACCAGGTTTCGCGAACCGCGGCCCGCCGGATCTTGCCGCTTGTCGTCCGCGGCAGGGTGCCCGGCGGGACGATGTGGATTTCCGCGATGGAGACGCCGAGCCTTTCGAAGGCGGCAGCTCGCGCAAGGCTTACCACCTCCGCCTCGTCCATCTGGGTCGCCACCGAGCGGCGCGCCTCCACTATCAGTACAATCGGCGCGCCTGCCTCGTCCGGCCCCTGGAAGGCCGCGGCTGCGTCGCCGTTGAGGTGAGGGAGGCCGAGGGTCGCGAACCGCTCGACGTCGACGGCCGCGACGTTCACGCCGCGCGCGATGAGCACGTCCTTGATACGCCCGGTCACGGTGAACCGAAGGCCGTCTACCCGGCCAAGGTCCCCGGTTCGAAGCCACCGGCGCCCGTCGTCCGGGTCTAGCCGGGCGTCGAACGTTCGGCGGGTTCCTGCTTCGTCGGCCAGATACCCTTTTGCGACCGATGGACTGCTGACCCAGATCTCGCCCTCTGCGCCGTCTGGCGCGACGCCACCGTCCGGCCCTACGATTCGGATCGTGGGTCCGGTCTCGTCGTCAAGCCAGCAGGGGGCTCGCTCGGCCGGCCCCGGGACATATCCGGGGGCCGGCAACGGCCCGCGCGTGCCTGCGGCAAACAGCGTCGTCTCGGCGAGGCCGTAGCAGGTGAAGACCGCGGCGGGATCGAGACCCGCACGGGCGAAGCGGCGGCGGAAGGTGTCAACCGTCGTCGCGAACACTGGCTCCGCGCCGCAAAACACCGTCCGCCAGGTCGAGAGGTCAAGCGCCTCTATTACTGCGTCCGTCACCCGCTCCGCGCAAAGGTCAAGGGCGAAGGCGGGCGCGCCGCTGTGCGTTGCTCCGTAACGGCTCACAGCCTGAAGCCAGCGCGCCGGCCGTTGCACGAAGGCAAGGGGGGACATGTGCACCACCTCGTAGCCGTGGAGGAGTGGCGTCACGATTTTTCCGATGAGCCCCATGTCGTGATAATGGGGCATCCAGTTGACGCACAGGTTTTGCGCGTCATTGCGCTGGCCTATGTCCAGCGCGCGGGAGCAGGCGGCAGCGTTTGCGATGAGGCAATCGCTGTCGAGCACGATCCCACGCGGGGCCCCGGTCGATCCTGAGGTATATTGGATGATGGCGGGATGGGAGGTGTCGTGGGCGAATCCTGGGCAGTCGTCCATTGGGGAGTGCGCGACGAGCCCGCCGACCTCGATCACTCTCAACCCGGCAAGTGGACCATCCGCGACGCCGCGCCTGTGCAGATCGGCGGCCACCTTGTCGGATACGATCACTGCTGCGGCGTGGCAGGCCAAGGCGATGGAGGCGAGCCGGTCGAGGGAGGCGCCGGGACGGGGCTCCGGGGCGGGCACGGCGATCGTTCCCGCATATAGGCAGCCAAGCAGGGCGACAATGAAGTCCGGGCCCGTTTCCATGACGATCAGGGCCCGCGCGCCTGCGAGGCCGGCCGCGACTAGGCCTGCAGCCACCCGGCGGCCTGCGTCGTCTATCTCGAGGCCCGTGAGCGCGGCCTTTTCCTCTTCCCCGCGAGCGAGGTAGCGCACTAGGACGCGCTGCGGACTTTCCGCCAAACGATCCCGTATCGCCGTGGCGACAGATTGATTTTCTTGCACTGGACCCCCCGTCCGTGGTCCGTAGGGGCGCGGCGAATGGAGCGCAACGGCTCGCGGCCATGGGTCCCGGGGGGGGCGTTAGCGCAAGGCCGCAATTGCTCTGTGCAGCCTTCCCGACAAACGTCGGCTCTCGACCCATTGCGGACATTCGCGGTTATGGGGGGACTCGCGTCGCAGCGGGCGTTCACGTCTGTCGGAGGCTGCATAAGCGGCCATGCGACGCCCGCACTCAGGAGTGTCCACGCAGGATGATTGGCCCGTTCGCTTCAAATCCGATCGGCGGAATCACCGACAGTCAGGCTTGCGTGATGAGCGGCCTCTGATCGCGCGCCCATGCGCGCCATTCCCTTCTCCAGCGAGGCAAGCCGCGCCTCAACTGACGCCAACACGGCGCCGAACGCCGCGTCACGCCGTTCCCGCGTCCGGGCAATCTCCATTGCACGTGCGATTGGGCCGGCTATCTCGGTCAGCGTTTCGCGCTCATCCTTACCGACGGGCGTGCCATCCGGGCGTGGTCCGAGCAGCAGCCAGCCGATCCGGCCGGTTGACTCGGCGGCGAGCGACACCCGCGTTGGAAACAGGTCTCGTGGAAGTTCGCGCTCAGTCGGCTCATTGTTCTGCCGCCAGGCGGTGATCGTCTCCGGCGGCACGCCGCAGCTCGCGAGGATTGCGTTGTCTACCAGCAACGCAGCATGCGTCGCGTGGACGCCGGCACTCGTCGCGTCGACAACTGCAGCCGCAATCACCTCAGGCGCGGCCGTTTCGCGCAGGTCGCCCACCAACAGGGGAACGCCCTCCCGGAGTCGAATCAGAGCTTTTTGAAAACGATGCTCGGCCCAATGGCTGACGCGGTGATGCATAGGCACGATAAGCGCCGCGGCTACGCCCGCCGCCAGCCCCGCTGCAGACACGCCGAGCCCCTCTCCGAAATAGCGCTCTCCTACGACCTCGATGACTTTTTCCCCGCCGGCGAATAACCCAACGAAGCCTAGAGTGAGCACGCCATACGCAGCCGAGCGTCCGATCACGGCGTCAGCATCGTAGAGACGGTAGCGCATGAGTGAGACGATCAACCCGGTGACCATGAAGGTCGTGCCGAGCGCCACCAACACCAGCCCGAGGCCCCTCAGCCATAGCTCATCGAACAAGCCGTACGCTCGCAACGCAGAGAATAGAGCTATGGCCGCCGCGTAGGAACCGAGGCCGGAGACGATGCCGAGGAACGCCCAACGGACCTGCTGGCGCTCGATGCCACTCGGCAATCCTCTGTACCGAAAAGTGAGATGCGCCGCGACTGCGGCAAATAGCGCCCCCAGGACCGGCCATAATACATTGTCCCCCATCCCGGAGCCGGTCACCGCGCAACCGGCGACGGCGGCGGCCGTTAACCACGCCCAGCGCGACTGAATCCGCCCGTCCGGAAACACGAGCATGCTTATTAGCAGCAAGGACCATGACGGTGCGTTCAGGAATGCTATGTCGATGCCTATGGCAGACCAGAAGGAAAATGAGCTCGAGATTGCCTGCAACACAAAGCTGACCGACATCAGTGCTGGCACCGGCTCGCGGCGTTGGCGAAACAGGATAAGGGCGGCCGCCAGCACAAGGACGCAATTGAAGACGTTGTTTACCGCGGTGAGCCTGTCCAGGGCGGCGTAGCGCCGAACGTTTACGGCGCGCCGCGTCAGGCGGTGCGTCACGATGTTCGCGTGGAGATCACGCACAGTCACGGACACGGCGGTGCCCTCGGGCCTTTGCACAGCGTCACGCACGGTGGCTGTGCTATTGCCAAGCCGTGCGAACGACACCCCGTCCACGGCGAGAACCGCCTCACCTCTGGCGATCCCTTGCGCCGCCGCCTCCGTCTCTGGGACGACGTCAACGATTCTTCCGCCGTCGTCGACGGATATCCCGATATATCCGAAGCCATAAGGCTGCGGCTGGAAATCAGCCCAGGCGCCATACCCCACCCCCGCGAGCGCGACGATGAACAGCATCGACCACGCCACGCCAAAAAAAGCCAACCCCCGACCGTGCAGCGGCGGCAGGCGATCAGGCAGGTTCAACTTCCGGCGTTCTCGTATCTCGGCGCTCATCCACCCATTCCCCCCGCCAACCTATCGTGCGGTGCTCCCAAGGCAATCGCTAAGACTGGTACGGGCGCTCGCAGGCGGGGCCAACGTCGGCGACCGGGTTGCAAGCCGACATAACAGTCCGCGGCGTGTAACCCCGTCTGCCGACGCTCGCACCGCTAACCGGCCAGAACCGGTCCTGTGGGAATGTCCGCTTCCCACCCAAAGCGGACATCGCCCTGAGACATCTATGCGTAAGTGCCGCGCGCCATCCGCGTGGGCGACTGCGCTCAAGGTCCCGAGGATAATCCTTGGCAAACGGTTGGGTGGCCGAGAAGCCGGTCCTATATGCACAAGGCCGAGTCTCAACGGTTCCGGCCGGAAAGCCGACCCAGCCGGGACCCACGTCGAGACTAAGGTTTATGTGCCTTCCGGCAGGTCCGGGGGAAGTTCCCTCCGAGAGGGGTGGTGCCGCTTAACGGACTCGAACCGTTGACCCCATCATTACGAATGATGTGCTCTACCAGCTGAGCTAAAGCGGCGCTCCCCGGGGGAGGGGCGCGTCTATCAGCGGCTCGGGCCGAAAACAAGCGGCCGGCCGGCAAAGGCTTAACGCTTTCTCAACCACGTCCGGTGCAGGGTCCTTAGCGCGAACGGGGAGCTTAAGGACCGCTGATGGACAGCCTG
>DATAIU010000005.1:0-15802 GCA_036262495.1 Allosphingosinicella sp.
GCCGCGGCCGGCGCCGCCGACAGGAGGAGCGCGCCGCCGAGGGCTGCGGCCGCGAGACGCTTACATATTGGGGTAATTGGGGCCTCCTCCGCCTTCCGGAACGACCCAGTTGATGTTCTGGGTCGGGTCCTTGATGTCGCAGGTCTTGCAGTGGACGCAGTTCTGGGCGTTGATCTGCAGACGTTGCACCCCGCCCTCCCCTTCCACGAATTCGTAGACGCCGGCCGGGCAGTAGCGCTGCTCGGGCCCGTCGTAGAGCGGCAGATTCACCTCGGTTGGGATTGCGGGGTCCTTCAGCGTCAGATGGACCGGTTGATCCTCCTCGTGATTGGTATTCGAGATGAAGACGGAGGAGAGGCGGTCGAAGCTGATCACGCCGTCGGGCTTGGGATAGGCGATCGGCCTGACGAGGTCCTTGCGGTAGAGCGTCTCGTTGTCCGGATGGTGCCGGAGCGTTAAGGGCAGCCCGATCTTCAGGTAGCGCATCCACATGTCGATTCCGGCAAGCAGGGTTCCGGCGCTGCCGCCGAAGCGCGCGACGAGCGGCTCGACATTGCGGACCATCTTAAGTTCAGTCGCTATCCAGCTGCTGCGCAAGGATTCTTCGTACGTGTCGAGACGGTCGGCGCTTCGGTCCCCTGCAATCGCCGCGAAGGCCGCCTCGGCGGCCAGCATGCCCGACTTCATCGCCGTGTGGCTGCCCTTGATGCGCGGCACGTTGACGAAGCCGGCGGCGCAGCCGATCAGCGCGCCGCCCGGAAAAGCGAGCTTCGGCACCGCCTGCCAACCGCCCTCATTGATCGCCCGCGCGCCGTAGCTTACGCGCCGACCGCCCTCGAGGATGGCGCGGATTGCCGGATGCTGCTTCCAGCGCTGGAACTCCTCGAACGGCGACATATGCGGGTTGCGATAGTTGAGCGCGACCACGAACCCCAAGGCGACCTGGCGATCCGCCTGATGGTATAGGAAGCCCCCGCCCCAGGCGTCGTCGAGCGGCCAGCCCTGGGTATGGATGACGCGTCCCGGGACATGCTTGCCCGGTTCGACGTCCCACAGCTCCTTGAGCCCGATGCCGTAGACCTGCGGCTCGCTGCTCTCGTCGAGCGCGAACTGGCGCTTCAATTGCTTGGTGAGATGGCCTCGCGCGCCCTCCGCAAAGAAGGTGTAGCGGCCGTGCAGCTCCATGCCCGGCTGGTAGTCGGGCCGCCGCGTCCCGTCGCGGGCGACGCCCATGTCGCCGGTCGCGACGCCCTTCACCGAGCCGTCCTCGTCGTAGAGGATCTCCGCCGCCGCGAAGCCGGGGAAGATCTCGACGCCGAGAGCCTCGGCCTGGCCGGCGAGCCACCGGCACAGATTGCCGAGGGACAGGGTGTAGGTTCCCTTGTTGTGCATGAAGGGCGGGGTCATCAGGTGGGGAAGGGAATATTTCTTCCGCGCGGTCAGCACCCAATGCTGGTTCTCGACGACCGGCACGGTGAGCGGGCTGTCGAGCTCGCGCCAATTCGGGATCAGCTCGTCGAGCGCGCGCGGATCGACGACCGCGCCGGAGAGGATGTGCGCTCCGACCTCCGATCCCTTTTCGAGAACGCAGACGCTGAGCTCGCGGCCGGCATCGCTCGCGAGCTGCTTCAACCGGATGGCCGCGGCAAGGCCCGCCGGGCCGGCGCCGACGATCACGACGTCGTAGGGCATCGACTCGCGTTCGGACATTCGGGCGCTCCATCCGCGCCGCCCGCACACTCACGTCGTCGCAGGCAGCCAACGTCTGGCAGATAGAAGGCAATTTTGCGGTTGACCAGCCTGCCCGCCCCTGACTCCATGGCGATGGATGGAGCGGGGAAGCGAGACCTTGTCGCGGGCGGAAGCGGAGAGCCTCGTCTCATGGTGGGCCGAGGCGGGGGTCGACGTCGTCGTTGTCGACGCCCCTCGGGACTGGCTGAACGAAAGGCCGACACCCCAGGCGATGCCGGCGCTACCCGTCACCACCGACGCCCCCTCCGACGACCAACCCCCGCCCGCCCAGCTCGAGCTGTTCCGAGCCTGGCTGGCATCAAGCGAAAAGCTGCCTTTCGCGGCGCCGAACACGCCGCGCGTCTGCCCGGCGGGGGATCCCACGGCTGGCGTGATGATCGTGGCCGACATGCCGAGCGGCGAGGATTGCTCCGCCGGGACGCTGATGAGCGGCGAGGTCGGCACCTTGTTCGACAACATGCTGAAGGCGATCGGGCGCGACCGCGACAGCATCTACCTCACCGCTTTGTCCTGCATCCGCTCCCCCTCAGGCCAGCTCAACAGCGAGGCCGCGCACCGCTGCGCGGCGCTCGCCCGCCACCATATCGGCCTCGCCCAGCCCAAAGCGGTGCTTCTGTTCGGGGACGCCTGCGCCAAGGCGCTGCTCGGCCTTCCCGTCGGGGAGGCACGCGGGCGCTGGCACGAGATCGCCACTCACGCCGGGCCGGTAAAGGCGATGGCGACCATAGGTCCTAAGCAATTGCTCGACGGTCCGCGGCTAAAGGCCCTCGCCTGGGCCGACCTCCAGATGCTGATGGAAGAGGTGAACGGATGATCCGCCTGCGCGCTCTGCTCCTCGCCGCCGCCCTCGCCGCCCCGGCTGCGCCCGCCTTCGCCGCGGACGCGGGTCCGGGCGCCCGGACCAGCCTGACCTCGGATCTCAGCTCGTCCGAGCGGACGCTTTACCGCGAGATCTTCGCGGCGATCGATGCGGGCGACTGGGCGGGCGCCTCGGCCCGCCTCGACGGCGCTCCGGAAGGTCCTCTGCGCGACGCCGCGCATGCCGAGCTTTACCTGGCGAAGGGGTCCCCGAGGGTCGAGCTCCCGGCCTTGCTCTCGCTCATCGAAAGGGCCCCGGAGCTTCCCAAGGCCGAGCATCTCGCGCGGCTCGCGGCCACGCGCGGGGCGACTGCCCTTCCCGATCGGCCCCAGGCGCACGACCTCGTCTGGGTCGGCAGCCAGCCCCGCCGCGAGCGCGCGAAGGGGACGAAAGGCGACCCGGCGGCCGACGGACTGGAAGTGCTGATCCAGCCCTTGATCAAGGACAATCGCCCCTACGAAGCCGAGGCGCTCTTCCTCGAGCGGCAGGATCAGCTCAGCGTCGATGCGCGCACGGAATTCCAGCAGCGGCTCGGCTGGTCCTATTACATTATCGGAAACGACGGCGAGGCGCGGCGCCTTGCCGCCGCCGCCCGCGCCGGCAGCGGCGACTGGGCGATCCAGGGCGCCTGGGCCGAGGGCCTGGCCGCCTGGCGCTCGGGCGACTGCCGGGGCGCCGAAGAAGCCTTCCGCGCGGTCACCGAACGCTCGCGCGACGTCGAGCTGGTTGCGGCGGCCCATTATTGGAGCGCCCGCGCCGAGATGATGTGCGGTCGCCCGGAGCGGGTCCAGGGGCATCTCCGCGCCGCGGCGCGGCAGAAGGAGACCTTCTACGGCCTCCTCTCCGCGAGCGCTCTGGGCACGGAAGCCTCCACCGCGGCAGAGCTGCACGACTATCGCGATGCGGAGTGGCGCGGCGTGGCAGGCAAGCCGAACGTGCGCGCCGCCGTCGCGCTTGCGGAGATCGGCAAGGAGGATCTCGCCGACCAGTTCATCCGCCACCAGGCGCGGATCGGCTCGCCCGGGGAGCATGGCGCCCTCCTCCACCTGGCGGCGGAGCTGAACCTCGCCAACACGCAATATTGGCTGGCGCACAACGCGCCGCGTGGAGTCGCCGTCAACCTTGCGGCGCGCTACCCGCGGCCGGACTGGCGGCCGACGCGCGGCTGGCGCGTCGATCCGGCCCTCGCCTTCGCCCACACGCTGCAGGAATCCAACTTCCGTACCGGCGTCGTCAGCCCGGCAGGAGCCGTCGGGCTGATGCAGGTGCGCCCGGGGACCGCGGGCGACATCGCCCGCTCGCGCGGCGAGGCGTTCGACCGCCAGATGCTGACGACGCCTGCGGCGAACATGGAATTCGGCCAGAGCTTTATCGAATCGCTGCGTGACAACCCGGCCACCGGCGGCCTGCTCCCCAAAGTCATCGCGGCGTACAATGCCGGGCCGGTTCCCGTCGCGGAATGGAACGTCCGCCGCTTCGATAAAGGCGACCCGCTCCTCTACATCGAATCGCTGCCTTATTGGGAGACGCGCGGCTACGTTCCGATCGTGCTCCGCAATTACTGGATCTACGAGGAGGAGCTTCGCAAGAGCTCGGGCAGCCGCGAGGCGCTCGTCCAGGGTCTCTGGCCGCGCTTTCCCGGGATGGCCGGGGCCCGCGCGGTGCGCATTGCCTCGGAGATTCGCGGAGGAGCGGCCGGCACCGATTAGTTCTTGTTTCGTTCCGCAGTGTGCCGCATAAAGGCCGGATGACTCGCCCCGAGGTCCGCCACGGCCGCGGCGCGCCCGAGAACCGGACGCCGACGCGCTTCAATCTTCCCCTCAGGGAGGCCGATGGCGACTGGCTTGACGCCCGCGAAGAGGTGGACGACGGGCCCCCTCCCCTCCGTACCACCGTCACGGTCGAAAAGCCGCGGACGATCATCACGCGCAACGCCTCCCTCGACATCGGCTTCGACCGTTCGATCAACGCCTACCGCGGATGCGAGCATGGCTGCATCTATTGCTTCGCGCGGCCTACCCACGCGTTCCACGATCTCTCGCCCGGCCTCGATTTCGAGACGAAGCTGTTCGCCAAGCCCGACGCTGCAAAGCTGCTTCGCGAGGAATTGGCCAAGCCCGGTTACTCGGTCCGGCCGGTGGCGATGGGAACGAACACCGATCCCTATCAGCCGATCGAGGCCAAATGGCGGATCACCCGCTCGGTGCTCGAAGTGCTCGCCGAGACGAAGCATCCGGTGATGATCACGACCAAGTCGGACCGGGTGCTGCGCGACCTCGATCTGCTGTCGGCGATGGCGAAGGAGGATCTGGTCTCCGTGGCTCTGTCCGTCACCTCGCTGACGCCGGAAATCTCCCGAACGCTGGAGCCGCGCGCGCCCGCCGGAAGAAAACGCATCGCGGCGATCAAAGCCTTGAGCCACGCCGGCGTCCCGGCGCACGTCGCCATCGCGCCCGTGATCCCCGGCATAACCGATCATGAGGTCGAGCATATCGTCGAGGCTGCCGCCGAGGCCGGCGCGCATGGCGGTTTCTTCCTGCCGGTGCGCCTCCCCTATGAGGTGGCGCCGCTGTTCCGCGCCTGGCTCGACGAGCATTTTCCGGACCGCGCCGACAAGGTGATGAACATCATCCGAGCGATGCGCGGCGGTAAGGACAACGACCCGGATTGGTTCACCCGCATGACCGGCTTCGGCCCGTGGGCCGAGCTGATGCGGGTCCGCTTCGACGTCGCGGCGAAGAAGCACGGCCTGCACCGCGAGAAGCGCACTCTGCGCACCGACCTCTTCACACCGCCTCAGGGGCCGCAGCTGCGATTGCTGTAAGTCCGTCATTGCGAGCAAAGCGAAGCAATCCAGTTGGGGGCTTGCGCCGGACTCCGCGCTGGATTGCCGCGTCGCTGCGCTCCTCGCAATGACGGCTTATGCCGCGCTCTTCAGCTGGTAGTCGCGATATTGCTCGCGAAGGGCGGTCTTGAGCAGCTTGCCGGTGGCGGTGTGGGGCAGGCTGTCGACGAACAATATCTCGTCGGGAAGCCACCATTTGGCGACGTGATGGCCAAGATGCTCCAGGACCTCGTCCGCCCTGACCAGGCTGCCGGTCTTGCGCACGACGAGGAGGATCGGACGCTCGTCCCATTTGGGATGCTTGACCCCGACCGCGGCGGCCTCGGCGACGCCGGGGCAGCCCACCGCCGCGTTCTCGAGGTCGATCGAGCTTATCCATTCTCCGCCGGACTTGATCACGTCCTTCGAGCGGTCGGTGATCTGGAGCACTCCGTTCGGGTGGAGGATCGCCACGTCGCCGGTGTCGAACCAGCCCTCCTCGTCGATCACCGGCCCGCCATCGTCCTGGAAATATTGGCGGATGATCCAGGGGCCGCGGGTCTGAAGCCGGCCCGAGCTCTTGCCGTCGCGCGGAAGGAGGTTGCCCTCCTCGTCGACGGTGCGCAGCTCGACGCCGAACGGCACCCGGCCCTGCTTGCACATATAGTCCAGCCGCTGCTCAGGGCTGAGCTCGTCCCAGTCCCCCGTGCCCGCGCCGACCGTGCCCAGCGGCGACATCTCGGTCATACCCCAGGCGTGGCCGACGCGTATGCCGCGGTCGGTGAACCACTGGATCATCGCCCGCGGCGCCGCCGAGCCGCCGATATGGACGGTGGTGAGCTTCCCCAGGCTGGCTCCGGTCGCCTCGACATGGTTGACGAGGGCCAGCCAGACGGTCGGAACGCCCGCCGTGTGGGTGACGCCCTCCTGCTGCATCAGCTCGCACATCACGTCGGGCGTGTAATCGGTCGAGAAGACCATCTTGCCGCCGACCATCGCGGTCGAGAAAGGCAGGGCCCAGCCACCGGCGTGGAACATCGGCACGACGGGGAGGACGACCGACCGGGCGCCGAGGTCGAACACGTCGGGGCTCATCTGCGCCATGGCGTGAAGCACAGTCGAGCGATGCTCGTAGAGCACGCCCTTGGGATTTCCCGTCGTGCCGCTCGTGTAGCAGAGCATCGCCGGGTCGCGCTCGTCGCCTTCGACCCATTCGAACTCGCCGCTCTCCGGCTCGAGCAAGGCGTCGAAATCCCCCCCGTCGAAGCAGACATAATGCTCGATGCTCGTCCAGCGCGGCTTCAGCCGGTCGACGATCGGCTGGAACGCCCTGTCGTAGAAGAGCACCCGGTCCTCCGCGTGGTTGCCGATGTAGACCAGCTGGTCGTCGAACAGGCGCGGATTGATCGTGTGGATGACGCCGCCCATGCCGATCGTCCCGTACCAGGCGACGACGTGGCGGCCGTGATTCATCGCCAGCGTGCCGATCCGGTCGCCCGGACCGATGCCGAGCTTCACGAGCGCGGAAGCGAGACGCCGCGAATCGCGGCCGACTTCCGCCCAGTTCGTGCGCACCGTCGTGCCGTCCACGTAGCGCGAGACGAGCTCGCGCGCGCCGTGCTCGCGCGCGGCATGGTCGAGGATCCGCATGATCCTCAGCGGCCAGTCCTGCATCCCTCCGAGCATCGGGTCCCCTCCGTCGTCCCGGGGACAGTTTATGCGGTCAGGAGACCAGCGCAAGCCGTGGCTGCGGCGCGACCGAGAGGCGGACGGCCGCGACCCCTTCGAGCCGCTCGATCCGCGCCGCCAGCTCGGCGTCGAGCTTGAAGTCGCGGCCGAGAACCAGTTCCGCGCTGCCCCGATCGAGCGGGACCTTGAGGCGGAGCTCGCCCTGCCCGCCTTTTTCGCTGGCGACCAGCGCCGATAGGCGGCCGAGCGCGGCGGGATCGTCGACCTCGACCTCGAGCTGCAGGCGCGAGCGGCGCGACAGGCTGTCGAACAGCTGGAGCGAGCGCAAAGTCACCCGCGGCGTTTCCTCTCCGGGGCGGCGGTCGAGCTCGACGTTGAGCAGCGCGCAGGCGCCGGCTTTGGCCGCATTCTCGACCTGCGCGCAGGCGTCGTCGTCGAAGACCGTGGCGACGAACTGTCCCGACGCGTCGGAGAGCGTCGCCATCAAATAGCGGCGCCCTCGCGCGGAGGTGCGCCAGCGCGCTTCCTCGACCAGGCCCGCCATCACACCGCCGGTCCGCCCGCCGTCCGCCGGCGCCGGCGCCGGCAGCGCTGCAAGCGCGGCGAAGGTCTTCGCGCCATGGGCTTCGGCGAGATGGCGGTAGCGGTCGACCGGATGCGCCGAGAAATAGAAGCCGAACGATTCCTTCTCCGCCGCCATGCGCTGCGCCAGCGTCCAGGTCGCCGCCGCCGGCATTCGGATCGGGACGACATTGCTCTCGCCGCCGCCGAACAGCCCCCCCTGCCCGCTTTCGCGCGCGTCTGCCGCGCTGGCCGCGTGGGCGAGGAGCGTTTCGGCCGCGGCGAAGACGGCGGCGCGGTTCGGCTCGAGCTCGTCGAACCCGCCGCCTCCGGCGAGGCTCTCGATCTGGCGGCGATTGAGCAGCCGCGGATCGACCCGCTCGGCGAAGTCCTGCAGGCTCGCGAAGCGGCCGTTCTCGCGCCTTTCCTCGACCAGTTGCTCCATCGCTTTCTCGCCGACGCCCTTGAGCGCGCCGAGCGCGAAGCGGACCGCCAGCCCCTCGTCGGCGGCTTCGACGGCGAACTCTGCCTCGCTGGCGTTGATCGACGGCGGCAGGCAGGCGACATCCATCCGCCGCATGTCGTCGACGAAGATGGCGAGCTTGTCGGTCTGGTGGATGTCGAAGCACATCGAGGCGGCGAAGAATTCGACCGGATAATGGGCCTTCAGCCACGCCGTCTGATAAGCGACCAGGGCATAAGCCGCCGCGTGGCTCTTGTTGAAGCCGTAGCCGGCGAACTTGTCTATCAAGTCGAACAATTCGTTCGCCTTGGGCCGGGCGATGGCGTTGGCGGCGCAGCCGGTGACGAAGCGCTCGCGCTGGGCGTCCATCTCGGCCTTGATCTTCTTGCCCATGGCGCGGCGCAAAAGGTCGGCCTCGCCGAGGCTGTAGCCGGCGAGGACCTTCGCCGCCTCCATCACCTGTTCCTGGTAGACGAAGATACCGTAGGTCTCGCGCAGCACGTCCTCGAGCATCGGATGCGGATATTGGATCGGCTCGCGGCCGTTCTTGCGCGCGCCGAACATCGGAATGTTGTCCATCGGCCCCGGCCGGTAGAGCGACACGAGCGCGATGATGTCCTCGAAGCAGGTCGGCTTGACCGCCGCCAGCGTGCGCCGCATGCCTTCGGATTCGAGCTGGAAGACGCCGACCGTATCGCCGCGCTGGAGCAGCCGATAGACCGCCTCGTCGTCCCAGGCGAGGCGATCGAGATCGACGGTCACGCCGCGCCGGGCGAGCATCTGAACGGCCTTTTGCAGCACCGACAGCGTCTTCAGGCCGAGGAAGTCGAACTTAACCAGGCCCGCAGCCTCGACATATTTCATGTCGAACTGGGTAACGGGCATGTCGGAGCGCGGGTCGCGATAGAGCGGCACCAGCTGGTCTAACGGCCTGTCGCCGATGACGACGCCCGCGGCATGGGTGGACGCGTGGCGCGGCAGGCCCTCGAGCTTCATCGCCAGGTCGAAGAGACGGCGGACCTGTGAGTCATTGCGATATTCGGCCGCGAGCTCCGAGACGCCGTTCAGGGCGCGCTCCAGCGTCCAGGGGTCGGTCGGATGGTTGGGGATCGCCTTGGCGAGGCGGTCGACCTGGCCGTAGGGCATTTGCAGGACTCGGCCGGTATCCTTGAGGACCGCGCGGGCCTTCAGCTTTCCAAAGGTGATGATCTGCGCGACCTTGTCGCTGCCGTAGCGCCGCTGAACGTAGCGGATGACGTCGCCGCGCCGGGTCTCGCAGAAATCGATGTCGAAATCCGGCATCGACACCCGCTCCGGATTGAGGAAGCGCTCGAACAGCAGGCCCAGGCGGATCGGATCGAGATCGGTGATGGTGAGCGCCCAGGCGACCACCGAGCCGGCACCCGACCCGCGGCCCGGCCCCACCGGAATGTCGTTCTCCTTCGCCCATTTGATGAAGTCGGCGACGATCAGGAAATAGGCGGCAAAGCCCATCCGGACGATGATGTCGGCCTCATAATCGAGTCGGTCGAAATAGGCTTTGCGCTGCTCCTCGGAGAGACGCTCATATTTCGCGAGCCGTTGCTCCAGGCCGGCGCGCGCGTCGCGGACAAGCTGCTCGGCTTCCGCTTCCGTATCACCGGCGATGCTGGGCAGGATCGGCTTCCGCTGCGGAGCGCCGAAGGCGCAGCGGCGCGCGACGATACCGCTGTTCGCGATCGCTTCGGGGACGTCCTCGAACAGCGCGCGCATCTCCGGCACCGGCTTCAGCCACGCCTCGGGCGAGGAGCGCACGCGATCGTCGCGGTCGAGCTGACTCGACTGGGCGATGCAGAGCATCGCGTCGTGCGCCTCGTGGAAATGGGCGTCCGCATAGGCCGCCGGATTGGTCGCGACGAGCGGGAGGTCGTGCTGATAGGCGAGTTCGATCAGCCTCGGCTCGGCGCGCGTCTCGACGGGATCGCCGCGGCGGCTGAGCTCGACGTAGAGGCGGCCCGGGAACAGCGCCTCCAATCGCTCCAGCATCTCCAGAGCGGCGGTCTCCTGCTCTTCGGAGAGGAGGCGCGCCAGCGCTCCCTCCCCGCCGGCCGTGAGGGCGATGAGACCTGCGCTTCGGCCCTCCAGAGCCTCTAGTCTGACATGAGCGGGCTCCTCGACCGGCCGGCCGAGATGGGCGGCAGAAACGAGGGTGCACAGATTGTGATAGCCCGCCTCGTTCTGCGCGTAGAGCGCGAGCCAGTCGAGAATCGGTGTCCTCCCCTCCGATCCCGGCCGGGCGACGGCGAGCATCGTGCCGATGATCGGCTGGACTCCGGCCTCGCGGCAGGCGTCGGTGAAGGCCATGGCCGCGTAGAGGCCGTTCCGATCGGTCAACGCCGCCGCCGGGAAGTCGAGGCGCCTGGCGTGCTTGGCGATCGCCTTCGGCTCGATCGCCCCCTCGAGCATCGTGTAGCTCGAGAAGATGCGGAGAGGCACATAGGGCGCGGACATGGCTGCCACTATGGCCGCTGCATTCCCCGGTTGGAAGCGCCGGGCCGTAGGTTTTCCACACCTATTCGGTGCCGATCAGCCGCCCTGCGCGATCCGTCTCAGCTCGGCCATCCGGCTGCGATAGGCGGAATCGACGCACGCCTCCGACCCGCAGCCTTCGCGGCGGACGAGGAAGGCGTCGCGGCTCCGTCTCAAGTGGCTGCGCGTGCCCGGATTCGCATTGGCGAGAAGCGCGTAGAACAGCGACGCCATCTCCCGATCGAGCGCGGCAAGCCGGGGGGAGGTGCAGACCATCTTCTCGGTGCGCGTCTTCGCATAACGGCAGTTGAAACTCGGCCGGACGGTGACCCTGCCCACCGGTTGGGGCGGCGTTGCGGCTGGACTGGGAGCGGCCGGTGCGGGCGGCGGAGGAGCGGGCGGCGCCTCCTGCGGTGCGGGCAAAGGCGGCGTCGCGGCGGGCGGCGGCTCGGACGTGGGGCCGAGCGCGATCTTCGGGACGGCGGTGCCCGGAAGCCCGATCGCGGCGAGGCGGTAGACGATCGGCTCGGCGCCATCCATCTGATAGACGAGACCGCTGCCGTCGACGGCGGCCTGGGCGGCATATTCGACGTCCGCGCTGACCCGGCGCATGCCGTCGAACGCGTTCTCCGCGCCCGGCGGAAGCTCGAGAACGAAACGGCCGGTGCAGACGGTGACGTTGAGCGCCTCGTCGCGGCTCTTCACGACGGGGTCCTCCATCCGGACCACCGATCCGGCCGCGATCGGATCGAGGTTCCTGGCGTCGGCGTTGCGGACCCGCGCGGCCTCGTCGAAGATCAGCTCCTTCAGCCGGGCGTAGGTCGCTTCGGACGCGCAGGCCTTGCGCAGCCGCTCCTTCTGCTCGGCGGCGAGCTCGCGCGGCCCCTTGGCGGCCGGCGCCTCCTTCTTCTTCATCCAGTCGCAGCCGGTCAGCAGGGCCGGCGAAGCCGAGGCAAGAAGCAGGGCGGCGGCGACTCTTTTACAGTTCATGCGCCGCCTAACGCCGAAAGCCGGTCATCTATCCCTGCAGAGGATCCGGCTTACTCCAGCCGTCCCTCGTGGAGCCGCAGCACCCGGTCCATCTTCGCTGCGATACGCTCGTTATGGGTGGCGACGAGGGCCGCGCTGCCTTCGTCGCGCACCAGGCGGAGGAACTCGGCGAAGACGATGTCGGCGGTGGCCTCGTCGAGATTGCCCGTCGGCTCGTCGGCGAGCACCAGCATTGGCCGATTGGCGAGAGCGCGGGCGGCCGCCACCCGCTGCTGCTCTCCGCCGGAGAGCTGGCTCGGCCGGTGGCCCAGGCGGTGGTCGAGGCCGAGCGCACCGAGCAGAGCGGCGGCCCGGTCGGCTGCCGCCGGGTCCGTCGCACCGCGGATCAGCTGGGGGATGATCACGTTCTCCAGGGCGGAAAAGTCGGGCAGGAGATGGTGGAACTGGTAAACGAAGCCGAGAGTCTCGCGGCGCACCCGCGTCCGTTCCGCGTCGCCGAGCTCGCCTGCTTCCTCGCCCGCGATCCGGATCGAGCCCTTGAAGCCCCCTTCCAGGAGACCGACCGCCTGCAGCAGCGTCGACTTGCCCGACCCCGACGGCCCGAGCAGAGCGACGATCTCGCCTGCCGCGACGTCGAGATCGACTCCGCGCAGGACGTCGATCGTCGTGTCGCCCTGCCTGAAGCTCCGGCGAAGGCCGCGGACCGCGAGCGGGTCACTCATAGCGCAGCACCTGCACCGGATCCGTGCTCGCGGCCTTCCAGGCGGGATAGAGCGTCGCGAGGAAGCTGAAGAACAAAGCCATGATGACGATGGCGGCGACTTCGAAGGGGTCGGTCTTGGCCGGCAGCTCAGTCAGGAATCGGATCGAGGGGTCCCACAGGTTCTGCCCCGTCACGAACTGGAAGAAATTGACGAAGCCCTGGCGGAAGAAGAGCAAGAGCGCGCCGAGGATCAGGCCGGCCACGATGCCGACCGCGCCGATCGAGACTCCGACCGTCATGAACACCTTCATCAGGTCGCCCCGCCTCGCGCCCATCGTGCGCAGGATGGCGATGTCCCGAGTCTTGGCTCGAACGAGCATGATCAGCGAGGAGAGGATGTTGAAGACGGCGACGAGGATGATGATCGAGAGGATGATGAACATCGCGACGCGCTCGATCTGGAGGGCCTCGAACAGCGAAGCGTTCATCGAGCGCCAGTCGGTGACCACGGCGCGGCCGGTGATGCCCTGGCGGATCGGGGCGAGGATCTCGTCGACCCGGTCGGCGTCGACGGTCTGGATCTCGACCATTCCGACGGCGTCGCCGAGCAGCAGGAGGGTCTGAGCGTCCTCCATCGGCATGATCACGAACGCCTTGTCGTAATCGTAGACGCCGACCTCGAAGATTGCGGCGACCTTGTAAGAGACGATGCGCGGGACGGTTCCGAACGGCGTCGTCCGCCCTTCGGGGCTGATCAGGCTGATGTCGCCGCCGACGGTGGCGCCGAGCGTCTCGGCGAGGCGAGCGCCGATGGCGACCTTTCCGGAGCCGGGACGAAGCGCCTCGAGCGAGCCCGACAGGACCTTCCCCTTCAGGGCCTCGTTGCGTAGAATATCGGCGCGGTCCATGCCGCGGACGAGTATGCCTTCGACGCGGCCCTCGTAGCTGGCCATCAGCGGCTGCTCGATCAGCGGCAGCGCCTCCACCACGCCGGGAGTGGCGCGAGCCTGGCGGACGACGTTGCGCCAATCGGGGAGCTGGCCGCCATATCCCTGCACGACCGCATGGCCATTGAGGCCGACGATCTTGTCGAACAGCTCGGCGCGAAAGCCGTTCATGACGCTCATGACGACGATGAGGGCGGCGACGCCGAGCATGACCGCGACCAGGCTGATCGAGGCGACGAGGAAGATGAAGCCCTCCCCCTTTCCGGGCAGGAGGTAGCGCCGGGCGATCATCCGCTCGTAGCGCGAAAGGATCATGCGGTGAGCCTCGCCAGCGCGCTTTCCAGGGACACTTCCTCGCGCTCGCCGGTGGCGCGGCGCTTCAATTCGACGATGCCGCGCTCGAGGCCCTTCGGCCCCACCACCACCTGCCAGGGCAGGCCGATCAGGTCCATCGTCGCGAACTTCGCGCCGCCGCGCTCGTCGCGGTCGTCGTAGAGGGTCTCGACGCCGCCGCCGTCGAGCTGCCGGTAGAGCTCGTCGGCCGCGGCGACGCAGGCGGGGTCGTCGACGCGCATGTTGATCAGGCCGACACGGAACGGCGCCACGCTCTCCGGCCAGACGATGCCCTTGTCGTCGTGGCTCGCCTCGATAATTCCGCCCACGAGACGCGAGACGCCGATGCCGTAGCTGCCCATTTGCGGCTGGACATGGGCGCCATCGGCGGTCTGGACGGAAAGCCCCATGGCGGCGCTGTATTTGGTCCCGAACGCGAAGATGTGGCCGACCTCGATGCCGCGGCGCGTGCGGAGGCGCTCGGCGGGGACGGGGCAGTCGGCGACCCTGGAATGCTCCTCTTCCTCCATCGCATAGAGGCCGGTGAGGCGGGCGATGGTCGCCGCGTCGGCGGAGAGCAGCTCCTCGCGGCTCACCTCCTCGATCGCGGCGTCGTAGAAGAGGGCGCTTTCCCCGGTATCGGCGAGGATGTGGAATTCGTGGCTGAGGCTGCCGCCGATCGGCCCGGTCGGCGCGCGGACCGGCACGGCCTGGAGGCCGAGACGGGCGAAGGTCCTCAAATAGGCGACGAACATCGCCTCGTAGCTGGCGGCGAGGCCAGCCTCGTCGAGGTCGAAGCTGTAGGCGTCCTTCATCAGGAACTCGCGCCCGCGCATCACGCCGAAGCGGGGGCGGACCTCGTCGCGGAACTTCCACTGCACGTGGTAGAGGGTGCGCGGCAGGTCGCGGTAGCTCTTGACGGCATCGCGGAAGAGAACCGTGATCATCTCCTCGTTGGTCGGTCCGTAGAGCATCTCGCGGCCGTGCCGGTCGGGGAAGCGCAGCATCTCCGGGCCGTAGGCGTCGAAGCGGCCGGACTGGCGCCACAGGTCCGCCGGCTGCATGGTCGGCATCAGCATTTCGATCGCGCCGGCGCGGTCCTGCTCCTCGCGGACCACCTGCTCGATGTTGCGGAGGACGCGAAGGCCGAGCGGGAGCCAGGCGTAGATGCCGGCCGCCGTCTGGCGGACGAGGCCCGCACGCAGCATGAGCTGATGGCTGACGATCTGGGCGTCGGAGGGCGTCTCCTTCATGACGGGCAGGAAATAGCGGGAGAGACGCATGGGGCTGAGGCGGTCCGGCAAGAGGCTGTGCCCGCAGAGCCCCTAGAGGCCTCTCCCGCCGAGGGCAACCGGCCCGGCGCCGCGGCGCCTGTGGCCCGCCCGACACAGGCGCTTAGCAAAGTGGCGCAAGCCCTTGATAGCCCGGTGACAAGCCGCCCGGGCCTGCCTAGCGTCCCGCCTCACGAACGAAGGCGCAAGCCGGGTTCGGGGAGGCTTCGGCTCCGCATCCTCATGCGAGGTGGGATGCGCGCGGGCGGGAGCTCTTTCAAAGGGGGTTGGCGAGCGATCGCCGATAGGGTGCCCGGGCAGCGATGCCCGGGCACTTGCCGTTTCGGGCCCTTGGCGCGCCTTGTGTGGACCGAAGCGACACGTAAACGGGGTCTTTTCCGCGACGAAAGGGCGGAAATCCGCGCTTTTGCTTGCCAGAATCGGGAAAAGTCGCCTCACTTCGCCGCTCGGAGGGCAGAAGGAGGAGAGGAAATGCGTTCGACCGGCCGCCTGCTGGCGCTCGCCTGCGCAGCCCTGCTCCTCGCCGCGGCTTCGTGGTGGCTCGCCTCGCCTTGGTGGACTTTGTGGCGGATGCGCGCGGCGGCCGAGGCGCGCGACGCCGGGGCGCTCTCGGCCTATATCGATTATGGCGCGCTGAGGCGCTCGACCCGGCGCCAGCTGAAGCGGAAGATCGGCCCGGTCGGCGGCGCGGTCGCCGGCGCCGCGGCCGGCGCGGCGATCCGGGCCGAGACTCTGCGCCTCCTGTTCCTGGCCGGCGCCGGCCCGAAAGGCGGCGGGGCGAAGCCGGCGCAATGGCGGGTCACCCGCCACGGCCTTGACGGCTTCACCGCGGCGCCGGCGCCGGCGCCGGCCGAAGGCGGCAAGGGTTCGCTCGAGTTCCG
>DATAIU010000006.1:0-9506 GCA_036262495.1 Allosphingosinicella sp.
AGCGCGGCATCGACCTCGCCGTCACCAGGGTTGTCGAGGACCTGAAGGCCCGCTCCAAGGAGGTTTCGGGCTCCACCGAGATCGCCCAGGTCGGCAGCATCGCCGCCAATGGCGACACCGTCGTCGGCGAGAAGATCGCCGAGGCGATGGAGAAGGTCGGCAAGGAAGGCGTGATCACCGTCGAGGAGGCCAAGGGCCTCGAGTTCGAGCTCGACGTCGTGGAGGGCATGCAGTTCGACCGCGGCTACCTCTCGCCCTACTTCATCACCAACCCGGAGAAGATGCAGGTCGAGCTCAGCGACCCCTACATCCTCATCCACGAAAAGAAGCTGTCGAACCTGCAGGCGATGCTTCCGATCCTCGAGGCGGTGGTGCAGTCGGGCCGTCCGCTCCTCATCATCGCCGAGGACATCGAGGGCGAGGCGCTCGCCACGCTCGTCGTCAACAAGCTGCGCGGCGGCCTCAAGGTCGCGGCGGTCAAGGCGCCCGGCTTCGGCGATCGCCGCAAGGCGATGCTCGAGGACATCGCGATCCTGACCGCGGGCGAGATGATCAGCGAGGATCTCGGCATCAAGCTCGAGAACGTCACGGTCGGCATGCTCGGCCAGGCCAAGCGGGTCACCATCGACAAGGACAACACCACGATCGTCGACGGTGCCGGCGAGGGCGACAAGATCAAGGCGCGCGTCGAGGCGATTCGCTCCCAGATCGAGAACACCACCAGCGACTATGACAAGGAGAAGCTCCAGGAGCGCCTCGCCAAGCTCGCCGGCGGCGTCGCCGTGATCAAGGTTGGCGGCTCCTCCGAGATCGAGGTCAAGGAGCGCAAGGACCGCGTCGACGACGCGCTCCACGCCACCCGCGCCGCGGTCGAGGAAGGCATCGTTCCCGGCGGCGGCACCGCTCTGCTCTACGCCACCAAGGCGCTTCATGGCATGAGCGGCGCCAATGACGACCAGACCCGCGGCATCGACATCGTCCGCCGCGCTCTTCAGTCGCCGATCCGTCAGATCGCCGAGAATGCGGGCCATGACGGCGCCGTCGTCGCCGGCAAGCTGATCGACGGCGAGGACCAGACGATCGGCTTCAACGCCCAGACCGAGGTCTATGAGAACCTGGTCCAGGCCGGCGTCATCGATCCCACCAAGGTCGTCCGCACCGCGCTCCAGGACGCGGCTTCGGTCGCCGGTCTCCTCATCACCACCGAAGCGGCGGTGAGCGAGGCTCCGGAGGACAAGCCGGCCGGCGGGGGCATGCCCGGCGGCGGCATGGGCGGCATGGGCGGCATGGATTTCTGAGCCGGCCGGCGGGGCGTGCGGCCTAAGCCGCACGAACCCGTCCGACGCCAGCGCGGGCTTGGCCCGCGCGCCGATAAGAGCAAAAAGAATGGGCCGGGGAGCGATTCCCCGGCCCTTTTTGCATCCCGCCGGCGCCGCGTCCCCGTTGACAACCGGCGCGGCCTGCACCCTCTTCGACGCCGGAGGCTGATCATGGTGCGGTGGTATCGTCTATGGCTGGCGGCACTGGGTGCGTCGCTCGCGGCGGCGCCGGCGGACGCCTGCTCGGTCGAGTTGGACTATATGCAGCCGTCCAATTTCGAGCTCGTTCAGATCGCCGACGCGATCGTCGTGGCCACCGCCGTCGAGGAGATCGGATCCAAGGACGAGCGGAGCGTGGTTTTCCGGATCGAATCGTCGGTGAAGGGCGCCGGCCCCGCCCGCCACATATCGTCGGAGACCGGGCTCGGCTCGGTGGGGCGGAGCGATCTCGGCGACTTGTCGAAACCCCACCCGGAAGCCTTCCGCGGAGGGTGCACCCGGACCACCTTCCGAAAGGGCGAGCGCTACCTCCTGTTCCTGGAGCGCGATGCTGACGGCTCGTGGCAGGATGTCGGCTTCCCCTTCACGCGCGTGAACGAGGATTACCGCGGCGAGGCGGACGAATGGATTCTGGCGGTCAGGCGCTACGTGCGCTTGCAGGCTCGCCTGGGGCCGATGGAGCAGCTGGCGGCGCTCGAGGCCATGCTTGCCTCGAAGCAGGACGAGGACGGCCGCCCTCTGTCGGAAGCAGCGCTCTCCGACATACGCTCCCATCTCGCTGAGGCCTCGCCGTGGAAGCCGACCCCCTATCTTCTCGACGCCTATCGCCGCCTCGAACGCGGCGAGCTTCCCGGCGTCTCGAACAGCCAGGTGACGGAGGGGGGCGAGGCGGAGGCCCTCGCGGAGCTCGCGATGGGCAAGACGCGCAAGCCAGGCGCTTCGAGTGTGGAGGAGATGCGGCATTTCCTTCGCACGGCGCTCGTCATCGGCGATCACCCGCAGGCCGCCCCGATCTTCGAAACCATATTGTCCTCGCCCGACCCGAAGCCCGAAGCGATCGGCCTGGCGATACGGTTCTTCGCGAAAAACGGGCAGTATCCCCGGGCCTTCCAATGGATCGAAACGAAGCTGATGGGCATGCTGCCTCGGCTCGCCAGGGACGAGGCCGTCGAGCTGATCGTCGATGTGGTCGCCGCCCAGGAGGGCGAATCGGGGGAAGGCCGCGCACCCTGGCGCGGCGACGCCCATGCCGCGGGCGCCTGGCCCGAGCTCGCACTGTCTCTCTTTTGGTACGGAAAGAGCGTCCTCGGTCACGACTTTGGCTATTCGCTGAGCGCCGCGATCAGGCAGATCCCGTATCCGGACTTCCGCCAGCGGCCCTCGCTGACCCTCGCTCTGGCCCAGACGCAGGACGACCGCGTCGCCGACTGGGCGCTCGCCGAGCTATCGGACGAGGAGAAGCGGGCGCTCTGGGACAAAACCCCGATCCCTTATCGTGGTTCGCTAGACGAGAGCCCTGCCTATCTGCCGCTCCGCGTGCTGCTGCGGACGCGCGGGGGTCGCCCGAAGGCGCAAGCGCAGCTGATCCGCTTCTTCTGCCAGAGCCGGGAGCGGCGCCACTTGCTGATCGCCACCCTGGGGAGCCAGGGGGATATCCTGGACCGCGGCCTGCTCGCCCGCATCGCCGCGACGCCGTCGCTGACCAAGGAAGATCGGGCCCTGCTCGACGGCGCCATCGTCCAGTATCTGGCTCGCGAGGCTGCCAGAGACGGCGACAAGCTGCATTGGCACCTCGCGGAATATGTGGAGGTGCTGAAGCGGGGCCGAGAGCCGTACGAAAAGGAGGCCGCGAAACCCATCGCGTGCCCCGCCTGACGGCAGACGCCTGCGTCCAGTTATTGCGCGTTCGTCTCCGCGGCATTGCCGACGTTTCGATCGGCGACCAGGACGTCGCCGCTCTCGGCGCTCTCCTCCCCGTTGCCGAGCGCCATGTCGTCGGCCGTAAGGCTGTCGGCGGACGTATCGAGCTCCTCGGCCACTTCGTCGAGCTGCTTGTTCTCGGTAACCGTCGGCTCGCCGCTGTCGGCGCCGCCGCAGCCGGAGACTAGGAGGGCGCCGGCGGCGAGGGCGGCAAAAGCGAATTTCTGCATCGGCGGCATCTCCGTTTCGAACCGTTCGCGCCGGAGCTTGCCGCAACCGCCGGCAAATAAAAAGGGCCGCGTGCCCGGAGGCGCGCGACCCTCTTATGGCCTCGAAAGGCGCGAGCCTTAGCGGGTCGCGTTCGAAACCGTGTTGGCGGCGTCGGTCGCGGCGTTGCCGACGTCCTTGGCTGCGTTGCCGATCTTGTCGTCGACGCTGTCGAGCGCGTCGTTGGTGTTGTCGACAGCGGCGGACGCGTTGACGTCGTTGGTGGCCGCGTCGATGTCGTTGCCGGCTTCGGTCTCGGTGGCGTTGACGTCGGTGGCGTTATTGCCTTCATCGGCCTTGGGGGTGCAGGCGCCGAGGCCGAGAGCGGCGACGGCGGCGAGGGTGATGGCGATCTTCTTCATGGCATTTCCTCCAGTGGAAACTCAGTTTCGCCGGGCGAGGACCGCTTGGTTTTCGAGGCCCAGCGGCATTTCCGGCAATGGCGGAATTAGATGGCCGAAAAGCGTATGTCTACTGTTTTGGTTGTAAATGCGACGAACCGAAGCGCTTGACCATCATATAAAGATATCTTTATATCCTTATCTTATGGCCAGAACCGCCTCAGGCGCCTCGGAAATCTTCCGCTCCCTCGCCGATCCGACCCGGCTGCGCATCCTCGCGCTCCTGCGCGCGATGGAGCTGTCCGTCGGCGAGCTCGCCCAGGTGCTCGGGCAGAGCCAGCCGCGCGTCTCCCGCCACGTCAGGATCCTGATCGAGGCCGGCCTTGCCGAGCGGCGCAAGGAGGGAAGCTGGGTCTTCCTCAGCCTCGCCGATCCGGTGCGGGTCGAGCCCCTGTTCGCCGCCCTCGACCGCTGGGCCGAGACCGACGGCGAGGACCCCTGGTTCGCCGCCGACGCGGCGCGCCTCGCCGCCGTACGCGCGGACCGCGCCGCCGCCGCGGAGCGCTATTTCGCCGCCCACGCCCGCGACTGGGACGAGATCCGCTCGCTGCACATCGCCGAGAGCGAGGTCGAGGCGGCCATCGCCCGCGCGCTCGCCGACCGTCCCGTCGGCCGGCTCGTCGACGTCGGCACGGGCACGGGCCGGATGCTGGCTTTGTTCGCTTCCCAGGCCGACCACGCTCTCGGCGTCGACCGCTCGCCGGAAATGCTGCGCCTGGCGCGCGTCAAGCTCGCCGAGGTCGGTCTCGCCGACGCGGAGCTCCGCCAGGGCGACATGTATGCCCTGCCCCTCGCGGCCAGCTGCGCCGACACGGTCATTCTGCACCAGGTGCTGCATTACGCCCATCAGCCGGCAGCGGCCGTCGCCGAGGCTTCGCGCCTCCTCGCCCCGGGCGGGCGCCTGCTCATCGTCGATTTCGCCCCGCACGACCGCGAGGAGCTGCGCGACCGCGATGCGCATGCCCGCCTCGGCTTCGCAGACGAATCGGTCACCGCTTTTCTGGAGGCGGCCGGCCTCGAGGCGCGGGTGGTGGACCGGCTGCGGGGCGGCGAGCTCACCGTCACCATCTGGGCCGGCGAACGCCCGCAGGCGCGGCTGAAGTCGGTCGCATGAGCCCGATCGCCCCCAGCATCGCCACATGGCGCGAGCCGCTCTTCGCCGAAGTGGCCGGCGATATCGGCGTCAGCTTCGAATTCTTCCCGCCCAAGACGGAGAAGATGGAGGAGACCCTGTGGGAATCGGTGAAGACGCTGGAGCCGCTGCAGCCGCGCTTCGTGTCGGTCACCTACGGCGCCGGGGGTTCGACCCGTGAGCGCACCCACAACACCGTCGTGCGCATCGCCCACGAGACCTCTCTCGCCCCCGCGGCGCATCTGACCTGCGTCGAGGCCAGCCGGGCCGAGATCGACGAGGTCGCGCTCGGCTACTGGCAGGCCGGCATCCGGCACGTCGTCGCCTTGCGCGGCGACCCTCCGGAGCAAGGCAAGGGGTTCGTCGCGCGTCCCGACGGCTATGCCAATGCCGCCGAGCTCGTGGCGGGTTTGAAGCGCGTCGCGCCGTTCGAAATCTCCGTCGCCGCCTATCCCGAGACGCACCCCGATTCGCCGACCCGCGCGGCCGATCTCGACAACCTGAAACGCAAGATCGATGCCGGCGCCGACCGCGCGATCACCCAATTCTTCTTCTCCCCGGAATGCTTCTTCCGTTTCCGCGACGCGGCTGCGGCCGCCGGGATCGACGCGGAGCTGGTGCCGGGCATCCTGCCCATCTCCAACGTCGCCCAGACCCGCAGGTTCGCCGAAATGTGCGGCGCCGCCATTCCCCCCTGGATGGACAAGCTCTTCGAAGGGCTGGACGATTTGCCGGCCGCGCGCCAGCTCGTCGCCGCCACCGTCGCCGCCGAGCTTTGCGGCCAGCTTTATGCCGGCGGCGTCCGCCAATTCCACTTCTACACCCTGAACCGGGCCGAGCTCGCTTACGCGATCTGCCATCTGCTCGGCCTCCGCCCAAAGGATGAAAATGAACGTCGCACAGCAGCTTAGGGACGCGGCCGCGGAGCGCATCCTGATCAAGGACGGCGCCTACGGGACGCAGGTCCAGGCGCGCCGCCTGCGCGAGGCCGATTATGCGGGCGACCTCGGCCTGTCGCGCGACCAGAAGGGCAATAACGACCTTTTGAATCTGACCCAGGCCGAGCTGGTGCGGGACATCGCGCAGAGCTTCGCCGACGCGGGTGCCGAGATCCTCGCCACCAACAGCTTCAACGCCAACCGGATCAGCCAGGCCGATTACGGCGCCGAGGACATGGTGAGCGAGATCAACGTCGCCGCCGCCCGCATCATCGCCGAGGTCGCGGAACGCGAGGCGCAGAAGGACGGCCGCAAGCGCTGGGTTGCCGGGGCCCTCGGGCCGACCAACAAGACGCTCTCGCTTTCGCCCAACGTCAACGATCCCGGCTATCGCGAGATCGACTTCGACACCCTGTCCGACGTCTATGTCGAGCAGATCCAGGGCCTGGTCGAAGGGGGCGCCGAGATCGTGCTGATCGAGACCGTCTTCGACACGCTCAACGCCAAGGCCGCGATCCACGCCGCGCACCGGGTCGATCGCCACCTGCCGATCATGCTGTCGATGACGATCACGGACCTGTCGGGGCGCAATCTCTCGGGCCACTCGATCGAGGCGTTCTGGGCCAGCGTCCGCCACGCCCGGCCGCTTTCGATCGGCCTCAATTGCTCGTTCGGGGCGGCTCAGCTGCGTGCCCACGTCGCGGCATTGTCGGGAATCGCCGACACTTTGATCATGGCCTATCCCAATGCGGGCCTGCCCAACGATCTCGGCGAATATGACGAGGGTCCCGAGGCCACCGCGGCGCAGGTGCGCCAGTGGGCGGAGCAGGGCATCGTCAACATCGTCGGCGGCTGCTGCGGGACGACCCCGGTGCATATCGCCGCGATCGCCCGCGCGGTCTCCGGCTTCCCGCCGCGCCGCCTCGCGGAGCCGTCCCGCCGCACCCTTCTCGCCGGCATCGAGCCGATGATCCTCGCGGCCTAACGACCAGGTAAAATGTCAGTCCAGAGCACCGCAAGCTTCGTCAATATCGGCGAGCGCACCAACGTCACGGGCTCCGCCCGCTTCAAGAAGCTGGTCATGGCCGGCGACTATGCCGCTGCGGTCGAGGTCGCGCGCCAGCAGGTCGAGAACGGCGCCCAGGTCATCGACGTCAACATGGACGAGGGCCTGCTCGACGCCGAATATGCGATGACCACCTTCTTGAAGCTGATCGCGGCCGAGCCTGACATTGCGCGCGTCCCGGTGATGATCGACAGCTCGAAATGGACGGTGATCGAGGCGGGGCTGAAATGCGTCTCGGGCAAGCCGATCGTCAATTCGATCAGCATGAAGGAAGGCGAGGAGGAGTTCCTCCACCACGCCCGCAAGGTCCGCGATTACGGCGCCGCCGTCGTAGTCATGGCCTTCGACGAGGTCGGCCAGGCCGACACGGCCGCGCGCAAGGTCGAGATCTGCGAGCGCGCCTACAAGCTCCTCGTCGCCGAGGGCTTCCCGCCCGAGGACATCATCTTCGACCCCAACATCTTCGCCATCGCGACGGGGATCGAGGAGCATCGCCGCTACGCGCTCGATTTCATCGCCGCCTGCCGCGAGATCAAGGCGCGCTGCCCCCACGTCCATATCTCGGGCGGCCTCTCGAACCTCAGCTTCTCGTTCCGGGGCAACGAGCCGGTACGCCGGGCGATGCACTCGATCTTCCTCTATCACGCCATTCCCGCCGGCCTCGACATGGCGATCGTCAATGCGGGGCAACTCGACGTCTACGACACGATCGACCCGGAGCTCCGCGAAGCCTGCGAGGACGTCATCCTCGACCGCCGCGACGATGCGACGGAGCGGCTCGTCACGCTCGCCGAGAAGTTCCTCGGTTCCGATCCGGTCCGCGAGAAGGCCGAGGCGGAATGGCGCGGCTGGGACGTCGGCAAGAGGCTCGAGCACGCCCTCGTCAAGGGCATCGACGCCTACGTCGTCGAGGACACCGAGGAAGCGCGCCAGTCCGCCGAGCGGCCGATCCACGTCATCGAAGGCCCGCTGATGGACGGGATGAACGTCGTCGGCGACCTGTTCGGCTCCGGCAAGATGTTCCTCCCCCAGGTCGTCAAGTCGGCGCGCGTCATGAAGAAGGCCGTCGCCCACCTCATCCCCTTCATCGAGGCGGAGAAGGAGCTGACCGGCGCCACCCAGGGCAAGGGCCGGATCGTCATGGCCACCGTCAAGGGCGACGTCCACGACATCGGCAAGAACATCGTCGGCGTCGTCCTCCAGTGCAACGGATTCGAGGTGATCGATCTCGGCGTGATGGTGCCCTGGGCCGACATCCTCAAAGCCGCGAACGAGAACGACGCCGACATGATCGGCCTCTCCGGCCTGATCACCCCGTCATTGGACGAGATGGTGACGGTCGCCGAGGAGATGAAGCGGGCCGGCATGAAGATGCCGCTGCTGATCGGCGGCGCGACGACCAGCAAGGTCCACACCGCTATCCGCATCGATCCCGCTTATGACGGGCCGGTCCTCCACGTCCTCGACGCCAGCCGCGCGGTCGGCGTCGCGTCCTCGCTCGTCTCCGAGACGCAGGCCGAGCCGCTGATCGCGAAGACCGCGGTCGAATATGAGGACGTCCGCCAGACCCGCGCCGGGCGCGGCCAGAGCGAGCTCGCCGGCCTCGACGAAGCCCGCGCCAACGCCTTCGGGTTCGATCCGGCCGGCCAGGCGCCGCCGCCGCAGCGGCCGGGCCTCCACCAGTTCGGCGAATGGCCGCTGAGGGACCTGCGCGCCTCGATCGACTGGACGCCCTTCTTCCGCGCCTGGGAGCTGGCCGGCAATTATCCCGCCATCCTCGAAGACCCCGTGGTCGGCGAGAGCGCGACGTCCTTGTTCAAGGACGCCAATGCGATGCTCGACCGGATGATCGCCGAGCATTGGGTGACACCGCGCGGCACGGTCGGCCTCTGGCGCTGCCGGCGCGAGGGCGACGACATCCTCATCCTCGCCTCCAACGAGGAGACGCGCATCCCCTTCCTCCGCCAGCAGGTGAAGAAAAGGGAAGGGCGGGCCAATATGTCGCTGGCCGACTTCATCGCGCCGGAGGGCGAGGACTGGATCGGCGGCTTCGCCGTCGGCATCCACGGGCTCGAGCCGCACCTGGAGCGGTTCAAGGCTGAGAATGACGATTATTCCGACATTCTCCTGAAGGCCTTGGCCGATCGCCTCGCTGAGGCCTTCGCCGAGGTGCTGCACGCCCATGTCCGCAACAGCGTCTGGGGCTATGCCGAGGAGCATCTGACCAACCAGCAGCTGATCCGCGAGACCTATACCGGCATCCGTCCCGCCCCCGGCTATCCGGCCTGTCCGGACCACAGCCTGAAGCCCTTGCTGTTCGACATGCTCGGCGGCGATCCGGCCGGCGTGACGCTGACCGAGAGCATGGCGATGCTGCCGACCTCGGCCGTCTCCGGCTTCTACTTCGCCCATCGCGACAGCCAGTATTTCGGCGTTGCCCGTATCGGCCGCGACCAGCTGGAG
>DATAIU010000007.1:0-3452 GCA_036262495.1 Allosphingosinicella sp.
TGTTGCGGCGTCGAATTCATGCTCTCGCCCCACAAGAACACTTGTGGAACTACAGGATTGCTGCCTGAGGAGCAATCCGATTGGATTAGCTAGCCATCACCCCTTCGGCCCCCTCGGCGTCAGCATGCCCGGGCTGATGAAGCCGATCCCGCCTGAGCTCATCGCGTCCTGCTTCAGGCTCGACTGGATCTTCTCGTAATCCTTCTCCATCTCCGGAGTCACCGAGGCCCGGGTCTCGGTGAGGGCGGCTTCGAACTCGCTCATCGTCACTTCCTTGGCCTCGAGCGAGCCGCGCAGCGCGAAGAGGCCGGCGCGGCGGACGAGGTCCTCGAGGTCGGCGCCGGTGAAGCGTTCGCTTCGCTCCGCCAGGCGGTCGAGGTCGACGTCGTCGGCGAGGGGCATCCGGGCGGTGTGGATGGAGAGGATCTTGCGGCGGCCGGCCTGGTCGGGGACGGCGACGTAGATGAGCTCGTCGAACCGGCCGGGACGGAGCAGCGCCGGGTCGATCAGGTTCGGCCGGTTGGTCGCGCCGATGACGACGACCGAGCCGAGCTCCTCGAGCCCGTCCATCTCGGCGAGGATGGTGTTGACGACCCGCTCCGTCACCTGCGGTTCGCCGAGGCCGCCCCCGCGCATCGGCACGAGGCTGTCCAGCTCGTCGATGAAGAGGACGGTCGGAGCGACCTGGCGGGCGCGGGAGAAAAGCCGCGCGATCTGCTGCTCGCTCTCGCCATACCATTTGGAGAGGAGGTCCGAGGATTTGGTGGCGATGAAGTTCGCCTCCGCCTCGCGCGCCGTCGCCTTGGCGAGCAGGGTCTTGCCGGTGCCGGGCGGGCCGTAGAGGAGGAAGCCCTTGGCCGGGCGTATGCCCATCCGCTTGAACGCCTCGGGGTTCCTGAGCGGCAGCTCGACCCCTTCGCGAAGCCGCTCGCGGGCCGCGTCCACGCCGCCGATATCGTCCCAGCCGATTGTCGGCGCCTGGACCATCACCTCGCGCATCGCCGAGGGCTGGACGCGCTTCAGCGCCTCCTCGAAGTCGCGGGCGGTGACCGAGAGATTGTCGAGCACCTCGGGCGGGATCGTCCCGGCCTCGAGATCGATCTGCGGCATGATCCGGCGCACCGCCTCGATCGCCGCCTCCCGGGTCAGGGCCGCCAGGTCAGCGCCGACGAAGCCGAAGGTCCGGCGCGCGAGCTCCTTGACGTCGACTTCGCCGTCGAGCGGCATTCCACGGGTGTGGATGGCGAGGATCTCGCGGCGGCCGCCTTCGTCGGGGACGCCGATGACGATCTCGCGGTCGAAGCGGCCGGGTCTGCGCAGCGCCTCGTCGAGCGCCTCGGGCCGGTTGGTCGCGGCGATGACGACGAGGTTCTGGCGCGGCTCGAGACCGTCGAGCAGGGTGAGCAGCTGAGCGACGAGGCGCTTCTCGGTCTCGCCCTGGACCTGGCCGCGCTTGGGCGCGATCGAATCGATCTCGTCGATGAAGATGATCGAGGGGGAGGCTTTGGCGGCCTGCTCGAACACGTCGCGCAGGCGCCTTTCGCTCTCGCCATAGGCCGAGCCCATGATCTCCGGTCCGGCGATGTGGAAGAAGGTCGCGTCGCTCTCGTTGGCGACGGCGCGGGCGAGGCGCGTCTTGCCGGTCCCCGGCGGGCCGTAGAGCAGGACGCCCTTCGGCGGATCGACTCCCAGCCGCTCGAAAATCTCCGGATAGCGCAGGGGCAGCTCGACCATTTCGCGCAGCTGGTCGATCGTCGTGCCGATGCCGCCGAGATCGTCGTAGGTGACGTCGGCGCGCCGGGTGTCGACCGCTTCGGCATATTCGGGGCGCAGCTCGACCTCGGTGTTGGCGTCGATATGGACGATGCCCTTGGGCGCGGTCGAGACGACGGTCAGGCGCACCTCCTGCAGCGCGAAGGCGGGTGCGTTCAGCATCTTGCGCAATTCGGGCGGGATGTCGCCCCGCTGGACCTGCTGCTGGCCGGTCGTCGCGACGACGTCGCCGGCGGTCAGGGGCTTCATCCCGAAGCTGCGCTTCAGCGCCTGCGCCGGGCCGTGGAGGCGAAGGTTCTTCTGCGCGGGGGCGAAGACGACGCGCTGCGCAGGCTTCGATTCGGCCTTGCGCACGGTGACGAAATCGCCCGAGCCGATCTCGGCATTGGCGCGCTGGAGGCCGTCGAGGCGGATGATGTCGAGGCCCTCGTCCTCGGCATAGGGCCCGACGGCGCGCGCGGGCGTGGCGCGCTTGCCGGCGATCTCGATGACATCGCCTTCGGCGAGGCCGAGCTCGGCGAGCAGGCGCCGGGGGAGGCGGGCGAGGCCGCGCCCGCTGTCCTCCGGCCGCATCGTCGCCACCTGAAGCCGCGGCGGCTGCCTCTCCTCGTCGGCCATGGGGCCCGCTCTCCTTCGCGCAGCAGATAGAGAGGACTGAAGGCGCGGCCACCCCCAAGGGTTCCGGAAGGCAAAAAAAGGGCCGGTCGCGAACGGCCGGCCCTGAAAGTTTGTTAGGAGAGGATGCCTGAAAAGGCGCGACCGGTTTCCCCCCGGGACGGTTATTGTGCAAGTGCGAAGGCGTATGCTACAGGTGCAATTGTTGCATCCGCTTCGCGCTCTGCCGCCGCCGCGTCGGGAGCCTTGGTGCAGCGCACAAGGAGCGTCAATCCGATGCGCAGGCTGCCCCCTTTGACCGCGATCGAGGCGTTCGTCCAGGTGGCTCGGCTCGGCTCGGTCAAGGGCGCGGCGGAAGCCCTGGCCCTTTCCTCGCCCGCTTTGTCGCGGCGGATCCAGGCGCTCGAGCGGTTCGTCGGCCACCCACTGTTCGAGCGGCGCCACCAGGCCGTCCACCTCAATCCGGACGGCGAGCGGCTGATGGCCGAGATCGGGCCGTCGATCGACGCTCTGACGCTCGCCATGGAGCGGGCAACCGGCGGCGCCGAGATGATGCGGCTGCGCCTCGCGGTGCCGTCGCTTTTCGCCTCGCAGCGGCTGATGCCCGTGCTGCCGACGCTGCGCGAGCGCTATCCGGACCTCCATATCGACATCGACACCGGCGCGAACCGCCTCGCTCGCCTCGACGAGGGCCTCGACGCCGCCATCGCGATCACCACGGAGATAGACCCGGCGCTCTATTCGCGCCGGATCGACAGCAATTGCATGATCGCGATCGGCTCGCGCGAGGTGCAGGAGGGGCCCAACGCGATCCGCGACCCGGCCCGGCTCGCCGGAGCGACCATCTTCCTCCACCGCGACATGCCGGAAAGCTTCACCTACTGGCGCGAGGCGATCGGGCTGCCGGACCTCCAGCCCGCCTCGATCGACACTTTCGATTCGGGCCAGCTGATCCTCGACGCGGCGGCGCAGGGGCTGGGTGTGGCGCTGATGCTGGAAAGCCACCTCGAAGGCTCGCACGACGAGCGGCTGGTGAAGCTCTTCGACCAGAAGGTGGAGAGCCC
>DATAIU010000008.1:0-5724 GCA_036262495.1 Allosphingosinicella sp.
GCGCTCTCCCGGCGGAAGCGGGCCGGGACGAGGGCGAAGCCGCTGAACGGCGGGCCGCCCATGAACTTCGATCCGGTCACGAAGACGATGGCCTCACGCGCGAGATAGTCGGCTATCGCCGGCGAGGTGATGCGGGCCTGGCAGGCATCGACGACGAAGGTGATGCCGTCGCCATGCGCCGCGGCGAGCGCATCCACGTCGGCAAGCGAGGGGAGGATGAGGCCGGTCTTCGATCCGTGGACGACATGGACGAGAACATGCTTCCCCTCCGCCCTGGCCGCACCGATCGCCTCGTCGATCCGCGCGGCGATCCGTGCCGAGGGGCGGGCGCGGCCCCGCTCGTCGCGGACCGGAACGTCGATCATCTCGACCTCGGCCTGGCCGAGTTCGGGGACCGGAGCTCCCACCGTCGTCGCGACTCCGAGCGCCGTGCTCTCCGCGAAATAGCGGCCGAAGGCGGAGTGGATGCAGCCGCTCCCCACCTCGTCCGCGCCGAGCAGGATGTTGTGGGTCCCGGCCGAGCCGCGGCCGGCAGCGCAGGCCAAAGCGACATATTCAAGGTCCGTGCCCGACGGTGCGAAGACGATGTCGACCTCGTCCGCAACCGAATAGGCTCTCCGGATGCGGGCACGCAGGCCCTCCAGCGCCTCGGAATATGCAGCGGGGTCGAGATGCGCGCCGATCTGGAGCGCGGCGACATGCTCGAAGGCAGCGCTCGAGATGTCGTTCGCGGTCGACGAGGCATAAGCGAGGACCGCGCTCGGCCACGGCGCCGAATGATAGCGGTTGAGCCCGGTCGCCGGATCGAGGCGGATGCGCGCGTCGCCGCCGGTCGTCATCAGGAGGGTGAGGTCGGACGGGGTCACGGCAACGCTCTTGGCCAAAGGATGTGTCGGCACTATGTCCGCCGCGCCCTCCCCTGAAAGGCCAGGAACCGCGTGTCAAACATCCGCCCGCTTGCCATTCCCGACGAGGCGAAGGAGCGGCTGCGCATCCTGTTCGTCGCCAAGCACGCGCTCTGGGACGCCGGGCTGCACCCGGAGGACGGCAATCACGCTTTGTATCATGTCGAGGTGCGGGAGATCCTCAAAGGGCTCGGCTTGAAGCGTCTCAGCCTTGCCGACCGCTACGACGTGCTGTTCGAGAAACCGGAGGTCGATTTCGTCTTCCCGCTGCTGAACCGCGGTGGCTTCCTCAACAGCGAGATGATGTTGCCCCTGCTCTGCACGCGGGCGGGCATCCCCTTCCTCGGCGCCTCGCCGATCCTCAGGGGCATGGCCGACGACAAGCATCTGACGAAGATGGCGGCGCACGCCCGCGGCATCCCGACAGCGCCCTGGGCCATCTATCGCCGCGGCGCGCCGGTGGAGCAGTCCAAATGCCCGGCCGGCGAGCGGCTGGTGATCAAGCCCAACGCCTCCTCGGCGAGCTGGGGCGTCCAGGATGCGCACGACTGGGCCGGGGTCGAGGCGGCGGTGGCGGACATCCACTCCCAGGGCCACGACGCCATCGTCGAGCCCTTCCTCAATGGCAGCGACGTCGAGGTCCCGGTCATCACCATCGGCGGCGAGCCCGTGGTGATGCCGATGATGCTGTTCGAGCAGGCCGACCCGACCCACCTCAGGACCTATTACGAGAAGCGGGACCTGGTCGACCGCGCCCAGAAATATCAGCTGGTCGAGTTCGACGACTCGGAGTGGATGCCGATCATCGCGGAGCACACGCGCAACATTGCCGAGGAGTTCCGGCCGTTCGACTACGGGCGCTTCGAGTTCCGGCTGGATCGCGAGGGCGGGACGGTCCAGTTCCTCGAGGTCAACCTCCAGGCGAATCTCTGGTCGGAGAAGGTTTACGGCCGCTCCGCGGCGTTGGCGGGCCTCAGCCAGCCGCAGCTGATCGAGACCATCCTCGCGGAAAGCCTGAGACGGAACGGGCTGCTTTAGTGGGCTTCCGCCTCCACCGTCATCCCGCGAAGGCCGGGATCCATGAACACCGGCGGGCGGGAATTCACGCTGCCGTGTTCATGGATGCCGGATCAAGTCCGGCATGACGATAGTGGCACGGTTGAGCCCGGTGGCGGGAGCGGTTAAGCGAGCGCCAGCAAAGGATCGGTGATGGTTGAATTCGCGCTCCCGAAGAACAGCAGGATCAAGGGCAAGGGCCGCGAGTTCGACGATCCCGCGGGGCCGGGCCGGACCCGGACCTTTCGAATCTATCGCTACGACCCAGAGACCGGCGAGAATCCGCGCTACGACACGTACCGGCTGAACCTCGACGCGACGGGCCCGATGGTGCTCGACGCTCTGCTCCGGATCAAGAACGACCTCGATCCGACGCTGACCTTCCGCCGCTCCTGCCGCGAGGGAATCTGCGGCTCCTGCTCGATGAACATCAACGGGCGGAACGGCCTCGCCTGCACGACCGCGATCGAGGATTACAAGGGCGACGTGCGGATTACGCCGCTTCCCCACATGGACGTCATCAAGGACCTCGTTCCCGATTTCACCCACTTCTTCGCCCAATATGCCTCGATCGAGCCCTGGCTGAAGACCAAGACCCCCGACCCTTCCGGCAAGGAGCGGCTTCAGTCCCCCGAGGACCGCGCCAAGCTCGATGGGCTCTACGAGTGCATATTGTGCGCCTGCTGCTCCTCCTCCTGCCCGAGCTATTGGTGGAATTCGGACCGTTTTCTAGGCCCGGCGATCCTGCTCCAGGCCTATCGCTGGCTCGCCGACAGCCGCGACGAATATGCCGGGGAAAGGCTCGACGAGCTCGAGGACCCGTTCCGCCTCTATCGCTGCCACACGATCATGAACTGCGCCAACGTCTGCCCCAAGGGCCTCAACCCCGCCAAGGCGATCGCCGAGACCAAGAAGCTGCTCGTCGAGAGGGCGGTTTGACCGGTGCCGACGCCCCAGCGCAGGCTGGGACCCCAGGGGGTGAAAGGCGCCGGTGTTCTTCGCCGGCCGGGGTCCCAGCCTTCGTTGGGGCGACGCTATGACCGAGCGGCGGCTCCTCCCGCTGATCCGCCACGAGCCCGATCCCGACCATCCCGGCTGGTGGACCTGGGACCTCCAGAGCGACGACAGGCGGTACAACGCGACGCTCGGCAAGCTGCTTGTCCGCGCCGAAGGGGAGGGACGGGCCCGCTGCCGCATGTTCCCGGACGTCGCGCAGAGCAACCTCGGTGACATCGTCCACGGCGGCGCGATCCTGACCTTCATCGACATGGCGATGTTCGCCGGCGGTTATCTCGCGGGAGCGAGCCTCGGGCCGTCGGTGACGCTCGACCTTTCGGCGCAATTCCTGTCCGGAGCCAAGCTCGGCCTGCCGCTCGACTGCACCGTCGAGCTGCTGCGCGAAAGCAAGCGCCTGGCCGTCATGCGCGGCCTCGTCGAGCAGGAGGGCGAGACGGTCGCCGCCTGGTCCGGCACGCTTCGAAAGCTCAGCCGCCGTGGCGAGGGTTGAGGCGCGCTATCGGGCCCTGGTCGCCGCCGGCGAGCTGAAGCCAGACGCGGATCAGGCGCGCGCCGTGGCCCTCCTGGACAGGCTGGAGCTGGCGCTCGCCGAGAGGCCGGGGCTCTTTTCCCGCCTTGTCGGCAAAGCCCCGCCGCGGCCGCGCGGAGTCTATCTCTGGGGCGGTGTCGGCCGGGGCAAATCGATGCTGATGGACCTCGCCTTCGCGGCGATCGAGGCCGGGCCGAAGCGCAGGGTGCATTTCCACGAATTCATGCTCGAGGTGCACGAGCGCCTCCGCGCGGAGCGCGAGAAGGAGGAAAGCGACCCGATCCCCCCGGTCGCCCGCGCCATTGCCGCCAACGCTCGGCTCCTTGCCTTCGACGAGATGGTGATCAACAACAGCGCCGATGCGATGATCCTCTCGCGGCTCTTCTCGCAGCTCCTGGACGAAGGCGTCACGGTCGTGACGACCTCCAACCGGCCCCCGCGCGATCTCTATCTCGGCGGCCTCAACCGCGAGCTCTTCCTGCCGTTCATCGACCTGATCGAGCGCGAGCTCGACGTCGTCGCGCTCAACGGGCCCACCGACTACCGCCGCGAGCGCCTGGGCGGGTTTCCCACCTGGTACGTGCCCAACGGCCCGGAAGCGACGCAGGCGCTCTCCGCCGCCTTCTTCCGGCTGACCGACTATCCGCCGGAGGACCGCGAGAACGTGCCCTCATCCGACATTCCGGTCTCCGGGGGCCGCATGCTGCACGTTCCCAAATGCCTGAAGGGCGTCGCCGTTTTCTCGTTCAAGCGCCTCTGCGACGAGCCGCGCGGGGCCGCGGATTATCTCGCCGTCGCGAGACGGTTCCACAGCGTGATCATCGTGGGAATCCCGCTCATGGGGCCGGAGAAGAGGAACGAGGCGGCGCGCTTCATGACGCTGATCGACGCTCTCTACGAGCATAGGGTCAAGCTGCTGGCCGCCGCCGACGGTCCGCCCGAGGGCCTGTATCCCGCAGGAGACGGCGCCTTCGAGTTTCAGCGCACCGCCTCGAGGCTGATCGAGATGCAGTCGGAAGCCTATCTCGCGGCGGGCCACGGAATATAAAGCCATCCCTAAAAGTTTTAGCTCGCGGATTTTCCCATGCTAAGTCATAGGTGGCTTGTGCCAACCTAACAAAAGGACCGGCACGTACCTAATCGAAAGGACTTTGCCATGAAAGTTTCGCTTCCCCGCAACCTGTTCGCCCAGATCCACGAGGATTCTGCCGTCAACCCGACCAGTCGGCGCAAGGTCGTCCTGCCGCGAATCACGCGCCAGATCCTGGAGCATCAGGGTTATACCTTCGGCGACAAGATCCGTGTCCCTGGCGGCTATGCCTATGAGGTGACAGACCCCGATGGCGCGACGCTCAGGCTCGGCCTCAAAACGGGCGTCAATCGCTGGCTGAATACGGCAACCACGCTCGTCGAGAAGGTTGACCGGGTGATCATCGCTACCTTTGAATGGGACGAGGACGACGAGAAGCCCGTTGCCTTCGAATTGGTTGAGATTGCGTCTTCGGCGCTTCTCGGCATGATCGCGAAGGTGCGCAAAGCCGCCAAGGCCGCAGGCGAGGACCCCTACGGCCACTATTACATGCCGCTTGACGAGAGTTCGGCGGACGACGGTCCGTTCGACGGCGTGGCCGGTGCCGTCATACCAGCGGGGAAAGTCCTGTTCGGGCCCGAGAAGGTCGTCTGGGTCAAAGACGACTGGGGCCGAGTTGATGCCCCGGGTGCGCTGTCCGCAGCATCGGCGACTGGTGATCCCGCCTCCAAATCGGCCGAGGTCGGAGCGATAGTCGCAAAGGCTAAGGCCGATTTGGCAGGTCAGCTTGGCGTTCCGCTCGGGAATATCGACTTGTCGATCCGGTTCTGACCGGTTGGGCGCCCGGCCTTGGCCGGGCGCCCTTTTCTCTCAGTCTCACGACGTGAGAACTGTTGACGCCCTCGCGGCTCCGGTCCAGCTTCCGCGCCCTCTCGACCCGGAGTCCCGCCATGCGCCTTGCTCTCGTCCTCGCCCTCGGCCTCGTTTCGACCACCGCCCTTGCCGCGGATCCGGCACCCGACAAGTGGAACGCTAGGGCCAGGGAAATCTACAAGCAGGCGATCGAGACGCCGACTGTCCAGGGCCGCGGCCAGGTTCCCGCGCTCGCCCAGTATCTCGCCGACCAGTATCGCGCGGCCGGATGGGCGGCCGAGGACATCCACGTCGTCCCCTATGAAGGTGCACCC
>DATAIU010000009.1:0-20825 GCA_036262495.1 Allosphingosinicella sp.
CCGGCGCAGACGCCCGCCCATTTCTTGTTATTCTTGTCGAGGTAGAATTTGGTGTGACGCGAGCTCACTTTGCGATCCTCCTGACGGGCTGGTTGGACACGCTGGCATCCTCGATGCCGGTCGCTGCGGGATCGCACGCGATCGAGCGCCAATTGGGATTCTCCGCCGTCATGATCCGCTCAAGCGTGCAGGCGCGTTCGTCGAGGCGGCGGGCGAGGTCGTAAAGCTCCTCCATCAGCTTCTCGTCCTCGTTGGTCAGCGTCGCGGCCGTCTTCCAGCGCGTGACGTAGTGGAAGATCAGCCAGGGCAGGCCGACGAAGAGGGTGATGATCGCGATCGCGCCGACGATCATGCCCGTGATGTTCTCGGTCATCGGATCAGCCCTCCTTGGTCTCGGAGGCGCCGCCTGCCAGGCGCGCCTTCAGGGCCTCGAGCTCCGCATCGACCTTCTCCGCGTTGCGCAGCTCCGAAATCTCCTCGTCGAGCGACTTGGGCGGGGCGCCGAGCGCCAGCGCATCGGCCCGCCCTTCGGCATAATCGGCATGGCGCTCGAGCACGTCGAAGCGCGAGAAAGCCTCGTCGACCTTGGGGCCGGCATACATTTCGCGCATCCGCGCGCGCTGGTTCGCGCTCTCCAACCGGCTCTGGATCGCATTTTGGCGGGTGCGCGCCTCGCGCAGCTTGTTCTGGAGCTTGGCGATGTCGGCTTCCGAGGCTCGCAGCGCGTCGTCGAGGACCTCGATCTCGGCCCTGAGGCCGTCCGCGAGATCGGCGGCTTTCTGCTTCTCGACGAGCGCGGCCTTGGCCAGGTCCTCGCGGCCTTTCGACAAAGCGAGCTCGGCTTTCTCGACCCAGCTGTCCTGCAGCTTGTCGAGGCGCGTGATCTGGCGCCGCATCTCCTTCTGGTCGGCGATCGTGCGCGCCGCGGAAGCGCGGACCTCGACCAGAGTCTCCTCCATCTCGAGGATGATCATCCGGATCATCTTCGCCGGGTCCTCAGCCTTGTCGAGCAGGTCGGCGAAATTGGCGGCGACGATGTCGCGGGTGCGGGAGAATATGCCCATGGAAATACTCCTTGAAAGCGTGGCACTGGGGCGACGGCGGGGAGGTGAGGGGGCTGCCCTCCGCTCGCCGCCGCCCGCCGGGTCAGGCCCGAGCCTGGCCCGAAATTTCGGCCGCCACAAGGCTGACCGGCGCGGTCTCGACCGCCCGGGCCGGCCCCACCGCCGCGCCGACCGCGACGACGGTCAGGAGCATCGCGCCCAGCATCGAGATGGCGGTTTGCTTCAGCTTCCTCGTGTCGACCATTTTTGTCCTCCCGGTGACTTCGAATGTGCCAAACTTAATACAAGGCGCGTGCCAATCGTGGAAAATGGCGGAATTGCGCGATTTCCGGGCGTCGATGGCGTGTTTCGGCCCGGTCGAGGCTTGCCAAGGCGTGGGATTTTGTCCCAATTGTTGGTCATGGAGCGCAACACCCAGCTGGTCGGCCAATCCTCCTCCTTCCTCGACGCGGTCGAGCGGGCGAGCCGCGCCGCGCCGCTCGACCGGCCCGTCCTCGTCATCGGCGAGCGCGGCACCGGCAAGGAGCTGATCGCCGAGCGCCTCCATCACCTCTCGTCCCGCTGGGACGGGCCGCTGGTGACGATGAATTGCGCGGCGCTGCCCGAGACGCTGATCGAGGCCGAGCTGTTCGGCCACGAGGCAGGAGCGTTCACCGGCGCGACCAAGGCGCGGATAGGGCGGTTCGAGGAAGCCGACGGCGGCACCCTCTTCCTCGACGAGCTTGCGACGCTCAGCCAGGCGGCGCAGGAGCGGCTGCTTCGGGTGGTCGAATATGGCGAAGTGACGCGCATCGGGGCGTCGCGGCCGCTCAACGTCGACGTCCGCATCGTCGCTGCGACCAACGAGGACCTGCCGAGGCTCGCCAAGCGCAACAGGTTCCGAGCCGACCTTCTCGACCGTCTCTCCTTCGAGGTGGTTACGCTGCCGCCGCTGCGCAGCCGCTCGAGCGACATTCCGGTCCTCGCCGACCATTTCGCCCGACGAATGGCGCTCGAGCTCGAATGGCCGTCCTGGCCCGGCTTCAGCACCTCGGCGATGAACCGGCTGCTCGAATATACCTGGCCGGGCAACGTCCGCGAGCTCAGGAACGTGGTCGAGCGCGCCGTCTATCGCTCCGAGAGCCACGAGCGGCCGATCGATCAGATCCAGTTCGACCCGTTCGAATCCCCGTGGCGGCCGCGCCCGCGCCAGAACGAGGTTCCGACGGAGGCGGAACGGGCGGTTGCTGTCTCGACGGCCACATCCTCCTGGGATCCGGGCGGGTGCGCCGATTTCCGGCTCGCCGTGGCCGAATATGAGAAAGCGATCCTCGCCGCCGCGCTCGAAAAATGCCGCTGGAACCAGCGCGCCGCGGCGGCGGCTCTGTCCCTGAGCTACGACCAGCTCCGCCACGCGCTGAAGCGCCACCAGCTGATGGGCGACGCACCCTCTTCGACGAAAATGTCGATCGACGCGACGGAGGCGGACGAGGCGGCATAGGCCGCGGCGCCGATTCCTGCTATGAAAGGGACCTCGAAGCCAGGAGGACCCGCCATGCGCATCTCGTTCCTCTCCGCCGCCGCCATCATCCTCATAACCGGACCCGCGGCCGCCGGCGTCACCGTCATCGGCAGCAGCTCCGCCCGCCTCTGCTACGAGGCGACCGAGTCGCGCCTAATGCCCGCCTTCGACACTCTGAGGCGTTGCGACGAGGCGCTGAACCAGGAAGCGCTCAGCGACTATGACACGGTCGCGACGCTGGTGAACCGCGGCATCGTCAAGCTCCGCATGGGCCGCCAGCAGGAAGCGATCGCCGATTTCGACGCCGCGTCGAAGCGCGATCCCGACCAGGCCGAAGCCTATCTCAACAAGGGCCTCGCCCTGCTCAGGGCCGGCGACGCCTGGGAGCAGGCGCTGCCCTTGTTCGATACCGCCCTCGCCAAGCGGACGCGCAAGCCGGCTCTCGCCTATTTCGGCCGCGCGGTCGCCAACGAGCTCGGCGGGCGGGTTAAGGAAGCCTATCGCGATTATCGCCTGGCGAGCCGGACCGACCCCAAATGGACGGCGCCTCGCACCGAGCTGGCGCGTTTCAAGGTGCGCAGCCAGTAACCTCGGGCGCGGCGGCCCGCGGGGCTTGCGTAAAGGGGAGGGGATGGGGCTAAGGGAGCCGCGTGCTCACCGACAGCCACTGCCATCTCAACTACAAGGGCCTGGTCGAGGACCAGCCCGGCGTGCTCGAGCGCGCCCGCGCCGCCGGCGTCGCGACGATGCTGAACATCTCGACCCGACAAAGCGAATGGGACGAGGTGATCGGCCTCGCCGAGCGCGAGCAAGGCGTCTGGGCCTCCGTCGGCATCCACCCGCACGAGGCCGACGCACATCCCGACGTCCAGACCGAGACTTTGATTGCGCGCGCGGCGCATCCCCGCGTCGTCGGCATCGGCGAAACGGGGCTCGATTATTATTACGATCATTCCGATCGCGAACGACAGCGCCTCTCCTTCCGGGCGCACATCGCCGCGGCCCGGGAGACGGGCCTTCCCGTCATCGTCCACACCCGCGACGCCGAGGCGGATACCGCCGCGATCCTCGCCGAGGAGATGGGGAAGGGGGCCTTCACCGGCGTCATCCATTGCTTCACCGCGAGCGCGGATTTCGCGCGCAAGGCGCTGAACCTGGGCCTTTTCATCTCGCTTTCCGGCATCGTCACCTTCCGCAACGCCGCGGCGCTGCAGGACACCGCCCAGGCGCTGCCTGAAGACCGCCTGCTGATCGAGACCGACGCGCCTTTCCTCGCGCCGGTCCCGCACCGCGGCAAAACGTGCGAGCCGGCTTTCGTCGCCGCCACCGCGCGCTTCCTCGCCGCACTCCGCGAGGAGCCCTTCGAAGCCCTCGCCGAACGCACCGCGGCCAATTTCCTCGCCTTGTTCGCGAAAGCGGCCTGATGGAGGTGCGGATCCTCGGCTCCGGCACCTCGTCCGGTGTCCCGCGCGTCGGCAACGACTGGGGCGCCTGCGACCCGGCCAATCCGAAGAACCGGCGGCGGCGGGTTTCCATCCTCGTCCGCCACGAGAAGGCGCAGATTCTCGTCGACACGGGCCCGGACCTGCGCGAGCAATTGCTCGATGCGGAGATCACCGACGTCGACGCGGTCCTGTGGACCCACGATCATGCCGACCATTGCCACGGCATCGACGATCTGCGGCAGCTCTTCCACTCCCGCCAGCGCCCTGTCGCCGGCTATGCGCGCCAGGCGACGCTCGAGAGCCTGCATCACCGCTTCGCTTATGCGTTCGAGGGGATCAGCGGCTACCCGCCCGTCGCCAGCGTCGACCTGCTGCCCGATCACATGAACCTGGCCGGCCTCTCGGTGCAGGTGATCGACCAGCCGCACGGCGACATCACGACAGCCGGCCTGCGCTTCGACGCGGGCGGAAAAACGCTCGTATATTCCACGGATTTCAACGAGTTGACGCCGGAAATGGAATATCGTTTCGAAGGCTGCGACCTGTGGGTGGTCGATTGCCTGAGGCGCCGACCGCACCCGACGCATCCGCATCTCGCCGAGGTCCTCCAGTGGATCGAGAGGATCGGCGCGAAACGCGCCCTGCTCACCCACATGGACAATTCGATGGACTATGAGACGCTTCGGGCCGAGCTGCCCGAGGGCGTCGAGCCCGCATATGACGGCCTGGAGATCGCGCTGTGAACGGCGACGACGCTTTGAGCTTCGTCTATCTGATCGGCGTTCTCGTCCTGGTCGTCTCGTCCCTGATGGTCCGGCGCATGCCGCTCGGCCAGGGGCTGAAGATGTTCGGGGGGTGGGTGCTGATCTTCCTGGCCGCCTTCGTGGCCTTCACTCTGAAGGATGATTTCCTGGCGCTGGGGAAACGCGTCCTGGCCGAGAGCCGAGGCGAGGGTGAAGCCATCGCTTCGGGCCGGGAAATGCGGATCAGGAAGGCGTTCGACGGCCATTTCTGGGTCAATGCCCGCGTCAACGGCCACAAGGTGCGCTTCCTGGTCGACAGCGGCGCGACGACGACGAGTCTGTCCGCGGATTCGGCCCGCGCCGCCGAGGTCGAGCTCCGGGGCGGCTTTCCCGTGCTCGTGCAGACCGCGAACGGCATCGTGCCCGCGAAGCGCGCGACGATCGCCCGGCTCCAGGTCGGTTCGATCGAGCGGCGGCGGCTCGCTGCCCAGGTCGCCGACGAATTCGGCAACACGAACGTACTCGGCATGAATTTCCTGTCGTCGCTGTCCGGATGGGGCGTGGAAGGGCAATGGCTGGTGCTCAAGCCGTGAGCCCGCTCGCCACAAAGAGTATTTTACATAATGTATATTATCGCACTTTGAGATGACGCTCTCGGCGCCCCCCTCCACGCTTGAGGCGCTGGTCGAGATCATGGCGCGGCTGCGCGAGCCGGCGCGCGGCTGCGAATGGGACGTCGCCCAGACCTTCGAGACGATTGCGCCCTACACGATCGAGGAAGCCTATGAGGTCGCCGACGCGATCGCGCGTGGCGATTTGGCGGATCTGCGCGACGAGCTCGGCGACCTCCAGCTCCAGGTCGTCTATCACGCCCGCATGGCCGAGGAGATCGGCGCCTTCGCGCTGGCTGACGTCATGGCGTCGATCTGCGCCAAGATGGTCCGCCGTCACCCGCACATCTTCGGCGACGCCGAGCAGAGCCCCGGCTGGGAAGCGCTCAAGGCCGCCGAGCGTGCCCGGAACGCGGATTCGAGCGCGCTTGCCGGCGTCGCCAAGGCCCTCCCCGCCCTGAAGCGCGCCGAGAAGTTGCAGCGCCGCGCGGCGCGCGTGGGATTCGACTGGCCCGACATTGCCGGACCGCGCGCCAAAATAGACGAGGAACTCGCCGAGCTCGAGGCCGCCGACGGCGAGGCCGAGCGACGCGCAGAGCTTGGCGACCTGCTGTTCAGCGTGGTGAACTACGCCCGCCACCTCGGCATGGATCCGGAAGCCGCCCTGTCCGAGGCCTCCGCGCGCTTCGAGCAACGTTTTCGCCGTGTAGAAGAAATCGCAGACAAGCCGCTGAATACACTGGATATAGATGCGCTAGAAGAGCTTTGGAGAAAGGCCAAAGCCGGACTCTAGCTCCGCTCCGCGGCGCGGCTGTCGAAACGCGCCCAATCGGCGTCGGAAAGCCTGACGTCGACCCGCATGCGCGACCCATCGCTACGCTGGCCCTCCACCTGGCCGTTGGCGTGGAGCCAGGCGAGCGTCTCGCCGTCCGAGGACGGCAGATCGAGCGTGCGCAGCCCGGAATTGCCGCCGAGCCGCTTCGCGGCGCATTCGAGCAAGGCCTCGAGCCCTTCCCCGGTCAGCGCGGAGATGAGGAGGACGTCCTCGCGCCGCGCGGCCTCGGCCGCCACGCGCGCACTTTCCTCCTCGGAAAGCAGGTCGATCTTGTTCCACGCCTCGATCACAGGGGCGTCCCCCTCTCCTCCGGCGCCGATCTCCGCGAGCACCGTCTCGACGTCCTCGCGCTGGGCGTCGCTGTCGCCATGGGCGAGGTTGCGGACATGGACGATGAGGTCGGCCGAAACCACCTCCTCCAGCGTCGCCCGGAAGGCCGCGACCAGCTGGGTCGGAAGCTCCGAGATGAAGCCGACCGTATCGGAGAGGATCGCCTTGTCGAAACCGGGAAGACGGATTTCCCGCATGGTCGGATCGAGCGTCGCGAAGAGGAGATTCTCCGCCATCACCTCGGCGCCGGTGAGGCGGTTGAACAGGGTGGACTTGCCGGCATTGGTGTAGCCGACGAGCGCGATGACCGGCCAGGGCGCGCGCTGGCGCCGCGAGCGATGCAGAGTCCGGGTCCGGCTCACCTGCTCGAGCTCGCGGCGAAGCTTGGCCATGCGGTCGCGGATCAGCCGCCGGTCGGCCTCGATCTGGGTCTCGCCGGGCCCGCCGAGGAAGCCGAAGCCGCCGCGCTGGCGCTCCAGGTGGGTCCAGCTTCTGACCAGACGCCCGGCCTGATAGTCGAGGTGGGCGAGCTCGACCTGGAGGCGCCCTTCCGCCGTCGCCGCCCGCTCGCCGAATATTTCGAGGATCAGACCGGTTCGGTCGATCACCTTGGCCTTGGTACCGGTCTCCAGATTCTTCTGCTGGATGGGGCTTATCGGCGCGTCGACGATGACGAGCTCCGCGCCGGCCGCCTCGGCCGCCTCGGCGACGCTCTCCACCTGGCCCTTTCCGAACAGGGTCGCCGGCCGGGGCGAGCGGACGCGGAAATGGAGCCTGTCCACCACCTCTAGGCCGATCGCCTCGGCAAGGCCCGCGGCCTCGTCGAGACGGGCGGCGGTGTCGCGCTTCGCCGCGCCGCCATCGATCTCGGGCAGCACGACGAGCGCTCGGGCGCCGCGCGCGAACTCGTCCTCGGAAGGCCGCTCGAAGCCGGTCAGTCGCCGGGCTCCCCGTCTTCCTGGTCGGCGAGGTTGAGCGGCCGTTCCGGCTGCACGGTCGACACGGCATGCTTGTAGACGAGCTGCGAGAGGCCGTCGCGGCGGAGCAGCATGCAGAACAGGTCGAAGGCGAAGATCTCGCCCTGGAGCATGACGCCGTTGACGAGGAACATGGTGACCGGCTCTCCGGCCCGGCGGACGGCGCCGAGAAAGGCTTCCTGCAGCAAAGCGGGTTTCTTGCGGTCGACCGCCTCGTCGAAGGCCTTTTCGAGCTCGTCGAGGTCGAGCGGGTGCGCCGGCATGATCGTCGAGATGGCGTGCTTGTAGATGAGCTGGGCGTTGCCGTCGCGGCGAAGCAGGACCGAGAAATTGTCGAACCAGGTGATGATCCCCTGGAGCTTGACGCCCTTGACGAGGAACATGGTGACCGGAGTCTTCGAGCGGCGAAGGCTGTTGAGGAACATGTCCTGCAGGTTGTTCACCTTGTCGGCCATGGCCACGCTCCTTGTTGCGGATCGTTGTCCGCGGCGGCGCCCGCGAGAGGCGTCTTCCGAGTCCGGGGCGGCTCCCCGGCCGCCCAATAGCATCGGCGCGTCCGCCGGGCCAGCAGCCTAGTCGCCATCGTCGCCGCCGCCGCGCGTGTCGCCGATGCCGAGCGCCTTGAGCTTCCTGTGCAGCGCCGAGCGCTCCATGCCGATGAAGTTGGCGGTGCGGGAGATGTTCCCGGAGAAGCGGCGGATCTGGACCTTCAGATATTCCCGCTCGAACGTCTCACGCGCCTCGCGCAGCGGCGTCCCCATGATCGCCTTGACCGCTTCGCCGGAGCTGAGGCTCGCCTGCTCGTGCAGGATTTCGGGCGGCAGCATGTCGAGCTCGATGCAGCCCACCCGCGCCCCCGGCGCGAGGATGATCGTTCGCTCGATGACGTTCCTGAGCTGGCGGACGTTGCCGGGCCAGTCATAGGCCTGGAGGGCGGCGACCGCGTCGGCGGAGAATTCCGGCGTCGCGAGGCGCTGCTCGGCGGCGTAGCGGGCGGCGAAATGCTGGACGAGCGCCGGAATGTCCTCGCGCCGCTCGGCCAGCGCGGGCAGGTGCACCGGAACGACGTTCAGGCGGTAGAAGAGGTCCTCGCGGAAGCGGCCGGCGGCGATCTCCTCGGCGAGGTCGCGCGCGGTCGACGAGACGACCCGCATGTCGACCTTGACCATCCTCTGCCCGCCGACCCGGGTGAAGCTCTGGTCGGTGAGGACGCGGAGGATCTTGGCCTGGGCGGGGATCGGCATGTCGGCGATCTCGTCGAGAAAGAGCGTGCCGCCATGCGCCTGCTCGAGGAGGCCGGGCCGGGCGAGCTCGCCCGCCTCCTCGACTCCGAACAATTCCTCCTCGACCCGCTCGGGCGTCATCCGCGCGGCGCTGACCACGATGAAGGGCGCGCGCGAGCGGCTGCTCCATTCGTGGAGCAGCCGCGCCGCGACTTCCTTGCCGACGCCGGCCGGACCGGAGATGAGGACCCGGCTGCCGGTGCCCGCGACGCGCTTCAGAGTCGCTCGGACGGCGTTGATTCCGACGCTGGTCCCGGTCAGCTCGGTATCCTGGCCGATCTGCGCCTTGAGGCTGGCATTTTCCCGCCGCAGCCGGTCGGTCTCGGTGGCGCGCGCGACGAGGTGGATGAGGTGGCCGGCCTCGAACGGCTTCTCGATGAAGTCGACCGCGCCCTGGCGGATCGCCGCCACGGCCGTGTCGAGATTGCCGTGGCCCGAGATCATCAGCACCGGCAAGGTGGGGTCCCGGCTCTTCACTTCCTCGAGCAGCTGGAGGCCGTCGAGCTTCGAGCCCTGCAGCCAGACGTCGAGGAGGAGGAGCGAGGGCCGCCGGTCCCCGAGCGCCTGCAGCGCCTCGCTGCTGTCGCCGGCGGTCCGGCAGGAATAGCCTTCGTCCTCGAGCACGCCCGAGACGAGGTCCCTGATATCCTGTTCGTCGTCGACGATGAGTATGTCGAGTGGCATTTTCTATCCGTTCGCCGCGAGGTCTTCGGTAGGGCCGTTCCCCGATTCGGCCAGGCGAGCGAGCATCTCGGCGTCGAAGACGAGGCGGACGCGCGTGCCCCCGGAGGGAGCGTCCTCGAACTCGATGCTTCCGAAATGCTCTTCCACGATCTTCTTGACGATGGCGAGGCCGAGCCCGGTGCCTTTGGCGCGCGTCGTCATATAGGGTTCGGTGAGCCGGCCGCGTTCCTGCGGAAGGCCGATGCCGCTGTCCTCGACCAGGACGAGGACCCGCGAGCCCTCCTCGGCGACGCTGACTCGGACGCGGTCGCCCGGCCCTTCGCGCCCGCCCTCGTCGCGCTTCTGCTGGATCGCCTCGACCGCATTCTTGACGACGTTGGTCAGCGCCTGGCCGAGCTGGCGGCGGTCGCAGACGAGGCGCGGCGAGACGTCCGGGCCCTTGAGCTCGAACGCGATGTCGGGGTGCGCGACCTGGTGGAGGAAGACCGCCTCGCGGGCGATGTCGGCGATCGCCTCGTCGCGGAAGACAGGCTTGGGCATCCGCGCGAAGGACGAGAATTCGTCGACCATCCGGCGCATGTCGCCGACCTGGCGGACGATCGTCCCGGTGAGCCGCTCGAACGTGCCGGCGTCGGACGTGATCTCGCTGCCGTAGCGCCGCTGCAGCCGCTCGGCGGCGAGCTGGATCGGTGTCAGCGGGTTCTTGATCTCGTGGGCGATCCGCCGGGCGACGTCGGACCAGGCGGCGCGGCGCTGGTCCATCAATTGCTCGGTGATGTCGTCGAAGGTGAGGACGTGCCCGCTCTCGACCCGCACGCGCTTGACCGCCAGCGTCCGCGGCTCGCCGGCCGAGGCGAACTGGATGATGTCCTCGCGCGCGTCGCCGTCGAGATGGGCGTCGAGCTCCGGGGCGAGCTCGGCGAGCTTGCGCCCGACCGCCTCGCCCGGCGCGACGTGAAGCAGCGCCTCGGCCGAGCTGTTGATCAGCCGTACGTTGCGCTCCCGGTCGACCGAGATGATCCCGGCCGTCACCCCCGACAGCACCGCCTCGATAAACGCCCGCCGGCTCTCGAGCTGGGCGTTGGCCGAGACGAGCGCGCTGGTTTGCTCCTGCAGCCGGCCTGTCATTCGGTTGAAGGCCCGACCCAGGCTCCCGACCTCGTCGCGCACACGCGGACCACCTATACGCGCAGCCAGATCGCCCGGAGTGACACGCGCCGTGAGATCGCCGGCGGTAACCCGGCGGGCGGCATCGACCAGCTCGTTTACCGGGCGCACCAGGCGATCGGCCAGCTTGAGGGCAATCCAGATCGATAGTCCCACGATTAGGAGGGAAACGAGATACATTATCGCGTTGAACCGGAACTGAAGAACTCGGGACCGAGCAAGGGTACGCTGGTAGTCACTGGATGCGCTCTCGGCTTCCTCAGCGAGGTTCAGAAGGCGGGCGTTCACCGCACGAGCGCCATAGACGTACACAAGTGCTTTCGGGTCCAGCCGGACCACCGCTTCTACTCGATCACCACCCTCCTCCTTAGAGATAACCTGCCCGGCCTTCAGGGCCATCAGAACGGGCGCAGTGAAGCGCTCCTCCAGTGGGCGGTCATATAGGTTCACGCCGGCCTGCATCTGGATTTCGCCCTTGCGATTGATGGTAAGGAAGGCAGTCTCCAGCAGCTTGCGACGAGTCGTTTGCTCGAGCATGAAAAGTCCGAAATCCGGGTCATCAATCCCACGCTCATTGATCCAATCCACGACATCTTTGCCCATCGTTTGGACTTCGAGCTGGACCTCATCGCGTTGATCTTTTCGATACTCGCTAGCAACTTCCTGCGCGTTCTTGATGACGGTTTGAGTCCGCGCCGAAAGCCAGAAATCAAGGCCGCTCTGAAACAAGAGCGAGGCGAAGATGACCACGAGCAGCGTGGGGACGCTCGCTATGACCGAGAAGAGCGCGACGAGGCGGACGTGCAAGCGCCCCCTGCCGCCTATCGGAGAGTCCGCCGCTCGGCGCATCGCCCGGCGACGCGCGAGCAGCACCATGAGGGCCATGGCCGGCACCAGGTTCGCGACGAGCAGCGCCGCAACGACCGGCGGTGTGAGCAGCGTGTCCGGAGAGCCGTCGTCGGTAATAACGAAGTAGGTCGCGGCGGCGATGACCAGCACCGCTATGACAGTGACACCTTCAACCAGGGGCATGTAGCTGCGGCGCCTGACCGCGACTGTGAGCTGGCGCCGCCAGCGGGGTCTGTTTCTTATTCGGGTCGGCTGTTTTGGGGTCACTAGAGCGACACTAGCACAGGGCTGTGGCTCAAAAAACACAGTATGTGGTTGTGACTACACGAGCCCTCACGAGGCTCGGTTTGCCGGTCCCAGCCTCGCGCCAACTGGGAGAATCGTGCGTTACCCGAGGGGCTTCTGAAGTGCGTCTTTGGCCTTTAAATTAGTCGCCAACTAGACCCGCCTTGAGCAGATCATTCGCCGCCAACGTCCTTTCTCGTTAGCCGACTAACGACCTCAGCAAATAAGCGAGGCTCTACGTTGGCTGACGTGAATTGGCCGCCATCGTCAAAATTATATGTCAATGAACGAGTGTCAAAATTGACGGTAATGGAATTGTACGGCCTTCCGTTCAAAATACCGCCCGCCGAGTAAGTTTCTATTCTCGATTGAGCTACAGCCATCGATACTGGTGCAACGACAAGGGCGACGCCGAATGCCATATAATTAAATCGGTCCATGCCCGGTTCCTCTCGAATTGAGCTCACTCTTAGACTCAGCGCTGGGCCTCGTCAAACCAATCTAGAGAAAAACCCTGGTGTGGCGTAATAAACAACAGGAATTAGGTTTAGGCCGCCTTCTTGCTGAGCCAGGGCGAATAGAATTCGCACAGCATCGCCTGCGCCCTCCCCGCATCGCTCTCCTTGTTGAAGGCGTTGCGGAATTCGGCGGAGCCGTGGAGGCCGCGGGTGTACCAGCCGATATGCTTCCTCGCCACGTTGACGCCGATCTCCCGGCCGTAATGGTCGAGCATAAAGCGATATTGTTCGAGGATGATGGCGAGCTGCTCGTCGAGGCTCGGGTCGGGCCGCCTCTCCCCGGTCTGGAGCCAGTGCATCACCTGGCCGAGCAGCCAGGGCCGCCCGTAGGCGCCTCGGCCGATCATGACTCCGTCCGCGCCGGATAGCTCCAGCGCCCGCGCGACGTCGTCGATCGAGCCGATGTCGCCGTTGACGATCACCGGCACGTCGACCGCTTCCTTGACCCGGCAGACGAAGGCCCAGTCGGCCTCCCCCTTGTACATCTGGTTGCGCGTGCGGCCGTGGACGGTGATCATCCGAACGCCGAGATCGACCGCGATTCGCGCAAGCTCGGGCGCGTTGAGGCTGGCATGGTCCCAGCCCATGCGCATCTTCAGGGTGACGGGCAGCTTGACCGCTTTCACCGTCGAATCAACGATCTGCGCGGCGAGCTTGAGGTCACGCATCAGCGCCGAGCCGGCCTCGCCATTGACCACTTTCTTGACCGGGCAGCCCATGTTGATGTCGATGATCGCGGCGCCGCGGTCCTCGTTGAGCTTCGCCGCCTCGGCCATCTCGGCGGGCGCGCAGCCCGCCAGCTGCATCGAGACCGGATCCTCGATCGGATCCCAGGCCGCTTTCTGGAGCGACTGGCGGGTCTCGCGGATCATCGCCTGGCTGGCGATCATCTCGGTGACCGTGAGGCCGGCGCCGTAGCCCTTGACGATGCGCCGGAACGGCCGGTCGGTGACGCCCGTCATCGGCGCCAGGATCACCGGCGCGCCGACCGTCACGGGTCCGATCGAGATGGGCTTCAGGCGTCTCATGGAAGGGCGCCAGATAAGGTCAAAGCGCTTGGCGGGCAAGGCGCGGGCCGGTAGGCGGCGCTGATGACGAGGATCGCAGGCCTGGTGGTGGCGGCAGGGAGCGGCAGCCGCGCGGGCGGCGGCCCTCCCAAGCAATATCGCCGGATTGCGGGCCGGGCCCTGCTGGCCCACGCCGTCGACGGCCTCGCCGCCGCCGGCGTCGAGCCCGTGCAGGTCGTGATCGGCGAAGGCCAGGAGGTGCTCTACGCAAGCGCAGTCGAGGGCCGTGCCCTTCCCCACCCCGTCATCGGCGGCGTGGAGCGGCAGGACAGCGTGAAAACCGGGTTGGACGCCCTGGAGGCGGCCGGCGCGCCCGAATTCGTCCTGATCCATGACTCCGCCCGTCCCTTCGTTCCCGCCGCGGTGGTTCGCCGGTTGCTTGGCGCGCTGGAGGGCGCGGACGGAGCCGTTCCCGTGCTGCCGGTGGCCGACACCCTCGCCCGCGGCGACAGCGAGCTGACCGAGGCCGTGTCCCGCGACGGGCTGCTGCGCGTCCAGACGCCCCAGGCCTTCCGCTTCGAAGCCATTCGCGACGCGCACCGCCGCTGGTCGGGGCCGCCCGCCACCGACGATGCCCAGATCGCCCGAGCCGCCGGTTATTCGGTGGCGACCGTCGAAGGGGACCCGCGCCTCGACAAGCTCACCTGGCAAGCGGATTTCGCGCGCGCCGAGCGGGAGGCCGCCGCCCGCCTGGTGACCCGCACCGGCCTGGGCTTCGATGTCCACGCCTTCGCGGAGGGCGACGGCCTCTGGCTCGGCGGCCTGCGCCTCCCCCATCCGCGCTCGCTCAAGGGCCATAGCGACGCCGACGTCCTCCTCCACGCCGTCGCCGACGCCCTTCTGGGCGCGCTCGGCGAGGGCGACATCGGGGATCATTTCCGGCCCGGCGATCCGCAATGGAAGGGCGCCGCCTCCTCGCTCTTCATCGAGCATGTCCGCGGCCTCGCCGAGCGCGCCGGCGCCCTGATCGACCATGTCGACGCGACGATCATCTGCGAGGAGCCACGCATCGGCCCCCATCGTCGGGCGATGCGGGAGCGCCTCGCCGCTCTGTTGCGGGTCCCGGTCGCCCGGATTAGCATCAAGGCGACGACCACCGAGCGGCTCGGCTTCACCGGCCGCGGCGAGGGCATGGCCGCCCAGGCGATCGCGACCCTGCGCGTGCCGGAGGACGAAGAGTGAGCGACCCGCAACCGACCATCCTTCCAGTGGAGCTGCTCGACGCCGCGCGCAAGGCGATCGACGCCAATCGCGCCGCCGGCCGCCGCATCGTGCTGGCGGAGAGCTGCACGGGCGGCCTCGCGATGACGGCGCTGACCGAGATAGCCGGCTCCTCCGACGTCCTCGAGGGCGGTTTCGTCACTTATTCGGACGAATCGAAGACCGCCCTCCTCGGCGTCAGCGCCGACGTGCTGGAGACCTTCGGGGCGGTCTCCGTCGCCGTCGCCTGGAGCATGGCCCAGGGCGCCTTGAAGCGCACCGGGGCGGACACGGCCGTCGCCGTCACCGGCATCGCCGGGCCCGGCGGCGGGAGCGAGCGGAAGCCGGTCGGCACCGTCATCTTCGCTCGCGCCCGCCGCGGCGCCGATCCGAACGAGATCGTCGCGGACACCCGGCATTTCGGCGATCTCGGCCGCGGCGGCGTCAGGCTTCAGGCGGCGCTCTGCGCGCTCGAGCTGCTTACCCCCGAGGCGGGTGGCGGCGGGCCGTAGAGGTCGCGTGCCCGATCCTCGAACGCGCCGATCATCCGCCGCAGCGCCCGGTCGAACATCTGGCCGGCGAGGGACTCGAAGATCCGGTTCTTGAACGCGAAATCGACGCAGAACTCGATCTTCGTCCCCCCGTCCTCCGCCGGCTCGAACTTCCAGCTGTTCTGGAGATATTTGAGCGGCCCTTCGATATATTCGGTGTGAAGGCGATGCGGCCGCTCCTTCTCGACCCGTGAGGTGAAGGTCTCCTTGAGCGAGCGGAAGCCGACGACGAGGTCGGCGATCATCAGCGTGTCGGTATCGGAGCGGATGCGGGTGGCCGCCACCCAGGGCAGGAATTCCTGGTAACGCTTCACGTCGGCCACGAGGTCGAACATCTGCTCCGGCGTGTAGGGCAGGCAGCGAGTCTCGGTGTGGCGCGGCATTACGTCGTCCCGGCGAAGGCTGGGGTCCCAGCGAGAACGGGCGCCGTGCTCTTCACCCCCCGGGGCCCCAGCCTTCGCTGGGGCGACGGGCGAGGCGCGCCGCCTTCATCTTCGCGAAGTCGTCGCCGGCATGATAGCTCGACCGGGTGAGCGGGCTCGCCGCCACGAGCAGGAACCCCTTCGCCCGGGCGATCGCGCCGTAGGCCGCAAAGGCCTGGGGCGTGACGAATTCCTCCACCGTGGCATGGCGGGGCGTGGGCTGCAGATATTGGCCCATGGTCAGGAAATCGACGTCGGCGGAGCGCATGTCGTCCATCACCTGATGGACCTCGAGCCGCTGCTCGCCGAGGCCGACCATCACGCCCGATTTGGTGAAGATGGTCGGGTCCTGCCGCTTGACGCTCTCCAGCAGGCGAAGCGAGGCATAGTAGCGCGCGCCCGGCCGGATCGTCGGATAGAGGCGCGGCACGGTCTCCAGATTGTGGTTGTAGACGTCGGGCCGCGCCGCGACGATCGATTCCACCGCCGCTTCGGGCTTGTTGCGGAAGTCCGGCGTCAGGATCTCGATCGTCGTCGACGGCGTGTTGCGCCTCAGCGCCTCGATAACGCGCACGAACTGCCTCGCGCCGCCGTCCGGCAGATCGTCGCGGTCGACCGAGGTGATGACGATATGCTCGAGGCCGAGCTCGGCGGCGGCGGTCGCGACATGTTCCGGCTCGAGCGGGTCGACGGCACGCGGCATCCCCGTCTTGACGTTGCAGAAGGCGCAGGCGCGGGTGCAGGTGTCGCCGAGGATCATCACCGTGGCGTGCTTCTTGGTCCAGCACTCGCCGATGTTCGGGCAGGCCGCCTCCTCGCAAACGGTGGCGAGATTGAGCCTGCGCATGAGCTTCTTCGTCTCGGCGAAACCGACGCTGGTCGGCGCCTTGACCCGGATCCAGTCGGGCTTGCGCGGACGGGGCACCGCAACGCTCGGATCGGCTTCGCTCATCGCGGGCCAGATAGCGATGCCCGCCCCTCTTAACAACAAGGCCGAAGCGAGTCAGCCCTTGGGGCGCAACGAGCCGCCGGCGCGGCCGCTCCTGAAGTCCGAATGCCAGCTCAGCGGGTTCCAGCCCGCCTCGCCCTTCAGCGAGTAGGTGATGAACTCGGCCCTGCCCTGGACATTCTCGACCGGGACGGCTCCGCCCAGCCCGTTCGACGACAGAGGCAGGCGGCTGTCGGCGCTGTTGTCGCGATTGTCCCCCATCAGGAAGACATGGCCGGGCGGCACGCGGTAGGGCGCGGTGTCGTCCATGGGGCTCGGATAAAGGTCGAGGACCTCGTAGGTGCGTCCTCCGGGCAGCGTTTCCCTCAGGAGGTGAAGGTGGCAATCGGGTCCGGGGCCGTCCGCCGGGCAGCGCAGGTTCGCGTCGGCGCGCACCGACCGGTAGCCGAGGTCCCGGGTCGCGACGGGCTCTCCGTTGAGCCACAGCCGGCCGCGCACCATCCGCACCGTATCGCCCGGCAGGCCGACGACCCGCTTGATGAGGTCCTCGCCTTTTCCCGGCTCCGGTCGCGACACGACGACGACGTCGCCCCGTTCGGGCATGCGGCCGAACAGCCGCCCCTTGACGAAGGGCAGGACGTGAAAGCTCGGCGATGCGTAGGACCAGCCATAGGGATATTTGCTGACCACCAGATGGTCGCCGGCCAGCAGCCCCGGCATCATCGACTCGGAGGGGATGTAGAAAGGCTTGGCGACCAGGCTGTGCAAGCCGACCACGAGCAGAAGCAGGCCCAGCAGGCCGCGTATCTCGGCGAGCCAGCTCGTCCGCCGCTTCGGTTCGATCGAGTCGGTCATGGCCCCGACCAAGCCGTGTGTCCGGCTGGAACGCCAGCGAAGCCGTGTCCGGACACGGGCGAAAACGTGTCCGGGCGAACCGCTTCGCCTATCGGGAGCGGAATTCCTCGTAGGTGAGCATTCCGTCGCGATCCCGGTCCAGGGCATGGAAGGCGGAGCGCGTCGTCTGGGCCGAGGCGGCAATCGAGGGCGCCGCTATGCCGCCGCCGAGAACGGCGCCGGCCGCGACGGCGGCTCCAATACGCCACAGAGACCGGCGGCGCCGGCGAGAGAGCGCCCGCGGCTCGATCTGCTCGTCGATGAAGGACCGCACCGCCTCGCTCGCCGTGCGTCCCTCGCGCCGGCATTTTTCCCTGAACGCCGCCTTCGTCTCGTCCGGAAGCCGGATTTCGATCGAGTCGTTCTTCTTGGTGAATTTCGCTGAGGCCATGGAACGCTCCCCGGAATTCCGGCCTCCTTAGCGCGATCGGCTATCCGGCACCACCTTGCCCGAACCGTTCGCCCTGAGCTTGTCGAAGGGCTTTCCTTCACTTAGGGCGCCCGAGGAAAAGGAAGGGCTTCGACAAGCTCAGCCCGAACGGTTTGGGAGGATCGAAAGCTTGTCCGGAATCACCAAGCTCATCGACGGCTATCGTCGCTTCCGCGAGACGGGCTGGGCCCGCCAGCGCGAGCGCTGGTCGGAACTTGCCGAAGGCCAGAGCCCGAAGACGATGGTCATCGCCTGCTCGGACAGCCGGGTGGATCCGAGCCAGATCTTCGACGCCGGACCGGGCGAAATCTTCGTCGTCAGGAACGTCGCGGCGCTCGTCCCGCCCTATGAGACCGCGCCCGGCCATCACGGCGTCTCCGCCGCCCTCGAATTCGCCGTCACCCAGCTGCAGGTCGAGGAGGTGCTCGTGCTCGGCCACGGCGCCTGCGGCGGCTGCGCGGCGGCGCTCACCGGCCAGTTCGACGAGGCCGCGCACGGCGAGGGCCATTTCATCGCCGACTGGATCGAGATGCTGCGCGAGGCCCGCGACAAGGTGCGCGCCGAAGCGGGCGAGGATTTCCGGGCGATGGAGCTGGAGGCCGTCCGGGTCAGCCTCGCGAATCTGCGCACATTCCCCTGGGTCCGCGAGCGCGAGCTGGACGGCCGCCTCCGCCTTCGGGGCGCCTATTTCGCCATCGCCGAGGGCATCCTCTATCTCCTCGACCGGAGGAGCGGGGAATTCTCCCCCGCTTAGGCGTGGCCGGCGACGCTTCGCCGCGCCCCATAGGCGAAATAGAGGACGAGACCGACCGCCTGGGCGCCGAGGAACCAGAGCTGGGTGCGCTGCGGGAGGCTGTAGAAGAGATAGGCGCAGCCGAGGATCCCGAAGATGCCGACCACCCAGGGGAGAGGCGTCGAGAAGCGGCGCTCTGCAGCGGGCGCTCGCCGACGCATGATCAGCATGCAGAGGCAGACGGCGATGAAGGCGGCCAGGGTCCCGGCGTTGGCGAGCGCGGCGAGGTCCGCGAGCGGGACGATCCCGGCCAGCGCCCCGACGAGCAAGGCCGTGAACAAGGTGATCCGAACCGGCGAGCCGCGGCTCGAGACCCGAGCGAGCTGCCTCGGCAGGAGGCCGTCCCGGGCCATGACGAAGAAGATCCGGCTCTGCCCGTAGAAGAAGGCGAGGATCACGGTCGGAAGCGCGATCACCGCCGACACGGCGAGGTAGCGCGCGACCCACGGCTTGCCGATCTCGCGGAGGATCAGGGCGAGCGGCTCGGGGCTGTTGGCGAAGCGCGTATAGGCGAGAGCGCCGATCGCGGTGCCGGCGACCGCCATGTAGATGAGGACGCAGGCCAGCATCGAGCCGACGATTCCGATCGAGAGGTCGCGGCCCGGATTCTTGGTCTCCTCCGCCGCGGTCGCGATGGCGTCGAACCCGTAGAAGGCGAAGAAGATGATCGCGGCGGCCGCCATCACGCCGACCTCCGCCCCCGGCGCTCCGCTCTTGGGGAAGCCGTAGGGCATGAAGGGCTGGAAGTTCGCCTCGTTGAAATAAGGCAGGGTCACCGCGACGAAGACGATGAGGGCGACGACCTTCACGAGCACGAGGAGGGCGTTCACGGTAGCGCTCTCGCGCGTCCCGTAGATCAGCATCGCCGCGACCAACGCGATGATGAAGATTGCGGGCAGGTTTAGGATCCCGCCCAGCTCCGGGCCCTGGGCCAGGGCCATCGGGAAGCCGAAGGCGTCGTGGAGCAGCGGCGCCGCGTAGCCGGACCAGCCGACCGCGACCGCGCTCACGACGAGAGAATATTCGAGGATCAGCGCCCACCCCACGATCCAGGCGACGAGCTCTCCGATCACGACATAGGTGTAGGTGTAGGCGCTGCCGGAGGCCGGGATCATGGTGGCCATCTCGGCATAAGCGAGCGCCGCCGCGGCGCAGATCAGCCCCGCGATGGCGAACGAGAGGATGACGGCCGGGCCCGCCTTGGCGGCGCCGACCCCCGTCAGGGTGAGGATGCCGGTGCCGACGATCGCTCCGACGCCGAGCGCGATCAGGTGCGGCCAGCCGAGGCTGCGGTGGAGGCGATGCTCCGGGGCCATGTCCTCGTCGGCGACGACCGTCTTGCGTGCGAACAGGTTCATTCGGGCCCCCTGAGGTTCGGTTCGATGATGGCGGCTGGCGGGAGCGCTGACAACTAGCCGCTGCGCAGCAGCTCGACTGCGGCGTCGCGCTCCATCAGGTAGAGGAGGATGCGGGCGGCCTGGCCGCGCGGCCCGGCGAGGCCGCCGTCCCGGTCGACGAGCAGGCGCGCGTCGTCGCTCGCCGTTTGCGCGAGCTCGCCGATCTGCTCGGGGCTGGCGAGACGGAATTGCGCCTCGCCCGACTGCCGGGTTCCCAATATCTCCCCGGCCCCGCGCAGGCGCAGATCCTCCTCGGCGATTCGGAAGCCGTCGTTCGTCTCGCGCATCAAAGCGAGGCGCGCGCGCGCCGTCTCGCTGAGGTGATCGCCGCGAAGCAGCAAACAGATCGACCGCCCCTCCCCTCGCCCGACCCGCCCGCGCAGCTGATGGAGCTGGGCGAGGCCGAAGCGGTCCGCCCCCTCGACGATCATCAGCGTGGCATTGGGCACGTCGACGCCGACCTCGATCACGGTCGTCGCCACCAGGACGGAGATGGCGCCAGCCAGGAAGGCAGCCATCGCTTCGTCCTTCTCGGGGCCTTTCATCCGGCCGTGCACCAGGCCGACCTTGTCGCCGAATCGGATGCGGAGGACCCGGGCCCGCTCCTCGGCCGCGGCCTGGTCCGAAGCTTCGCTCTCCTCGACGAGGGGGCATACCCAAAAAGCCTGGCCGCCGCGCGCGATGTGGCGAGCGAGCGCGTCGACGACGTCGGCCAGCTTCTCCTGGCTCACCACCCGGGTCTCGACCGGCTGGCGGCCCGGCGGCATCTCGTCGAGGCGGCTGACGTCCATCTCGCCATATTGGGTGAGGGTGAGCGTGCGAGGGATCGG
>DATAIU010000010.1:0-13503 GCA_036262495.1 Allosphingosinicella sp.
CGACCTCGCGGTCGCCGCCGCGCTCGTCTCGGCGCTGTCCGAACGGCCCGTGCCCGCCGAGGCGGTGGCGTTCGGGGAGGTCGCGCTCTCCGGCGAGCTGCGCCCCGTGGCGCACGGGGGTCTTCGCCTGAAGGAAGCGGCCAAGCTCGGCTTCGAACGTGCGTTCGTCCCGGCCTCGCTCAAGGGGGAGAAGGCACCGCTCGCGCTCACCGGCTTCCGGTCCCTGCGCGACATGGTGGAACACCTTCTGGGCCGATAGAAGCGCGGCCTTCCCCTGCCGCCGATCCTTCTCTAACTCTCGCTCCATGACCGCGCTCGACGTCATCGTGATGCTCCTGGTCGGCGGCGGACTCGTCCTCGGCTGGTTCAAGGGCTTCGTCGGCGAGGTGCTGAGCCTGGCCGCATGGATCGTCGCGCTCGTCTTCCTGAAACTGCTGCACACGCCGGCGACCAACGCGCTCGAAGGGGTCGTCGGGACGCGCGCGGGGGCCGCCGTCCTCGCCTTCGCCCTGGTGTTCGGGACGGTGTTCCTGATCGGCAAGCTGGTCGCCCGCTCCGTCGGCGGCGGCGTCAAGCGCTCGGTGATCGGCCCCGTTGACCGCGTCCTCGGCGCCGGCTTCGGAGCGCTGAAGGGACTGATCGGCGCGACCCTGCTCTATCTCGGCGCGAACCTCGTCTACGACACGATCTGGGGCGCCCAGGCCGAGCGGCCGCAATGGATGGCGCAGTCGCGCTCCTTTCCTTTGCTCTCGGCGAGCGGGCGGGCGATCGTCGATTTCGTCGAGTGGCGCCGCGGCGCTGCGAAGGACCCGGTCTACAGGCAGGCGCCGGCCAACGACAGCGCGACCGCGAACCAGGCATGATCCGCCTCTATGACACGATGGCGCGCGAGAAGCGCGTCTTCGAGCCGGCCGACCCGGAACGGGTGACGATGTACGTCTGCGGCCCGACGGTCTACAGCCGCGCCCATATCGGCAACGCCCGGCCCGCCGTCGTCTTCGACGTCCTCTCGCGCCTGCTTCGGCACGTCTATGGCGAGGACAAGGTCGCTTACGCCCGCAACGTCACCGACGTGGACGACAAGATCATCGACGCGGCGCGGGCTGACGGCGTCGAGCCCGCGGTGATCACGCGCCGCTTCGAGGATTTCTACATTGCGGACATGGGCGCGCTCGGCGTCCGTCCGCCCGACCTCGCGCCCAGGGCGACCGAGACCGTGGCGGAGATGATCGCGATGATCGCCCGCCTGATCGAGGTGGGCAACGCCTACGAAGCGGACGGCCATGTCCTCTTCCACGTGCCGTCGGACCCGGATTACGGCGCTCTCGGGCGTCGCGACCGCGACGCGATGATCGCCGGCGCGCGCGTCGAGGTCGCGGCCTACAAGAAGGACCCGGCCGATTTCGTGCTCTGGAAGCCCTCGCCCGAGGGTGTGATCGGCTGGGACAGCCCCTGGGGGCGCGGCCGGCCGGGCTGGCACATCGAATGCTCGGCCATGATCGAGCGGCATCTCGGCGAGACGATCGACATCCACGGTGGCGGGCTCGACCTCATCTTCCCGCACCACGAGAACGAGCTCGCCCAGAGCCGCTGCGCGCACGGGGGCGCCCCGCTTGCGCGCTACTGGCTGCACAACGGCTTCCTCTCGATGGCCGGCAGCGAGAAGATGTCGAAAAGCCTCGGCAACGTGGTCACCGTCGGGGAGCTGCTCGAGCAGGGGCATAAGGGGGAGACTCTGCGTTTCGCCTTGCTCTCGGCGCATTACCGGCAGCCGCTGGAATGGTCCGGTCAGCTCGTCGCCCGGTCGAAGGCGACGCTCGACCGGCTCTATCGCGGCGCGGGGAGCGCCGAGCGCGGCGCGGTGGACGAGGGCGTGCTCGACGCCCTGTCCGACGATCTCAATGCGCCGCTGGCCCTCTCGCGGCTTTCCGCCGTGGAGGAGCCAGCGTCCCTTCGCGCCTCGGCGGAACTCCTGGGGCTGCTCGCCGAGGCCCCTGACCGGTGGTTCCAGGGTGACGGCGATGCAAGGATCGACGGGCTGGTGGCCGCCCGCTCCGAAGCGAAGGCGCGGCGCGATTTTGCGGAGGCCGACCGCATTCGGGCCGAGCTGACCGGTGAGGGGATATTGCTGGAGGACGGCCCCGCGGGGACGACCTGGCGGCGGGCCTGAGCTAGAGCGGGCCGGGCTCGTCGTTGCGGCGCCGGGCCTCGTCGCGGGCGGCGGCGTTGCGCAGGCTGTCCATCTCGGCCGAGTCCTTCTGAAGGCGCCGGTTCTCGGCCTCGAGCTCGTCGGCGCGGGCGCGCTCCTCGCGATAGCGCCGCTTCCACTTGCCGCCGGCCATCAGAGCCGTGCCGAGGACGAGGCCGAGGAGGAAGACGAGGCCGACGATGACCCATTGGTCGGGGGTGAAATAGGGCATCGCGCACGATCCTTTGTCGCTGGTCCAGCGCCGGATCAATCGCGGCGGGGGCGGATTGTTCCGCCCCCGTCCTCATTGCTTGAAGAGGTTGTCGGAGATCGAGCAGCTGGCCGGGCCGAGGATGACGATGAACAGCACCGGGAGGATGAACAGGATCAGCGGCACGGTCATGATCGCCGGCAGGCGGGCCGCCTTCTCCTCGGCACGCATCATTCGCTCGTTGCGGAACTCGGCGGCGAGGACGCGCAGCGCGCTGGCGAGCGGCGTGCCGTATTTCTCGGTCTGGATCATCGTCGTGACGACGCCGCGGATCGAATCGAGGTCGATGCGCTGGGCGAGATTCTCGAAGGCCGAGCGTCGGTCGGTGAGGAAGCCGAGCTCGATCGAGGTCAAAGCGAATTCGTCGCCGAGCTCGGGATAGGCCTTGCCGAGCTCGCGCGCGACCCGGTTGAAGGCGGCGTCGACGGTGAGGCCGGCCTCGGCGCAGATGACCAGCAGGTCGAGCGCGTCGGGAAGTCCCTTGCGGATGCCGGTCGAGCGCTTGTTGATCTTGTTCTTCAGCCAGATGTCGGGCGCCTTGTAGCTGCCGATGAGCGACGTAGCGACGAGGCCGTAGCGCTTGATCGCGCCCCATTCCGGGAACCAGTCGAGCACGTAGACGCCGAGGATGACGACAGAGCCGATCACGACCGGAAGCACGAAGCGCGCGAAGATGACGACGAAGGCGAGATCCTTCGAGCGGATGCCGGCCTGGACGAGCTTCTTCTGGGCCTTCTCGACCTGATCGTCCTGCAGCATTTTCAGCGAGCCGAGGACGCTCCTGACCTTGTCGGCCATCTCGTTCCTGTTGGTGATGTTGCGGCGCCGCTTAGAGGTCGAGGCGACGATACCGGCCTTCAGCTGCTCGCGGCGCTCGTTGAGCGCCTTGACGCGCTTGGCCATCGGATCGCGGACCGTTGTCGCGGCGTAGAGGGCGAGCAGGACGGCGAACGTCGCGACGGCGGCGAGGAACGTCCCCACCATCATCACGTCGAGCCCCATGATCGTCGGGCCTGCGGGAGGTGCCTGGGTCATCTATGCGCCGCCTTAGATCTCGAAATCGACCATCTTGGCCATGATGAACACGCCGATGCCCATCCACAGCAGCCCGCCCGCGCCGGCGATCATCAGCCGCTGATCGACGAAGAAGTTCTGCATATATTTGCCGTTGATGAACCAGATCAGCGTGAAGACGATGAAGGGCAGGGAACCGACGATCCAGGCCGAGGCCTTGGATTCGGACGACATGGCCTTGATCTTGAGCTTCATCTGCGCGCGCTTGCGCAAGACGTCGGCGAGGTTCGCCAATGTCTCGGCGAGGTTGCCGCCGGTCTCGCGCTGGATGGCGAGGGTGATGACGAAGAACTGAAACTCGGGCGTGCCGAGGCGGTCCGCGGTTTCCTGAAGCGCCGCGTCCATCGTCCGCCCGATCTTCATCTTGTCCGAGACGGCGCGGAACTCCTCGCCGATCGGCCCGGGGATCTCGTCCGAGACGACGCCCATCGTCTCCGTGATCGGAAGGCCGGAGCGCAGGCCGCGGACCATCAGCTCGATCGCGTCGGGGAAGCGCGCGGTGAACTTGGCGACGCGGCGCTTGACCAGCTTGCCAACGACGAAATGCGGCAGGCCCGTGCCGGCGAACAGGCCGACGAACAGAGCGAAAAAGATGGGCAGGCCCTTCATCATCAGCAAGAGGGTGACCACGACGGCGATGCCGAGCGTCGCCATGCCGTATTGGGCCAGCGTCCAGGTCTTGCCGGTCTGCTGCAGCCGCTTGCGGAGCAAGGCCGGGTTCGGCAGCAGGCGCTGGGCGAGGCCGTCCATCTTGGTCTGGTTGCGGCTCGCGAGGATGCGTTTGAGCTGCGCCTGCGCCGCGACCTCGTTCGACTTGCTGTGCCGCTCCTTGAGCGATTCGAGCCGCCGCGACTGGGCCTTGGAGGACGAGGGGCCGCTCACGGCGTAGGCGAGCATGCCGATCACGGCCAGCACCCCCACGCCCAGCATCAGAATCGGAAGACTCAGCACCCTTGGTTCCTCACTTCACGCGGCCCGTCGGGCCTCAGCTCAGGCAGCAGCGGCTTTGGGCTTCTTGGCTACGAGCGACTTGATATTGAACTTGTCGAACAGCGACGATTTGACGCCCTCGCCGCTCTCGCCGCCCTTGTTTCCGGTGCCACCCTCCTCGACGGTCGAGGTAGTGAGCGCGACCAGCTGGTTGAGCGGCCCCGAAAGCTTGGACGAGGTGGCGACCTTGGCGAAGGGCTGGCCGAGCTTGGCCGCCTGCGCCGCGACCTTCGGCTCGAACGGTATCGAGAGGTCGACCGAACGTTCGATCGACTGCTCGAAATCCTTGCGGCTGATCTCCTGCGTCGCGGGCGACACCTTGTTGGCGACTACGAGGACTCGGGCCTGCGGCGCGTTCGCCTTGAGCCAGCTCAGCACTCGGATCGCGTCGCGAGTCGCCGCCAGCGTGTATTCGACGACGACGACGGCGACATGGATGTCGGCGACGAGATGCGGATGCTGGACCAGCATCGGCCGCGGCAGATCGAGAATGGTCGCCTCGAATGCGTTCCTGATCTCCTCCTGGAGCTGGAAGAAGGCCGAGCCGTCGTTGAGGAGCGGCTGATTGAGCGGCGCCTCGGCGGAGAGGACGGAAAGCTTCTCGTTGGCGCGGACCATCGCGCGCTCGATAAAGAGGCCGTCGATGCGGCTCGGATTGTCGATCGCGTCGGTGAGGCCGCGGCCGGGCTCGAGATCGAGCGCCAGGGCGCCGGTGCCGAAATGGATGTCGAGATCGAGCAAAGCGGTCGAGCGCGCCGCCTTGTCGCCCATCAGCCAGGCCAGCGACGTCGCGACCGTCGAGGCGCCGACGCCGCCGCGGACGCCGAAGACGGCGGCCATGACATGCGGCTTCTCGTTCGCCGCCTCGCTGACGCGGGGGCCGGAGATGGTGAGCTGGGCATGGGCGAACGAATCGCGCAGCTGATCCGGAGTGAACGGCTTCAGCAGATAATCCTGGATCCCCGAGGCGACGAGGTCGCGATAGAGGCGGACGTCGTTCACCTGGCCGGCGGCGATGACCACCGTGCCCGGCTCGCAGACCTCGGCGAGCGCGTTGATGTCGTTCAGCGGGTCGCCCGATTCGGAGAGATCCACGAACAGGATCGCCGGGCTCGCCGACACGGAAAGGGTCTGGACGGCGTTGCGCAGACCGCCCTTGTTGACCTTTTCGGGGGCCCAGCCATGCTCGACGGCGATCGGCCGCAGCATTTCGGCCGTCGCGTCGTCGCTGACGAAGGCGCAGAACGGATCGCGGAGCGCTGCGGCGCGAGAGGCGTGAAAAGGCGCGTTCATGCTTACTGTCCCCTGCTCGACTGCTCTTTGAGGCCCTTGGCGCCGGTCGGCGGAGCCTCGCGATAGACCTTGATCGCCTTTGCGGCGGTGGTGGCGTCGGTGCCGGTGCCGGCCTGGCCGAGGACCAGGTCGATCGGATCGGCGATCATCGCCGCGAGATTCGAATTGATCGCGCAGCCATAGTTGGAAGAGGTCGAGCTGGGCCCGGTCGGGCGCCAGTTCGGGCAGTTTGGCACATAGGCCATGGAGCGGCTGACGATGACGCGCGCGGTTCCGGGCGCGACCTCGCCGGCGAGCACCGGGGCGCCGTCGCTGACGAGCAGGCCGTAGGCGGCCGCCACGCGGGCGACGTCGAGGCGCGCCGGGCCGGGGCCGTAGGGCTCCTCGACGAAGATCCGGTCGCCGTAGCCGACGCCGAGCGAGCCGAACCAGGCGCCGAGCCGCGCCCGCTCGAGCGCCGACAGACCGTCGTCGCGGGCCGAGAGGTCGAGGACATAGTCGGTGCGCTCGACGACCGGCTGGTTCAGCGAATCGACGCCGCGTTCGGGGCCGTGGCGATCGCGCGGACGGGCGTCCGCGGTGGCGGCGGTGCCGAAAAGCGTGCCGATCGCGAGGAGGGCGGCGAGAGAGCGGGGGAGCGTCATTCGGGCGTCCTTTCGATCGATCAGAAGCTGAAGCCGGGCGCTGCCGAAGGCTGTTGCGGCTTCGTCGCAGCCTCGCGGCGCGGCTGCGGGGAGGGCGGAACCTGGCGCGCGGGAGCGGCGGCGACCCCGCCGACGCCCGGCGCGGCCTGCGGCTCCGCCATGGTCGGGCCGGGCCGGCGGGCCCCGCTCCGGCTGTAGTCGGACGTGCCGAGGAAGACGCGCTCGGCCGTGTTCGCACCGCGGAAGCCATCGGTCGGAAGGGCGATCTGCCCCGCATTGACCGGCCGCACCAGATAGGGGGTGACGACGATGACGAGCTCGGTTTCGTTGCGCTTGAAGGCGTTGGAGCGGAACAGCGCACCGATGATCGGCAGGTTGCCGATGAGCGGCGCCCGGTTGGTCGTGTTTCCGCTCGAATTGCGAAGCAGGCCGCCGATCATGAAGCTCTGGCCGGAGCCGAGCTCGACCGTCGTTTCCGCCCGCCGCGTGGTCAGCGACGGGACCGAGAAGCCGTTCAGCTGCACCGAGCCGGCGTCCGACAGTTCGGAAACCTCGGGACGGACTCGCATCGAGATGCGGCCTCCCTCCAGCACGGTCGGCGTGAAAGCGAGGCTGACGCCATATTGCTTGAACTCGACCGAGGTGCCGTTGAGGCCGCTCGCCATCGGGATCGGGAACTCGCCCCCGGCGAGGAAGCTCGCGGTCTCGCCCGAGAGAGCGGTGAGGTTGGGCTCGGCGAGGAGGTGCACCGCGCCGTCCTGCTGATTGAGCTTGAGCGTGGAGAGGAGATCCATGCCCAGCACGTGGCCGGCGAAGCCGAGCGTCGTCCCGGCACCCTGCGCGAACTTGTAGTTGGTCGCGGTGAACGGCAGGCCCGTCGCCGGGTTGGTGATGCCCAGGTTCGTGTCGGTGATCGTGCCCGCATTGCCTTGTCCGACCCCGAAGATGAAGCCGTTGCCGTTGGCGCCGTCATTGTCGCGGTTGAGCAGGTTGACGCCGATCTCCTTGATCAGCGTGCGGCTCACTTCCGCGATGGTCACCTTCAGCATGACCTGGAGCGGCGTCGCCGTCTTCAGGCGGCTGATCACCTGCGTGTTCGAGCCGACAAAGGCCTGGACGATCCGGTTCGCTTCCTCGACGTCGGCGGGGGTCGCGACGGTGCCGGTGAGCAGGACCGCGCCGTTGATCGTCCGCGCCTGGATCTGCGCGTCGGGCATCGCCGTCTGCAGAAGCTCGTCGATCGAGCCGAGATTGGTGCCGACCCGCACGTTGGCCGACCAGATCGTGCGCCCGGCCTTGTCGGTGGCGAAGACGGTCGTCTCGCCCGGCGAGCGGCCGAAGATGTAGATCTGGCTGGGCGAGCGGACCTGGACGTCGGCGATCGAATCGTTGGCGACGAAGAGGTCGGACATCTGGCCGTCGAGGCGCACCATTCGTCCGGTGCCCACCGACAGCGTGAGGTCGTTCGCGGGGCGGACGGCCGCCGGCTGCGCGTAGGCCGGGAGCGGTCCTACGGCGAGGCCGGAGCTGACCAGGGCCGCTATTGCGGTGCCCAGGGTCGCACGGCGCAGAAGGGTCTGCTTGCTCATCTTATTTGGCTCCGACCGGAACGAGGGTGATCTGATTGCCGCGGGCGACGCGCACCACCGGCCCGGCGGGCGCGACGGTGACGGAGCCGCCCGGACGAACGGCGTAGGAAGGCGCGTAATCGCTCGAGCTGCGGACCGGCGCCGGCTTCGACGGCACGGTGCTGCGCTGGTAGCGCGAGACGTCGGCGCCGACCGTGTAGGTGGGGCCGGTGTCGATCGGCTGGTTCGCAATCGCGATCAGCATCCGGCGCTCGGCCTTGGGATCGCCGTTGGCCGGCACGCTGACCTGGCCGGAGGCGATAGCGCGTTCCAGCTCGGCCGAATTGTCCGCGAGCGAGCGCAGCGAGAGGGAGAGGCCGCCGATCGTCTGGGCGACCGCGATCTTCTCGGCGATCTTGGGCGTCGCCTCGAGCGTGACCGTCGAGACCTCGGCGACCACGGGCTTCCCGTCGGCGCCCTTCGACGTCATGCGCTGGTCGACCGCGAGGACGCGGATGTTGCGCAGGATCGTCTCGGAGACGCGGAGCGGCGGGCCGTCGCCGCTGCCCTGGACCTCCTGGGTGAGGACGAGGTCGACGCGGTCGCCGGGGAAGACGAAGCCGGCGACGCCGCTGGTCGCGGAAACGGGAACGGTGATGGCGCGCATGCCCGGGCCAAGCGCGGCGGCGAGGAAGCCCCGCTCGCCCGGCTTGATCAGCGAGCCCTGGGTGACCGGCTGGCCGGCGGTGATCTCGTTGCGCACGACCGTGCCGATCAGGCCGGCCGGTTCGACGCCCGGCTTGCCCTTGATGTAATAAGCCGGCTGGACGAGGCCTTCGGGCCAGCGCTGGAAGCGGAAGGCGGTGGCGTCGACGATCGTGCCGACGGGAAGCGAGCGCGTGGCGACGAGCACCTCGGGCCCGGCCGGGACCACGGGCGCGGCGGCCGCGGCGGGCGCGCTCGCTCCGGTGAACATGTTCTTCGCCATGACGGCGGTGACGGCGGCGACGAGCAGCGCCCCGATCAGCAGCACGAGCTTCTTAACATCCATGACGCCAGTCGCCTCCTAAGCCCGCTTCCACGGCAGGCCTCACACATCAGACAAATTGGTTAAGAAAGCGTTCGCCAATCAGCCAAAAGCCGCCGAAAGCGATTGCAATCCCATACGGAATTTCGAGCTGCCCGCTCGCCTTGGTGAGGCGGTGCGGGATCAGCATGGCGAGGGTGAGGATGCCGCCCGCGATCGACATGATCACGAGCAGCTTCAGCACCGCCGCCGCCGGGAGCCACAAAGCGAGCGCGGCCACCATCTTGACGTCCCCGCCGCCCATCGCTCCGAAACGGTAGGCAAGAGCGAATAGCGCGAAGACCCCCGCTGCGATGCCGAGCTGGACCGCCACGCCGGGCCAGAGCGTCACGCCGCTCGCCCACCAGAAGGGTATGGCAAGGAGCGCGATGCCGGCGTTGAGCCAATTGGGGATGGTCCGCGTCCGCCAGTCGCCGAAGGCCGCCACGGCGAGCGCCGCGGCGAGCAGGACGACCAGAAGTGAAGACAGGGACCCCTCCATGAGGAACGGCACTAGACGGAACAGCTTTCGAAACCGTAACCGCTCCGGATGACGAACAAGCCCTTAGACCGCCGCGCCATCCCCGGGGATGCGAGCCTCTCCACGTGGCGCGCCCCGGACGGCTGGGCGATCCGGCGGATGGACTGGCCGGCGCCTGGGAAAGCGCGGGGGAGCCTCCTTTTCGGCGGCGGCCGCGGCGACTTCATCGAGAAATATCTGGAGGGCCATGCCCATTGGCGCGCCCAGGGTTGGAACGTCACCGCCTTCGACTGGCGCAGCCAGGGCGGCTCGCGCGGCGACATCGAGGGCGGCCATCTCGACAGCCTCGATACGCTGGTCGACGATCTCGATGGCCTGATCGCCGAGTGGAGCGCCGCGACGCCGGGACCGCATGTCGCGATCGCCCATTCGATGGGCGGCCACGTGCTGCTGCGCACGCTCGCGGAGCGGCATCCGCCGCTCGACGCGGCCGTTCTCGTCGCGCCGATGCTGATGATCAACAGCGCGCCGCTGCCGACTTTCGCGGCCTGGTGGGCGGCCTCGCTGGCGGCCATGGCGGGTCTCGGCCGCCAGCCGGCCTGGCACCAGCAGGCGGAACCGGCACCGGTCGGCTCCTACCGGCAGTCCTGCCTGACGGGCTCGCCCGAGCGCTACGAGGACGAACTATATTGGTGGAAGCAGGAGCCCGGCTACAATCTCGGCGCGCCGAGCTGGGGCTGGCTCAAGGCCGCCTACGCCTCATGCGCCGCCCTCACCGACGAGAAGTTGAGGGGCGTGACGAAACCCGTCCTCCTCCTCGCGGCAGGGCGCGACCGGCTGGTCAGCGGAGCGGCGATCCGCCATGCCGCGGACGTCATTCCCAACGCGGAGCTGGTGACGTTCGAGCGGTCGGCGCACGAGATATTGCGCGAAGCCGATCCGATCCGGCTCGAGGCGCTGGCCCGGATCGACGCCTTTCTCGAAGAGCGATCGGGGCTCAGGTCCGCCGCATGAACCGAGCGGCCGCGTCGCAGGCGAGGCGGTCGGCGCGTTCGTTCTCCGGGTGGCCGGCATGACCCTTCACCCAGCGCCAGTCGACCTTGTGCGGGGCGGCGGCATCGAGCAGCTTCTGCCAGAGCTCGGCATTCTTGACCGGCTTGCGGTCGGCCGTCTTCCAGCCGTTGCGCTGCCAGCCGTGGATCCATTTGCTGATGCCGTCGCGCACGTAGATGCTGTCGGTGTGGAGCACGACCTCGCACGGCCGCTTCAGCGCTTCCAGCGCGCGGATCGCCGCGAGCAGCTCCATCCGGTTGTTGGTGGTGAGCGCCTCGCCGCCCGACACTTCCTTCTCGCGCCCGCCCGAGCGGATCACGGCGCCCCAGCCGCCGGGGCCGGGATTGCCCTTGCACGCGCCGTCGGTGAAGATCTCGACGAGCGGCAGGCTCAAGCCGCTTCGAGCCCGCGCGGAAGCTTGAAGACCATCCGCTCCTCCACTCCGGCCGTCTCTTCCTCGGCGACTTCGAAATGGACGGCGAGAAGATCGACGACCTCGCGGACCAGCGTCTCCGGCGCCGACGCGCCGGCGGTGATGCCGAGCGTGCCCACGCCGTCCAGCCAGGCGAGGTCGATGTCGCTCGCCCGCCCGACGAGGCGCGCGGGCGTGCCTTCGCGCTCGGCGACCTCGACGAGGCGCAGCGAGTTTGAGCTTCTCGGCGAGCCGATGACGAGCATGAAGTCGCAGCGCGCCGCGATCTCCTTGACCGCCGCCTGGCGGTTCGAGGTGGCGTAACAGATGTCGTCCGCCTTCGGCCCTCGGATCGTCGGAAAGCGGCGCTCGAGGATGGCGATTATCTCGGCGGTGTCGTCGACCGACAGCGTCGTCTGGGTGAGGTAGGCGAGATTGTCCGGGTCGGCGGGCTCGACGCCCCCGGCGTCCTCGGCGGTCTCGACCAGCGTCATCATGCCTTCCGGGATCTGGCCGAACGTGCCGATCACCTCGGGATGGCCGGAATGGCCGATGAAGAGGATGTGGCGGCCGCTCTCGACGAGCCGCTCGGCCTGGCGGTGGACCTTGCTGACCAGCGGACAGGTGGCGTCGAGGAAGTCGAGGCCGCGGGCGGTGGCCTCGGCGGGCACGGCCTTCGGCACGCCATGGGCCGAGAAGACGACGGGCACGCCGTCGGGAACCTGGTCCAGCTCGGGGACGAAGACCGCGCCCTTCGCCTTCAGAGCGTCGACGACGAACTTGTTGTGGACGATCTCGTGCCGGACATAGACCGGCGCGCCGTAGCGTTCGAGCGCCAGCTCGACGATGCGGATCGCGCGGTCGACGCCCGCGCAGAAGCCGCGCGGCGCGGCGATCAGCAGGGTGAGGGGTAAGCGGGCCGCCATCCCCGCCATGTAGGATCGCGCGGCGGCCGCGTCCACAACGCCGCCCCTCGCCGTTCATTGCTTGCCTAGCGCAGACCCCCTTCCTATGATCCGCCGGCTCTCAAAAGGTGAGGTTCCCACCCTGTGTTCAAGTCAAAGGCGGCGCTCGCCGCGATCGTTCCCCTGATCCTCGTCGCTTGTTCCACCCCGAATGGCGAGCTGACCGCCACCGGCGTGACGGCGACGCGCACCGCCTGCCCGACCGTCGCCCTGCCGGCGGCGACCAACGACATCACCCTGTTCAATCCGGAGAACAGCCGCGACGCGAGCGCCATCGACGTCGTCGCAAGCATCACCAACGTCCGCTCGACCTGCGACGAGACCGGCAACATGATCGTCACCCGGGTCAGCTTCGAGGTCCAGGGCCAGCGCCGCGACACGCGCGGCGCCCGCGAGGTCGTCCTGCCTTATTACGCCGCCGTGGTGCAGGGCGGCACCGCCGTCGTCTCGAAGAGCCTCAGCCGCGTCGGCCTTCGCTTCGCCGACGGCCAGGCGCGCGCCTCGTCGGCCGCGGCTGCCACGGCCCAGGTCAGCCACTCGGCCGCCGCGCTTCCGGAGGAGGTTCGGCGCCAGATCACGCGCGAGCGCAAGGCCGGCGACGCCGACGCGGCGATCGACCCGATGGCCGATCCGGCGGTGCGCGAGGCGGTGCGTCGCGCGACCTTCGAGGTGCTGCTCGGCTTCCAGCTCAGCCAGGACCAGCTGGTCTACAACGCCACCCGCTAGCGATTGACTTGGGCGGGGCCGGGGGCCAGAGCGGGGCTGCCGCCGGCCTCCGGGCCGGTGCGCGCGCGGGAGAGCGCAGCGGGCCGTGAGGCTCGAGGCCGCCGAAGGAGCAACCGCCCCGGAATCTCTCAGGCACAAGGGACCGCGCGCGTAGAGGCACTCTGGAAAGCGTCCGCTCCGCGCGGACCACCGAAGGGGTAACCCGCCGAAGCCACGTGCGAAGGTGGGGAAAGCTCTCAGGTCCAGTGACAGAGGGGGACGGCCCGCGAGGCGTCCGACGATCTCGGGCGTTGACGGGGGCCGACCCTCGCCGCGCTGGAGCCGAACGATGAGTACCGCCCCCGACCGCCTCCTCCCGCTCAACGACTGGCACCTGGCGCGCGGCGCCCGGATGGTCGGCTTCGCCGGCTATTCGATGCCGATCCAGTATGAAGGCATCATGGCCGAGCACCGCTGGACGCGGGAATCGGCCGGCCTGTTCGACGTCAGCCACATGGGGCAGATCGTCGTTTCGGGAGCCGAGGCGGAGAAGGGGCTCGAGACGCTGCTCCCCGCGGACCTCTCGATCCTGAAAGAGGGCCGGCTGCGCTATTCTCTGCTTCTGAGCGACAGTGGCGGCATAATCGACGATCTGATGGCGACGCGGCGGGGGGACCATTTCTATGTCGTCGTCAACGGCGCCACCAAGCATGGCGACATCGCCCATATGCGGGAGCGGCTGCCGGGGAGCGTCCGCCTCGAGCATATGGAGCAGCAGGCGCTGCTCGCCTTG
>DATAIU010000011.1:0-14718 GCA_036262495.1 Allosphingosinicella sp.
CGATATGAAAGGAAGTCGTCCATGGCCACTCGTCCCCATAATCGCACTCGTCCGCAACCGGGCATTTCCGCCAACGAATTGGCTCGTTACCTCGTCGCCGGGGATCACGCCCGCGAAGGAATCATACGGCAAGCCAAGGAAATCTCAACTGCCCGTGTGATCCGCTATCGCGACCTCCGAAATGGCATAGCCGCATATCTTGGCGATCCGGCGCGTTCCCGTGCCACCCTCGCGGCTCTGGAAACCCTATTGCGACAGAAGGCAGGAGATCGCAGCGGGACGTCCTTCACTCGCGAGGACGCGCAGGCGTCGCTCGAAGCGCTCGAAACCTTTCACCGCTTCCAGAACCAACTCGGCGGCTACAGTTTTACGCAGCCGGGGAAATGGGCTGGCGCGCTGCCGATTGAGGGACTGGCCGTCAACGTCTATCCCGATCTCGCCCTTACTCAGGCGTCCCGGTCGGGAGACCGCTACGGCGTAGCCATCTTCCGACTGGCCAAGGGCGACGACCAGGCAAGCGAAAACGCCGCGAGCAAGCGTGCCGAGATCGCGAAATACGTCGCTACCTTGGCCTTCATGCAAGCATCTGCGCATTGTATTCCCGGGCATGTCGCTTACCCGGGATTGTGTCTGTCGATAGACGTTCAAAACCAAGAGATTGTCCCGGCGTCCCGTAGCCAGACCCAGCGCGTCAACAACATCCGAGCTGCCTGTCGCCAGATCGTCAGGGCATGGAACAGCGTATAAGGCGGGTTGCGCGGGCCTCTCGGGGGGCGCCCGCGGCTAGCTATCTATATAGGTCCCAAAAAAAGGCCGCCTCGCAGGCGGCCTTTTCAGGGAAATTCGGGTCGGCTCAGGTGGCCTTGTCGCCGGCCTCGCCGACGGATTCGATGTCGCGGCCGGCGCCCTTGACGGTGTTGCAGGCGCTAAGCGTGATGCCGGTGGTCACGAGGGCGAGGATGATGAGCTTACGCATGTTTCGTCTCCTGGACTATACTGCCATGCGCGTCGCGAGCGGCGCCGCAGGATAGGCCCACAATGCGCCGCGCGCCTCGGCGGTTCCGCCAGGTTCTGTCGGCGACGATGTTTTGAAGGCCTGACCGGAAAATGTACAAATTTGAGCCCGGAGGCGCCACCGGGGGGGGGGGAGGTTGGCGCGTCCGGGCTCATGTCGTGGATAGCGAGAGCGGGGGGGGCAAAAGGTCACTATCCGAACTGCACAACGACGAAGGCGCCCCCGGGGTTCCCGCCATCATCAAAAAAAAGAGTGCCGAAAGCGATTTTCTTGCAACCGCCGTCTGTCCGCCCGGTTGGACCTCAAAAGAAGGAGCCCCAGCCGTGAGCAAGCCCCCACCGTCGACTCCGCACAGCGACCTCGATGGCGTCCACCGCGATGAGAAGCCCAATGTCGAGAGCGCCGAGGAGGCGGGCCAGAACGCCGGCGACCTTGCTCGGGCCCGGGAGGAAGGGGCACGGCCCCCTTATTCTCACGACGTCGGCAATCGCGACGACCGCAGCCGCTAGCGCGCTCAGCGCTCCGCCTTGTCGACGACGGCGATCCTCATCGCGTAGCGGCCCGCCTCCTCGTCGCGGTCGATGTCGGAGCGGAGCTGGCGGGACAGGCCGGTGACGATGCGCTGGAAGCGCTCGGTCAGCATTGTGTCGCACTCCGCGCCGGCGCCCAGGCTCTCCGATTCGACGATGAGGCTCGCCGAATCGGGAGCCGGCGCGTCCCCCTCGTCCACGGCGATGCTGACCGTCGCAGCTCCGCAGAACATCGCGAATTCCACGATCTCCGTCAGGAGGAAGGCGACGGAAACGGCGACGTCCTGGGTGACGTAATAGGGATCGACGTCGAGGCGGATCGTCATGCCCGCGGCGGAGGCGGGGGCGGTCGCCCTGAGGTTTGCCGCGAGCTCCGAAACAAGCGGTTTCAGGGCGACGCCGCGATTTTCCTCGAGCTCCGCATAATGGTTGCGGTGGACGACGGCGAGAGCGTCGACCCGGCGCTGTATCGACGCATAGGCTGCCGCGACGTCCTCGTTCTTCGATCCGCGGGAATGGATGTTGAGAAGTGAGGCGACGACCTGGAGGTTGTTCTTCACCCTGTGGTGGACCTCCCGGACAAGCCGCGTCTGCCTTTCCACTGCCGCCTCGAGCTCGGCCTCGTGGCGAGCGACGGTCTGGATGACCTGGCGGAAGGCCTCGCCGAGCTCGCCGATCTCGCGAGCTGGGGTGGTGAGGGGCGGCAAATCGAGGGCGCGGTCGCCGGGGCGGTAGGCGGCGACGGCGCGCTGCATGCGCACCAGCGGCCGGAGCAGCAGCCGGTCCGCGACCAGCCAGCCGATCGCCGCCGCCGTGATCGACATCAGGACCGGCAAAAGGATGGCGAGAACGTCCGCGAAGGTGAAGGGCACCGCCGAAAGCAGGATCGTCAGCCTGAGCTGGCCGCCCGCGACCTCCTCCGATCCCGCCACTTGCTGGCGCCAGCGGCCGGGCTTGAACTCGCGGCGTAGCACCATCGTGCGTCCGCCCTCGGACAGGTCCAGGTTGAAATCGCGGCTGGTGCCGGGGATGTAGGTCAAATCGTGGAGGGTCTCGCGATCGAATTCAGCCACCCCCTCGAGGCGGCCGCCGGCGCCGAAGACGAACAGGTCGAGACGCTCGATGTCGTCGCTAATCCTCGCGATCGTCCCGCCCTGGCCTGGATGGACGGGCGCCTTGGGCGGCGTGAAGCCGGCGCTACCGCAGCGCAGCTCCCCGGCGTCGCCGAAGAGGCCGTAGCGCGCGGGAACCGGGCCCTGCTCGAGACGGGCGAGCGTGGTCTCGCATACTCGCGAGGTGTTCGCGCTGAGGGATACGGCGTCGCTCGCGGTGCTGATCGTCAGCACGCTGCGCGAGAAAGCGGTGTTGAGCCTCTGCGCTTTCAGCTCCAGCCGCTGGAGGGTCTCCTCGCGCCGGTCCGCATTCTTCTGCTGCGCGCTGGTGACGGAGGCGAGGATGGCGATCAGCCCGAGCGGAAGCAAGGCGGCGGCGAGGATGAGGAGCAGCTTCGTGCCGGTCGCGAGACGGGCGAAGCGCGATGCCAGGCGACCTGGGAGGATATTCGTCACGTCGGCCCTAACCCGCGCAAGGGGGGCTTCTATCCGAGCTTGCCGAGCAGATCGAGCATTTCGGGAGGAATGGCTTCCTCGATGGCGTCGTCATAGGCCTTGCGCAGCGCCTGTCCGAGCTCGGTGTTGAGCGTCCGCCGGCGCCGCCCGCGCGGCTGATCGTCACTGTCCATGGGCGGTGGGGATTCTGCCTTGCGGCGGGGCTCGTTATCGTCTTCGAAGCTCAAAACCTCACCCCTCGCGACGACCGCCGCGCCCGCTGCTTGCACACACGTCCGCCGCCGGTCTTCCTCACCGAAGCACGATGCGCAGGACCCACCCCGCGGCCAAATAATGGCCCTGAGTGCGGGTGGAAACAAAAAACTCGCTGGTTTGTTCCACTGCCGAACGAGGTGCGGGCTGGGGCGGTTTGCGCTGCCTGAAATCGCGTCATGGAACGGCCCCGGGCCCCGGGGTTGCAATGGATCGGGCCGGCCCGCAATAGGGCCGCAATTCGTAACGGGAGTCGTAAATAACATGCCGCTTGGTCAGGAACTCGCGCCTCACCTACCCTTCCTGCGCCGCTATGCCCGGGCCCTCACCGGCACGCAGCAGCATGGCGACGCGTTCGTGAAGGCGACGCTCGAGGCGATCGTCGCGGCTCCCGGCGAGTTCCCGCGCGAGGTCGACCCGCGGCTCGGCCTCTACCGGACCTTCCATGCGATCTGGTCGTCGGCGAACATCGAGGTGGATCCGGACGGCGGCGGCTCGGCCGACGGCGAGGCCGGAATCGCCCAGGCGCGGCTGTCGCGGATCACGCCGCTGTCGCGCCAGGCTTTGCTGCTCACCGCCATGGAGGGCTTCACGCCGGAGGATGCCGGCTATCTGATCGGCGCGTCGGGCGAGGACGTCGACCGCCTCGTCGCCGAAGCGCTCGCCGAGATCGAGCGGCAGACCCGAGCCGAGGTCCTCATCATCGAGGACGAGCCGATCATCGCGATGGACATCGAGACGATCGTCCGCGACCTCGGCCATACGGTCACGGGCGTCGCCGTCACCCGCGACGAGGCGGTGGCGCAGGCCATGGCCCGCCGTCCCGGCCTCGTCCTCGCCGACATCCAGCTTGCCGACGACAGCTCCGGCATCGATGCCGTCAAGGACATCCTCGCCGAGTTCCAGGTGCCGGTCATCTTCATCACCGCGTTCCCCGAGCGGCTCCTGACCGGTGAGCGGCCGGAGCCCACCTTCCTCATCACCAAGCCTTTCCAGCGCTCGACCGTGAAGGCGGCGATCGCCCAGGCGCTGTTCTTCGACAGCGCCACGATTCCGGCCTGATCGGACCGGCGGAACCCCGCCCGGCAGCGGGCGTTCCACCTCAGCAACGAGCGGACCGAGAGACCATGGACGAGGGCGAGCGCCATATCGACACGACGAGCGCGCGCGCCGGCGCGACCCCCCACATGACGCGCTACATTCTGCCGGTTTCGCTGGGGCTCGTGGTCGCCGCGTTCCTGCTTCTGTTGCTACTCTGGCGGTAGATGCCTACATCTTTGGCGAGGAGAGCGGCGGGCCCCGGCCCGCGCGTGGCGAATGAGCGAGCTCAGTACAGCGTATTCAGGCGGGGGCGGTTTGACCCATAATCCGGTATCTGACGAGGAGGATGAGGCGCATTACGCCGCCGACGCCCCGCGCCCGGAGCCGGTCCCGCTTCCGGACGACGAGTTCAAGGATCAGCTCGGCCAGGTGATCCCGCATTTGCGCGCGTTCGGCCGCTCGCTGTCCGGCAGCCGCGACCTGGCCGATGATCTCGTCCAGGAGACCCTGCTCAAGGCCTGGGCCGCGCGCAAGCGCTTCCAGGCCGGCACCAACATGCGCGCCTGGACCTTCATAATCTTGAGGAACCTCTTCCTCAGCCAGATGCGCCGGGCCCGCTTCAAGGGCGAGTGGGACGAGATCACCGCCTCGAAGCTGCTGGCGGCGCCCGCCAGCCAGGACCGGCATGTCGAGCTGACCGATATGCAACGCGCGCTGCTCCACCTGCCCCAGCCCCAGCGCGAGGCCCTGATCCTCGTCGGAGCCGGCGGCTTCGCCTATGAGGAAGCGGCCGAGATATGCGGCTGCGCCGTCGGCACGATCAAGAGCCGCGTCGCCCGCGGCCGAGTCGCGCTCGAGGCGCTCTTGACCGACGGCAAGCTGCCCTCGCGCCGCGAGCATGAGAATGAGGGCGGACGTTCCGCCCTGCAGAGCATCATGAACGAGGTGGACGAGCTGAGCCGAGACCGGGAACCGCGCGACGACATCTGATCCGAGCGCACCGGCCGGCGCGTGAGCCTCAGGCTTCGTCGAGCCGAACGAGCAGCTCTTCGAAAATCTGCAGCGAGCGGACCTCGCCGTCCATCGCGAAAGCCTGGCGCAGGGCATTGCCGACGCCGGCATGGACGGTCGGCGGCGCCACCTTCACGAAGCGCCTTGCGGAAGCGTGGACCATGGCTTCTTGTCTCGGGTTGATCGTATTCACGCCGGACAGAACGCCCGGCGGACGGCCGGGTTTCAATGGTTGCGGCTCCTCAACGGAAGTGTTCTGGGCTGTGTCATGAAAGAAACAGAGGGTAAAGGCCGGCTTAACGACGCGCTCGCCCGAGCCCGCGCCTTCTCTCCTTTCCTTAAGCAGCAGCTGGACCGTTTCCCTCTGGTCGCGATCGCTCTGGAGGCAGGCGAGGTGGATCGCGCCATCGCTTGCGCGCGGGCGGAGGGGAAGGAGATCACGGACCTGGCCGCCGCCCTCCGGCGAGAGCGGAACGCCCTCGCCGCGGCCCTTGCCGTCGCCGACCTCGCTGGCGAAATCCCGCTCGAGCGGCTCATGGAGGCCCTGTCCGACCTGGCGGACCGTTCGCTCGAGCGCGCCCTTGCCGCCGCCGTGGAGGAACGCACTCCCGGGGTCGAGCCGCGCGGCTTCGCAGTGATCGCGCTCGGCAAGCATGGCAGCCGAGAGCTCAATTACAGCTCCGACGTCGACCTGCTCTTCGTGTTCGATCCGGCCACCCTGCCGCTGAAGGCGCGCGAAGAGCCGGGGCAGGGCGCTGTCCGAATCGCAAACCGCCTCGTCGAGTTCCTGCAGAAACGCGACGCGCAGGGCTTCGCCTTTCGCGTCGACCTCCGCCTGCGGCCCTCGCCCGAAGTGACTCCGATCGCGCTCCCGGTCGATGCCGCCATTTCCTATTACGAATCCTCGGCGCTCCCTTGGGAGCGGGCCGCCTTCATCCGCGCCCGCCAGGTCGCCGGCGATCTCGAGATCGGGCGCTATTTCCTCGACGCCCTTCACCCTTTCGTCTGGCGCCGCTCGCTCGATTTCGGGGCGATCGGCGAGATCCAGGCGATTACGCGGCGGATTCGCGACCATTATTCGCAAGGCCAGGCCTTCGGCCCCGGCTACGACGTCAAGCGCGGCCGCGGCGGCATTCGCGAGATCGAGTTCTTCGCCCAGATCCACCAGCTCATTCACGGCGGCCGCGAGCCGGCCTTGCGGGCGCCGGCCACGCTGGACGCGCTCGCCGCGCTGCGGGACGCGGGCCGCATCCCCGCCGAGGACGCGAGGACGCTCGCCGATGCCTATCGCCTGCTCCGGACCGTCGAGCACCGCCTCCAGATGGTGGAAGACAGGCAGACCCACACCCTTCCGGCGGTCGCTTCCGACCTCGACAGGGTCGCAGCCCTGCACGGCCTGGGGTCGGGCGACGCGCTTCTCGGTCTCATCGAGGAGCCCGCCTCACGCTGCGGGGCGCTCTATGACGGTCTCGCCGGCCATGGCGAGCATCGCGTCCCGCTGAACCCCGACGTGCTCGAGGCCCACCTCGCCCAGGCAGGCTTTGACGATCCGGTTTCCGCGCGCCTTCGCATCGAGGGATGGCGCGGCGGCAAGGCCCGGTCCCTGCGCACGGCGGCGGCCGGCGAGGCGTTCGAGGCAATGCTGCCGGTGCTGATCCGGGCCTTCGGCGCGGCGCCGGACCCGATGCGCGCGATGAACCGGTTCGACGACGTCGTCACGCGGCTGCCGAGCGGAGTGAATTTCTACCGCTTGCTCGAGGCCCGGCCGGGGCTCACCGGCCATCTCGCCACCGTCCTCAGCCATGCCCCCGCGCTCGCCGAACAGCTCGGTCGTCGCCCTCAGCTCCTCGACGGCCTCATCGATGCGAGCGCCTTCGCGCCGGTACCGTCCCTCGAAGCGCTGATCGAGGATTTCTCGCGCTCGGACCGGGCTGGCGAGGATTACCAGCTCCTGCTCGACCGGGTGCGGCGGCGTGTCAACGAGCGGCGCTTCGCGCTCGGGGTGCAGCTCGTCGTCGCGCACTCCGATCCGATCGAAGCGGCGGAAGGCTATTCGCGGATCGCCGAGGCCGCGATCAACGTCCTCGCCCGCGCCGCGCTCGCCGAGTTCGAGGCGCGGCACGGCAGGGTGCCCGGCTCGGAGCTGCTGATCATGGGCCTGGGGCGGCTCGGCGGCGAGGCCCTCACCCACGCCTCGGACCTCGATCTCGTCTACCTCTTTTCGGGCACGCACGAAGCCGCATCGGATGGGCCGCGCCCGCTTCGGGCCACCGATTATTTCAACCGCCTCGCGCCGCGAGTCACGGCCGCGCTCAGCGTCGCCACCGCCTCCGGCCCGCTCTACGAAGTGGATACGCGCCTGCGTCCCTCGGGGACCGACGGCATGCTCGCCGTCAGCCTCGAGAGCTTCGAGCGCTACCAGAGGGACCAGGCCTGGACCTGGGAGCATATGGCGCTCACGCGCGGACGGCCGGTCTTCGGATCTCCGGGTGGACGCGCCGCCCTCGCCGAGGTCATCCGCGCTACGCTGGACCGCCGCCGCGACGCCGAGCGGCTGATCGCGGACGCGGTGCGCATGCGCGCCGACATGGAGGCGCACAAGCCCGCCCACGGGCCGTTCGACATCAAGCTCGGCCCCGGCGGCCTCGTCGATCTGGAATTCGCGGTCCATGTCTTGCAGCTGAGGCACCGCATCGGCCTCCATGCCCACCTCGAGGACGCGCTGGCGGAGCTGGAGCGAGCGGGCTTTGTCGGCGCCGATATCGATCCCGCCCTCCGCCTGCTGACGCGGATGCTTGTCATGTTCCGCCTCGTGGCGCCGGAATCGGAGGCGCCACCCGACGAGACGAGGCCGCTCGTGGCGGCCGCTTGCGGCGTCGCCGACTGGAATGCGCTGCTTGCGGCCTACGACGCGGCGCGGCAGAGGGTGTCGGAGCTGTGGCGCCGCGTGGCGTCGGGAGAGTGACATGCTGAGCGAAGGCGACAGGGTTCCGGACGTGAAGCTGGCGGCGGCCGACGGCAAGGAGATCAGCCCGGCCGATTTCGGCGGCCAGAAGCTGATCGTTTATTTCTACCCCAAGGACGACACTTCGGGCTGCACGGCTGAAGCCCAGGCCTTCACGGCGCTCGCCGACGACTTCAAGGAGGCCGGCACCTGGATCTTGGGCGTCTCGAAGGACGACGCCCGGAAGCATGCCGAATTCACCGAGAAATACGGGCTCAAGGTTCCGCTCGCGACCGACGCCGATGGCTCGGTCTGCGAGGCCTTCGGAACCTGGGTCGAAAAATCGATGTACGGCCGCAAATATATGGGGATCGATCGCGCCACCTTCCTCATCGACCGCGACGGCGTGGTGAAACGCGTCTGGCGCAAGGTGAAGGTCCCCGGGCACGCCGAGGAAGTGCTCGCGGCCGCTCAGGAGCTGCCTTGACGGGGCTCAGCGCCCGAGCATCGCCACGGGCCTGACCGCGCGGTCGAAGGTGGCTTCGTCGACGAGGCCGAGCTCCAGCCCGGCTTCCTTGAGCGTCAGGCCCTTCTTGTGCGCGTGCTTGGCGATCGCCGCCGCATTGTCGTAGCCGATCTCCGGCGCCAGCGCGGTGACCAGCATCAGCGAGCGGCTCATCAGGTCGGAGATCCGCTGCTCGTCCGGCTCCAGCCCGTCGAGCGTGCGCTCCGAGAAGCTCTCCATTGCCGTCGCCAGCAGGTCGATCGAGCGCAGCACGTTGGCCGCGATGACCGGCTTGAAGACGTTGAGCTCGAGATGCCCCTGCAGACCGCCGATCGTGACGGCGACATGGTTGCCCATCACCTGGGCCGCGACCATGGTCAGCATCTCGGCCTGGGTGGGGTTGACCTTGCCCGGCATGATCGAGCTGCCCGGCTCATTCTCCGGCAGCTTCAGTTCCCCGAAGCCGCAGCGCGGGCCCGATCCCATCAGGCGGATGTCGTTGGCGATCTTGGTCAGCGAGACCGCGATGACGTTGAGGACGCCGGACAGCTCGACGAGGGTATCGTGGGCGGCGAGCTCGGCGAACTTGTTGGGCGCCGATGTGAACGGCAGCTTGGTCAGCGCCGCCACTTGCTCGGCGAAGGCTTCGGCGAACCCCTCCGGGGCGTTGAGCCCGGTGCCTACAGCGGTCCCGCCCTGCGCGAGCTGGAGCAGGCGCGGCATCACTCCGCGCACCCGTTCGATGTCCGCCTCGATCTGCGCGGCATAGCCGGAAAATTCCTGGCCCAGCGTCAGCGGAGTCGCATCCTGGAGGTGGGTCCGGCCGATCTTGACGATCCGGTCCCAGGCCGCCGCCTGCGCGGCGAGGCGGCGGTGCATGGCCTGCAATGCCGGGATCAACCTGGCATCGACGGCGCGCGCCGCGGCGATATGCATCGCCGTCGGGAAGCTGTCGTTCGACGACTGGGCCTTGTTGACATGATCGTTGGGATGGACCGGCGTCTTCCCGCCGCGTGTCCCGGTCAGGATCTCGTTGGCGCGCCCCGCGATCACCTCGTTCGCGTTCATGTTGGACTGGGTGCCGGACCCGGTCTGCCAGATGACGAGCGGGAACTGGTCGTCGTGGACTCCGGACGCGACCTCGCCGGCGGCCTGCTGGACGGCCTCGGCCAGCTCGGCGTCGAGCCCCCCCATCCTGGCGTTCACGCGCGCGGCGGCCTGCTTCACGAAGCCCAGCGCATGGACGATCTCGCGCGGCATCAGCTCTCTGGGGCCGAACGGGAAGTTCTGGATCGAGCGCTGGGTCTGCGCGCCCCAGTAGGAATCGCCCGGGACGTCGATCGGGCCGAAGCTGTCGGTTTCGGTGCGGGGGGTGGCGGTGGAGATCATTGGCTTTCCCGTCATGCCGGACTTGATCCGGCATCCATGAACATGGCGGTTTGGAGCTTCGCCTTTCGGCGTTCATGGACCCCGGATCAAGTCCGGGGTGACGGCTGAGAGGGTCACTTCTTCCGGCTGAAGTCCACCGCGACGACGTTGGAACCGTCCTCGACCGGCTCGGCCGCCGGCGGGTCGTTCTCGGCCTCGTCATGATCCTGCGGACCGCCTTCCTCGGCCTGGGCCTGGAACTGGAGCGCGAAATTGACCGCCGGATCGACGAAGCCGGTGATCGCCGAGAAGGGGATGACGAGCCTCGCCGGAGCCTGGTTGAAGCTGAGCCCGACTTCGAAGCCGTCGTCGCCGACCTTGAGGTCCCAGAAGCGGTTCTGGATGACGATCGTCATCTCGTCCGGGAAGCGCTCGGTGAGGTGGCGCGGGATGTCGACGCCGGCCGCGCCGGTCTTGAACGTGATGTAGAAATGATGCTCCCCGGGCAGCCGCCCGGTCGTCTCGACCTCGCCGAGCACGCGGCCGACGACCGCACGCAACGCCTCCTGGACGATCTCGTCGTAGGGAATCAGGCTGTCGGGCGTCGCGTCCTGCATGGCGCCACTGGTAAACCACGCCGGTTTTCGGTCAAGGCGAGTCGACGAAGCGCAAGGAGCGGACATGCCGATCGACGTCACCCAGCCCTATGACGACCGCAACGTCTTCGCGCGGATGCTGCGCGGGGAGATACCGGCGAGGAAGGTCTATGAGGACGAGCACGCGCTCGCCTTCCACGACATCAATCCCGCTGCGCCGATCCACATCCTGGTCATCCCCAAGGGGCCGTACGTGTCGTGGGACGATTTCTCCGAACGCGCGCCGGAGGCGGAGATAGCCGGGTTCGTGCGCGCCGTCGGCAAGGTCGCGCGCGACCTCGGCCTGGTGGCGCCCGGCTACCGGCTCCTCGCCAATACGGGCCATGACGGCGGCCAGCAGGTGCCGCACCTCCACATCCACCTGTTCGGCGGCAAGCGACTGGGGCCGATGCTGGCCGGGTGACGCGGATTTTACCTTGCTAGGCCGGGATTAACGGTTAGGCTCCCCGGCAAAACAGGCCCGGGCCGAGGCATTGGCGGGGCCGCAACAAGGGGACGGATATGATTTTCGGGCGCGTAAAGCCTCTCGACGCCATCCTTGCCACCGCCGAGAAGAAGTCGCTGAAGCGCACGCTCGGCCCGATCCAGCTGACCCTGTTTGGCGTCGGCTGCATCATCGGCACGGGAATCTTCGTCCTGACCGCCGTCGGCGCTCAGAAGGCCGGTCCAGGCCTCACGATCAGCTTCATCATCGCCGGCGCGGTCTGCGTCGTCGCCGCGCTCTGCTATTCCGAAATCGCCTCGATGGTGCCGGTCGCGGGCTCCGCCTACACCTACAGCTATGCGGTTCAGGGCGAGTTCCTGGCCTGGACCGTCGGCTGGGCGCTGCTGCTCGAATATGCGGTCGGTGCCTCCGCCGTGTCGGTCGGCTGGTCGAACTACTTCACCGACACGGTCCTCGCCCATTCCCTGGGGATAAAATTGCCCGACTTCCTGATCGCCGGGCCGCTCGCGCTCGGCGGCAAGCCGGGCGGCTTCATAAACCTGCCTGCCGGCGTCATCGCTTTGCTGATGACCTGGCTGCTGATGATCGGCACCAACGAGAGCGCCAAATTCAACGCCGTGCTGGTCGCGATCAAGATCACGGCGCTCACCGCGTTCGTGATCCTGACAATGCCGCGCATGCACACCGAGAATTTCGAGCCCTTCATGCCGGGAGGCGTGTTCGGCGGCTTCGGTTCCGGCGTCGGAGTGGTCGGCGCCGCGGCGACGATGTTCTTCGCCTATGTCGGTTTCGACGCGGTATCGACGGCGGCGGAGGAGACCAAGAACCCGCAGCGCAACGTGCCGATCGGCCTGATCGGCAGCCTCGCCATCTGCACGGTCTTCTACATGCTCGTCGCTGCCGGAGCGGTCGGCACGATGGGCGGCCAGCCGATCATGGCCGGTGGGGTCCCGATCGAGGCCGGGTCCGCCGAGCTCGCGAGGCAATGCGCGCTGCCGCAATATGCCGAGATGCTGGTCTGCTCGCGTGAGCCGCTGGCGCACGTCCTGCGCACGATCGGCTTCGGCACGATCGGCAATTTGCTCGGCTATGCGGCCTTCATCGCCCTGCCGTCGGTCATCCTCATCCTGCTCTTCGGCCAGACCCGGATCTTCTTCGTGATGGCACGCGACGGCCTGCTGCCGGAGAAGCTGGCCTCGGTGCACCCGAAGTGGAAGACGCCGCACGTCGTCACCGCCATCACCGGCGTCGGCGTCGCGATCGGCGCGGCCTTCTTCCCGGTCGGCCAGCTCGCCGACATCGCCAACGCCGGAACGCTCTACGCCTTCCTGATGGTGGCGATCGCCGTCTGGCAGCTGCGCAAGCGCGATCCGAACCGCGCCCGTCCGTTCCGGGTCCCGGCGATCGGCTTCATCGCGACGCTGACCGTGGTCGGCTGCCTCTTCCTCTTCTTCAACCTCCCCGGCCCCGCGATGCTCGTCCTGCCGGTCTGGGGCGCGATCGGGGTGGTCATCTATTACCTCTACGGCTACCGGAACAGCCATGTCGGCCGCGGCATCATCGAGGTGCACGAGCCGGAGGTGCACGACATCCAGCCGGGCATCCCCGGCGTCGACGAAGAGCGCTGAAGGCCGGGGAGAGGGGCCCCAGGGCCTTCTCTCCCCGCGAGACCCGCTTCGCCATGACCGGCCTCGCTTCCGCATCGCAATTGCGCATGTCGTTCCTGCGCTGGGCGCTGGTGACCGTGCCGGCGATCCTTCTGCTCGGCACGATCTCGGGCGGCGTCGCGGGTTCCGGCTACGGCAATCCGTGGTTCGACGCGCTTGCGAAGCCCACTTCGTTGCCGCCCGGATGGGCGTTCGGCGCGGTCTGGACGATCCTCTACATCCTCCTCGGGCTGAGCCTGGCGATGCTGCTTCACGCCCGCGGCGCGCGCGGACGCGGCCGCGCGCTGGCCCTGTTCGGCCTGCAGCTCGCTTTGAATTTCGCCTGGCCGCCCGTTTTCTTCGCCTTTCACAAGGTCGGCGTGGCGCTCGGCCTGCTCGCGGCGATGATCGTCTTCACGGCCGCGACGGCGGCCCTGTTCTGGCGCATCCGTCGGGCCGCGGCCTTGCTTCTTCTGCCCTATCTCGCCTGGCTCTGCTTCGCCGAATATCTGACGCTGGAGATCGCGCGGATGAATCCGGATGCCGAGCAGCTTGTGCCGGGCGATCCGAGTTCCGATATCGCGCTCTGACCCGTTTCAAGAGGAGGGCCGCGCCATGCAGTCCGAGAACCGTCTGTTCGATGATTTCGTCAAGGTGATGAACGGCGCCGCCGGCACTCTGGCCGGCATGACCCGCGAGGCCGAGGGCGCCTTTCGCGACCGGATGCGCGACTGGATCGGCGGCCTCGACATGGTCTCGCGCGAGGAGTTCGAGGCCGCCAAGGCCATCGCCATCGCCGCGCGCGAGGAGAATCAGCCGCTGAAGGCGCGGATCGAGGCGCTCGAGGCGAGGGCCGCGGCGAAGCCCGCGAAAAAGGCCGGCGGGACGGCGGCCGGAGCCGGGGGCCAGTAATCCACAACATATTGTGGTAGGGTCGGCGACCGAGCTTGCGCTCCCTCTCGGGCGCGGGCAGTTTCGCGGCATAAATAGGGTCCGGAAAGCGAAGACATGAACGTGGATGAGTTCGAGATTGAGAGCGGCGTCGCCGGCGGCCCGATCGACATGCTCGAACATTATTTCACCGCGCACGGCTGGGTGAACGAGCGCGGCGACGACGAGATCGTGGCCAATTTTCAGGGCAGCTGGGCGCAATACGAGCTGCGCGCGGTGTGGCGCGAGGAGGATCATGTCCTCCAGTTCCTTGCCCTTCCGGATATTCGCGTGGCGCAGGACAAGCGCGCCGCGGTTTACGAAACCATCGGGCTGCTGAACGAGCAGCTCTGGATCGGCCATTTCGAGATGTGGGCGTCGAGCGGCCTCGTCCTCTTCCGCCACGCGACCCTGCTCGAAGGCGAGGAGGGCGGGCAGCTGACGCTTCAGCATGCCGAGACCCTCGTCGAGGCCGCGATCGAGGAATGCGAGCGCTTCTACCCCGTCTTCCAGTTCGTCCTCTGGGCCGGAAAGACCCCCCAGGAAGCGATCGCCGCCGCCCTCATCGAGACGCAGGGGGAAGCGTAACTCCCTTCGTCATTGCGAGCGCAGCGAAGCAATCTAGCGATCAAGGCGACGCGGAGATGGATTGCTTCGTCGCTCCGCTCCTCGCAATGACGGCGCGATGACGAGTACCCTCCTTCCCGGCCCTCTGTGGATGATCGGCTGCGGGAACATGGCCGGAGCGATGCTCGAGGGATGGCTCGCGGCCGGGCTCGATCCGCGCCTCGTTACGGTCGTCCGGCC
>DATAIU010000012.1:0-19761 GCA_036262495.1 Allosphingosinicella sp.
CGCGGCGGCGATCGCGGCGGACGCGGGCGGCGCGACGAGCGCGGCGGCCGTGGCCGAGGCGGCGACGACGAGGGCGGCGAGGAGCTGATCGAGAAGCTCGTCCATATCAACCGCGTCTCGAAGACGGTGAAGGGCGGCAAGCGCTTCGGCTTCGCGGCTTTGGTGGTCGTGGGCGACGGCAAGGGCCGGGTCGGCTTCGGCCACGGCAAGGCCCGCGAGGTGCCCGAGGCGATCTCCAAGGCGACCGCAGCCGCCAAGAAGGCCATGGTCCGGGTGCCGCTGCGTGAGGGCCGCACCCTGCATCACGACGGCCTCGGCCATTTCGGCGCCGGCCGAGTCTTCGTCCGCTCGGCTCCGGCCGGGACCGGAATCATCGCCGGCGGCCCGATGCGCGCGGTCTTCGAGAGCCTCGGCGTCGCCGACGTGGTCACCAAGTCGATCGGGACGTCGAACCCCTACAACATGGTGCGGGCGACCTTCGAGGCGCTCAAGGAGCAGACCAGCCCCAAATCGGTGGCTCAGCGCCGCGGCCGCAAGATCGCGGACCTGATGGCCCGCCGCGAAGGCCTGTCGGGCGCCGAAGCGTCGGCCGAAGCCGAGCTGGTGACGGAGTAAGACGATGGCGACGATCAAGATCACCCAGACCGGCTCGCCGATCCGGCGGTCCCCCGACCAGCGCAAGACGCTGGTCGGGCTCGGCCTCAACAAGATGCACCGCACGGTCGAGCTGACGGACACGCCGGAGGTCCGCGGCATGATCCGCAAGGTGCAGCATATGCTGAGGGTACAGAACGAAGCGTAAGCGGAAACGATACGTCATCCTGACGAAAGTCAGGACCCATGACCCGAAGCGTCCGAGCTAATTTCTCGGCCTCTTCGGTTCATGGGTCCCGGATCAAGTCCGGGATGACGTGGACTTTCCTCCACACACACACGACGCGCGACAGAAGCGAAAGCGAGTGCAAGACATGAAACTCAATGAAATCAAGGACAACAAGGGCGCCCGCAAGTCGCGCGTCCGCGTCGGGCGGGGCATCGGCTCCGGCCTCGGCAAGACCGCCGGCCGCGGCCAGAAGGGCGCCAAGTCGCGCTCGGGCGTCTCGGTGTTCGGCTTCGAGGGCGGCCAGATGCCGCTCCACATGCGGCTGCCCAAGCGCGGCTTCAACAACATCTTCGCCAAGGATTATGCCGAGGTTAACGTCGGCGCGATCCAGAAGGCGATCGACGCCGGCCGCTTCGAGGGCAAGGGCGTGATCGACCAGGAGGCGCTGCGCGCCGCCGGTCTCTCGCGGGGCGGCAAGGACGGCGTCCGACTGCTCGGCAAGGGCAGCCTCACCGCCAAGCTCTCCTTCCGCGTCGCCGGAGCGTCCAAGGGCGCCCGCGAGGCGGTCGAGGGTGCGGGCGGCTCGATCGAGCTGATCGAGGTCGTCCCCGCCTCCGAGAAAGCGGCCGCGAAGAAGGGCAGCGCGCGTAAGGCGCGGGCCGCCGACAAGGCCGAGAAGAAGGCGAAGGCCTGACAAGCGCCGAACGGTCACTATATAGGCCCTTCGCACCCGCTCATCCTGAGTAGGGGCTGAGCCTGGCGAAGCCCCGTATCGAAGGACCCCTTTCGATACGCCGTTTCGACAAGCTCAACGGCTACTCAGGGTGAGCGGGTCGGGGGAAGGCCCGGCTCCGGGCGCACAGGACGAGGTCCCACGAACATGGCATCCGCAGCCGAACAGATGGCCGCCAATCTCAACCTCGCGAATTTCGCGAAGGCGACCGACCTCAAGAAACGCCTCTGGTTCACGCTCGGGGCGCTGATCGTGTTCCGGCTCCTCTCGTTCGTGCCGCTCCCCGGCATCGATCCGCGGGCACTGGCCAACCTGTTCCAGACGACGCGCGGCGGCGTGCTCGATTTCTTCAACATGTTCTCGGGCGGCAGCCTCGAGCGGATGAGCCTGATCGCGCTCGGCGTCATGCCCTACATCACCGCCTCGATCGTCGTGCAGCTCGCCACCTCGATGTCGCCGGCCCTCGCCGCGCTGAAGAAGGAAGGCGAGAGCGGGCGCAAGAAGCTCAATCAATATACGCGCTACGGGACCGTCTTCCTGTGCGCGATCCAGGGCTATTTCATCGCCGTCGGCCTCGAGAGCTGGGGGGCCGGGACGAGCGGTTCGGCGGTGCTCGATCCGGGCCTCGTCTTCCGCGTCACCACCGTCGTCACCCTGATCGGCGGCACCATGTTCCTGATGTGGCTGGGCGAGCAAATCACCAGCCGCGGCATCGGCAACGGCGTCTCGCTGATCATCATGGCGGGCATCGTCGCCCAGCTGCCGACCACGCTGGCCCAGGTGTTCGAGGGCGGCCGCAGCGGATCGATGTCGCCTTTGATCATCATGGCGGTGATCGCGCTCGTCGTGGCGCTTGTCCTCTTCATCTGCTTCATGGAACGGGCGCAGCGCCGCGTCCTCATCCAATATCCCAAGCGCCAGACGGCGCGCGGCCAGATGCAGGCGGAAAAGTCGCATCTGCCGCTGAAGATCAACACGTCGGGCGTCATCCCGCCGATCTTCGCCTCCTCGCTGCTGCTGATGCCGCTCACCATCGCGCAGTTCGCGGGAAACCGCGTCGAGGGCGAGAGCGTCTGGGGCGACATCCTTCTCACCATCACCAGCAACCTGCAGCACGGCGCGCCCCTCTACATGGCACTCTACGCGGGGGGGATTATCTTCTTCTGCTTCTTCTACACCGCGGTTGTCTTCAACCCGGAGGAGACGGCGGAGAATTTGAAGCGCTACGGGGGCTTCATCCCCGGAATCCGGCCGGGCAAGCGGACGGAGGAATATCTCGACTACGTCCTCACCCGCATCACCGTCATCGGCGCCGCCTATCTGACCCTCATCTGCCTCGTGCCGGAATTCGTCATCTCGAAGCTCGGCATCCCCTTTTATCTCGGCGGGACCAGCCTGCTGATCGTCGTCAACGTGACGATGGACACCGTGACGCAGATCCAGAGCCATCTCATCGCCCACCAGTACGGCGACCTCATCAAGAAAGCGAAGCTCAAGGGGAGCTCGCGCAGGTGAACATCATCCTGCTCGGGCCGCCCGGGGCAGGCAAGGGAACGCAGGCGGGCCGTTTGATCAAGGAGCGCGGGCTGGTTCAGCTGTCCACAGGCGACATGCTGCGCGAGGCGATCAAGTCGGGCTCCGCGATCGGCCTTCGCGCCAAGGCGATCATGGATGCCGGTGAGCTCGTCCCCGACGACGTCGTCGACGCGCTGATCGCGGCGAGGCTCGACGCGCCGGAGCGTTACTCCGGCGCCGGCTTCATCTTCGACGGCTATCCCCGCACGGAGGCGCAAGCGCGCTCGCTCGACCGCCTGCTCGACGAGCGCTCAATGAAGCTCGACCATGTCATCGAGCTGATCGTCGACGAGGACGCGCTCGTCGACCGGATCACCGGGCGCTTCTCCTGCGCCAAATGCGGCACCGGCTATCACGACCGCTACAAGCTGCCGAAGGTCGACAGCCTTTGCGACGTCTGCGGCGCGGAGGACCAGTTCAGGCGACGCCCGGACGACAACGAGCAGACGGTGCGCACCCGAATGGCTGAATATCGCGCCAAGACCGCGCCGATCCTCCCTTATTACGAGCGTCGCGGCCTCAATCGCCGAGTCGACGGCATGGCGCCGATCGCGGAGGTAGAGCGGGCTATCGAGAGGATACTCGAGGGCGGCTGAGCGACGTTGACCCACCCGCCCGAGGCGGCTACTTTGTAATCCAAAGGAGTTTGCCTATGCGATTCGTTCCCTTTGCCGCCGCCTTTCTCGTCCTCGCCGCGCCGGCCGCCGCCCAGCGCCAGGACCCGGCCGTCCTCCAGGCGGCCCAGCGCGATGCGATGGCGAGGCTTTCGGTCATGGACGGCGTCTGGCGCGGGACCGCCTGGACGATCACGCCGACCGGGCGTCACGACGTCGTCCATACCGAGCGGATCGGGCCGATGCTCGGCGGCTCGATCAAGGTGATCGAGGGGCGGGCATACAATACGGATGGGAGCATCGGCTTCAACGCTTTCGGCATCGTCTCCTACGATCCGGGGACGAAGGCCTACACGCTCCACAGCTACGCGATGGGTCATGCCGGCGACTTCGCTCTCGACGTCTGGCCCGGGGGCTACGTCTGGCAGACGCCGGCCGGCCCGGGAGCGATCATCCGCTACACGGCGACGATCGGAAACGGGAAGTGGCGCGAGATCGGCGAGCGGATCGCGGGCGACGCGCCGCCGGTGAAAATCTTCGAGATGAATCTCAAGCGGGTCGGCAACAGCCGCTGGCCCGGCGCCGACGCGGTGCCGATGAAATAGGAACGCACCGACAGGCCTACCTCTTCCCGAGAACCCCCATTGCGGCGGTGACCATCGCTTCGACGCCGGTCTCGATCACCGTCGCGGCGTCGGGGTTCCAGTACGCGCTGTGCAGCGAGGGCAGCTTGGCGATCTCGCCGCCGGCTTCGCGCCAGGCGGCCTCCCGGACTCCGCCGACCCAGAAGATGAGGCTCTCGATCGACGGATCGGCACCGTGGTAGCGGCCGAAATCCTCCCCGACCATCGGTGGCGGCACGGTGCGGACGCGTCCGGCGCCGAAGCGTTGGCGGAAGAGGGTTGCGGTCGAGTTGCTGAGCTTCTCGGTGTTGACCGCGGCCGGCGTGTGCTCGCCCTCGCGTACGGTGACGACGGGCATCTTGTCCTCCGGGACGCCCGCCGCGATCGCCTCGCCGCGGGCGATGCGCGCGATCCCGTCGAGCAGGGCGCGGCGCGTCTTCTCGCTGTAGCTCCTGACGGTGAGCAGCAAGGTCGCCTGGTCGGAGATGATGTTGTGCTTGGTCCCGGCCTGGAAGCTGCCGACCGTGACCACCGCCGCGTCCTGAGGGTCGAGCTCGCGGCTGACCAGGGTCTGGAGGGTTCCGACGATCCGGCTGGCGAGGACGATGGGGTCCTTCGTGTTCTGCGGCACCGCGCCATGTCCGCCGACGCCGCGCACGACGACGTCGACCGTGTCGACGTTCGCGAAGGCCGGCCCGACCGTATAGCCGAGCACCCCGGCAGGCAGCGATGCGCTGTCGTGAAAGGCGAGGGCGTGAGTCGGCTTGGGAAAGCGGGTGTACAGGCCGTCGTCGAGCATCGCCTTGGCGCCCTGCCCGGTCTCCTCGGCGGGCTGGAGGATCATCACCAGCGTGCCCGACCATTTCGCTTTCGAAGCCGCCATCCGCCGCGCCGTGCCGATCCAGCTCGTCATGTGCGTGTCGTGGCCGCAGGCGTGCATGACGCCGCTCTCGACGCCGGTGACGCTGGTCGCCCTGACCTTGCTCGCGAAGGGAAGGCCGGTCTGCTCCGCGACCGGCAATGCGTCCATGTCGGACCGCATCAGCAGCACCGGCCCCGGGCCGTTGCGCATCACCGCGACGACGCCGGTCTTGCCGACGCCGGTCGTCACCTCGAACCCGAGCTTCTGCGCTTCCGCGGCGAGCTTTGCCGAGGTGCGAAGCTCCTGCATCGACAGCTCGGGATTGGCGTGGAGGTCGCGGTAGAGGGCCATCAGCTGGGGCATGTCGCCCTTGACCTGGTCCGAGAGGGCGTCGGCGGCGGCGGGCGATGAAAGGCAGGCGAGAAGGAGCAGGCTGAGGCGGCGCATGGATCAGTCTTTCGGCTGGAGCTCGATCACGTCGAGCGTCGATTCGAAGGCGGGGTAGGGGAAGACGAGACGCCAGCGCCGATCGCCGATGCGTTCGACGAGGCCGGCCATGTCACGGTCGCGGTCGTGGCCGTAGCGAAGGGTGCCCTGCTCGTCGCCGAGCTGGAGGGTGCCGAGGAGGACCAGCCGGGTGCGGCTGTCCGGATAGAAGCGGCCGACCGGCCGTTGCGAGCCGGTGATCTTGGCGAATTCTAAGGTTCCGCCCTCCGAGGCCGCGATGCGGCACGCGAAGAACGGGTAGGCCACGAAGGCAAGGCTGCCGCCGCCGCGAGTGCCGAGCTTGAGCGTGCGGCAGCGATAATCGCCCGGCGGCGGGGCGGGATTGTCCAGGGCCGCGTCAGGGTCGAGCAGCACGCCTTCCGCCGTCACCTCGGCCCCGTGACCGTCGGCTTTGGCCTGTTCCAGGGCCTTGACCCAGGCGTTGCGCCATTTGCGCACGCGCTCGCGGTCCGGTTCGGTCGCGACGTCGCGCCAGTTGGAGGCCGCCGCCGTTGGGGGCACCGCCGCCGCGGGGCCCTGCGTCTCGCCGACGCAGGCGGCAAGGAGGATGGCCAGGACGGGCGCAGCGTGTCTCATCCGCTCCCCTCTAGCAGCCGGGCTCGCCGGGGGGAAACGTCAGACGAGCTTGATCTCGCGCAGGCGCTCCTGGAGGAAATCGTGGGCCGTGATCGGCTCGGGATAGAGGTTCGGCCGGCTGTCCATGCACTCGGGCAGGGTCTCGATCAGGAAATCGGGACGGAAGTGCAGGAAGAAAGGCATCGAGTAGCGCGAATGGCCGCGGCGCTCCGGCGGCGGGTTGACGACTCGGTGGGTGGTCGAGCGCAGCACGTTGTTGGTCAGGCGCTGGAGCATGTCGCCGATATTGACCGCGAGCTCGCCGTGCTTGGGCGTCACGGAGAGCCAGTTGCCGTCGCGGTCGAGGAGCTGGAGGCCGGCTTCCTCGGCGCCGAGGAGGAGGGTGATCGTGTTGATATCCTCATGCGCGCCGGCTCGGACGTTCGGCCCGTCGCCGGGCGTCGGCGGGTAATGGAGCAGGCGGAGGACCGAATTGCCGTCCTTCACCGTGTCCTCGAAATAATCGGGATCGAGGCCGAGGTGACGGGCGATCGCCTGCAGGATGCGCAGGCCCGTTTTGTCGAACGCGGCGAACAGCTCGAGGAAGGTGGCGCGGAACGACTCCACCTCGGCCGGCCAGACGTTCGGCGCCATCATCTCCTCATAGGGGTGCCCGGGAGGAAGCTCGCGGCCGACGTGCCAGAATTCCTTGAGGTCGTAGGCCGTCGCGCCCTTGGCGGTCTCGATGCCAAACGGCGTGTAGCCGCGGGCGCCGCCGCCCCCCTCGATCTTGTAGCCGCGCTTCACCTCCTCGGGCAGAGCGAAGAAGGCCTTCGCTTTCTCCTCGGCGCGCGCGATGAGCTCGGCGGGGATGCCGTGGTCTGCGAGGATCGCGAAACCATAGCGCTCGAACGAAGTGCCGAGCTCCTTCGCGAAGCCCTCGGGATCCGAATCGGATGCAGTCAGCGAGACGGAGGCGACGGTCGGTTGTGCAGATGTGGCCATGGGCGCCTTTTACGCGGAACGGCATAGCTCGTCACCCCAGCGAAGGCTGGGGTCCCGGCGGGTGAAGGGCGCCGGCGCTTTTCACCCCCTGGGGCCCCAGCCTTCGCTGGGGTGACGTCTAAGGCAGAAGCAGGCCGGCCAGCGCGGCGCTCATCAGGTTGGCCAGCGAGCCCGCGATCAGCGCGCGGATGCCGAGCCGGGCGATGGTCGGCCGCTGGTTGGGGGCGAGGCCGCCGGTCACCGCCATCTGGATCGCGATCGAGCTGAAATTGGCGAAGCCGCAGAGCGCGAAGGTGACGATCGCGACGCTGCGTGGGCTCAGAGTCCCTTTCATGGCGCCGAGGTCGATGAAGGCGACGAACTCATTGAGGACCACCTTCGTCCCGAACAGGCCGCCCGCGGCGCCGGCCTCGTTCCAGGGGATGCCGATCAGGAACATGAAGGGCCTGAAGATCGTGCCGACGATCGCCTGGAAGCTGAGGTCCGGATAGCCGAACACGCCGCCGATCCCGCCGAGGAGGCCGTTGGCGAGGGCGACGAGGGCGACGAAGGCCAGCACCATCGCACCGACCGCGACCGCGAGGCGGACGCCGGTCTGCGCGCCCTGGGCGGCCGCCATGATGATGTTGGCGGGGCGCTCGCCCTCCTCGAAAGTCTCGGCGACGTCGACCCGCCGTTCGGCGGGCTCGGCCCCTTCGAGCGGGAGCTCGTCGGGGGCGACCGGCTCGTCCGGATACATCATCTTGGCCATCAATATGCCCCCCGGCGCGGACATGAACGCGGCCGCGAGAAGGAAGGGCAGGGACTCTGCGCCGAGCAGCTGCGCATAAGCGAGGAGGATGGTGCCGGCGACGCCGGCCATGCCGACCGTCATTACGGTGAAGATCTGGGAGGGCGTCAAAGCGGCGAGATAGGGGCGGACGACGAGCGGCGATTCGCTCTGCCCGACGAAGATGTTGGCGGCGGCGGACAGGGATTCGACGCGGCTGATGCCGGTGATCCAGCCGATCGCGCCGCCCACCCAGCGGACGATCCGCTGCATGATGCCGAGATAATAGAGGATGGCGACGATCGAGGCGAAGAAGATGATCACCGGCAGGGCGCCGAGGGCGAAGGTGTGCGCGAGCGGGTTCTTGTCCGCCGGGCCGAACAGGAATTCTGTGCCCTTGTTGGCATAGCCGAGCAGATTGGCGACGCCCTGGCTGAGGCCGTTGATCGCCTTCACGCCCCAGGGCACGCGCAGCACGAAGGCGGCGAGGGCGGCCTGGAGGGCGAAGGCGGCGAGGACGACCCGCGGCCGGATGGCGCGCCGGTTCGAGGACAGGAGGAAGGCCAGCAGCAGGATCGCCGCAATGCCGGCGAGACCGATCAGTCTTTCCATTCCATCCCCCTTACCAGACCATCCTGCGTTCGCCGGCCTCGATCGCCGAGTCGAGCCTGTCGATGGCTTCCCCGATTTCGTCGGCGACGATCAGCTGAGCGCGCCGCGCCGGCGACATGAACCCGCTCATCGTGGCCGTATCGAGGAAAGCGATCAAGCCGTCCCAGAAGCCGGCGACGTTGAGAAGGGCGAACGGCTTGGCGTGATAGCCGAGAGCGTTCCAGGTCCAGGCCTCGAACAGCTCGTCGAACGTTCCGATCCCGCCGGGCAAAGCGACGAACGCGTCCGTGAGCTCGGTCATCTTCGCCTTGCGTTCGTGCATCGAGATGACCGTATGGAGTTCGGTCAGCCCGCGGTGGGCGACCTCGAGGTCGATCAGCGCCTGCGGGATAACACCGTGGACCTCGCCGCCGCCCGCGAGCACCGCATCGGCGACGACGCCCATCAGCCCGAGCTTGCCGCCGCCGTAAACGAGTCCGATCCCCCGCCGCGCCATCTCCTCGCCGGTCGCGCGTGCCGCCTCCGCGAAGGCTGGGTCGGAGCCCGGGCTCGACCCGCAATAGACCGCGAGCCGCTTCATGCTTTCTTGCCAAACGACCCTCTCCCCCAAGGGGGGAGGGCAGGGCGAGGGGGTTCGGCGGTGGAGAGGAGCCTCGAAGGCCGTTCCCCCTCACCCCAACCCTCTCCCCCGAGGGGAGAGGGGGCAGGAAGAGCGAGGCGCTTCATGCGCCGGCGACCAGCGCCTTGAGATCGGCTTCGGGGCGGGCGCCGAAATGGGAGATGATTTCCGCCGCAGCGACCGAGCCCATGCGCAGCGAGCGTTCGAGGTCGTGGCCCCGGGCCTGGCCGACCAGGAAGCCGGCGGCGAACAGATCGCCGGCGCCGGTCGTGTCGACCACCCCCTTGCCGAGCCGAGCGATAGGCACGGACACCTGCCGTCCGTTCTCGACCGCGAGCGCGCCCTCGGCGCCGCAGGTGACGACGAGCAAGGGCACCTTGTCGCGGATCGCGGCGACAGCCGAGTCTCGCTCGGGGAGGGCGGCCAGCTCGCAAATCTCGTTCTCGTTGGCGAAGAGGAGGTCGATCTGGCCCGAGTCAAGCATTGCGGCCATCTCGGCGCGGTGCGGCGCGATGCAGGCGATGTCGGAGAGGGTGAAGGCGACCTTTCGGCCCGCCTCGTGGGCGATCGCCATCGCCTGCTCCATCGCCGCGCGCGGCCCCTTCGAGCGCCACAGATAGGCTTCGAGATAGAGAATCGCCGCGTCCCTGATCTGCTCCGGATCGAGCGCTTCGGCGGTGAGCTCGTGGGCGGCGCCGCGGAACGTGTTCATCGTCCGCTGCGCGTCCGGCGTGACGAGGATGAGGCAGCGCCCGGTCGGCGGTCCCCATTTTAGGGGCGGCGTCAGGAATTCGACGCCGAGCGCGCGTATGTCGTGGGCGAAGATTTCGCCGAGCTGGTCGTCGGCGACCTGGCCGACGAATCCCGCCCGCCCGCTCATGGCGGCGACGCCCGCCATCGTGTTCGCCGCCGATCCGCCGCTCGTCTCGCGGGCCTGGCGCATCTTCGCGTAGAGCCGGGTCGCGCCTTCGGCGTCGAGGACCTGCATCGAGCCTTTGACGAGGCCTTCCTCGGCGAGGAACTCGTCCCCGGCGCTGGCAATGACGTCGACGATGGCGTCGCCGATGGCGAGGACGTCGAGGCGGGTTGCGTTCACGCGCTGCGTGATGGCCGGAAGCGGCGCGGACGGAAAGAGCTTTTTGCAGCCCGACAAACCGGTTACGTCACCGCCATGACCAGCGAAATCCAGGCCGAAGCCGCCGCCGCCCCCGGTCCGTCCATCCCCCGCTCGCTCTTCGTCTTCTCGCTCTTCTACGGCGGCATGGTGTGCATCGCCGGGGTACTCGGCAACAAGCAGGTCGCGCTCGGCCCGCTGGCCGTGGAGGCCGGCATCTTCGCCTTCCTGCTGCTCGTCGTCACGTCGAGCACGGTCGCGGAGCTGTTCGGGCGGCCGACCGCCAACCGGCTCGTCCTGTGGGGTTTCCTGCCGCTCGTCGTCTCGATCCTCCTCGCCCTCGTCGTCCTGGCCCTCCCCGCGGCGGGCGGGATGCAGGCCGATCGCCTCGCCGCGTTCAACACGATCATGGGCTCGACGCCGCGGATCTGGATCGGAGGCATCGTCGCCTATGGGACCTCGCAGCTGCTCAACGTCACCATCTTCACCGCCCTGAAGCGCCGTGAGGGCAAGCTTCTCTGGCTGCGCGCCGGCATCGCCAGCGTCCTCTCCCAGATCGTCGACACTTTGATCTTCATCACCATCGCCTTCTACAAGGTGTTCCCGATCGGCGAGCTTCTGCTCGGCCAGATGATCGCCAAGGTCACCCTCTCGGTCGTTCTCGTGCCGCCGCTTATCTACCTGATGGTGGGGCTCGGCCGCCGCCTCGACGCGCGCTGACTTTTCGCATTTTTTCAAAACTTTAGTCCGCCCCCGGAGGCGAGTGCGGCTTTGCGGCAACCCTGCGCGGATTTTTTTTCGCGGGAGGCTCAGAAGAGTCTTCGAATCGCCGCGGGACGGCTATAGCAGGGGCCTGGGAAGGGGCGATTCTCGCCCCCGAGGGGAAACTCGAATCATGAAGAAGTTCACGCTGCTGTGCGCGACCACCGCGCTCGTCATGCCCGCCATGGCTTTTGCCCAGTCGACGGGCTCGCAGGAGTTCGAGGAAGAGACGATCGTCGTCACCGGAACGCGCACCCAGCAGGTCGGCGGAGTCACGGCGCCCGACACGACCAAGGCGAAGGCCGAGCTCACCACCGACGTGATCGCCCACCAGAACCCGGGCCAGACGATTCTCGACACGGTGAACCTCATCCCCGGCGTCAGCTTCCAGAACAACGACGCCTACGGCTCGTCGGGGGGCACGCTCAACATCCGCGGCTTCTCGGCCGACCGCATCTCGCTCACCGTCGACGGCGTCCCCCTCAACGATTCGGGCAATTACGCGATCTTCTCGAACCAGCAGATGGATCCCGAGGTCATCGAGCGCGTCAACGTCGGCCTCGGCACGACCGACGTCGACAGCCCCACCGCCTCGGCAGCCGGCGGCACGGTCAATTATCGCAGCCTGACTCCGAGCCGCGACCTCGGAGCGATGGTCTCGGCCTCCTACGGCGAGTTCGATTTCCACCGCATTTTCGGAATGTTGCAGACCGGCGAGGTCGGGCCCTGGGGCACGCGCGCCTTCGTCTCGGCTTCGCGCGCGACGAACGACAATCCGTTCAACAATTACAGCCGGGTGCGCAAGCAGCAGTATAACGGCAAGATCTACCAGCCGTTCGGCAACAAGGGCGATTTCATCTCCGTCGCCGGCCACTACAACCAGAACCGGAACAATTTCTTCGGCTCGTCGCCGCTGCGGTGGGATACGATCCGTTACATCGGAGCCAATGCCGTGCCGCGCATCGTCGGCGGCGCGTCTCAGAACCGCTTCCCGAGAAACGCTGACGAGCGGGAATATTTCATCAATTATCCCTGCTTCACCGACACGCCGCAGGCCGGCGTCGCCGACGCGCCAGCGCCGTCGCGCGGCCCGAACAATACCGCCGACCCGAACGGCGACTATTCGAGCTGCGGGACCGAGTTCGAGCGGCGCTTCAACCCGTCGAACACGGGCAACATCCGGGTCGCCTCGCGCTTCACCTTTGGCACGCTGACCCTGACCGTCGAGCCCAGCTATCAATATGTGAAGGCGAACGGCGGCGGCACAGTCGCGGGCGAGGAAGGCGCGCTGCGCGACATCAACCCCGCGGGCGGGACCGCGACGACGGCGCAGTGCCGAACGACGCCGAACAGCGCGACCAACACCTGCGTCGCCGGCTATCTCGGCGGTGTTCCCTATTTCGGGCGGGACATCAACGGCGACGGCGACATTCTGGACCGAGTCACGGTGCTTGCTCCGAGCCAGACGCAGACCCACCGCTACGGCCTCATCGCGGGCGTTCGCTGGGACATCAACGAGGACCACGCGATCCGCACCGGCTACACGTTCGACCGGGCGCGTCACCGCCAGACCGGCCAGGTCGGCCTGCTCGATATCGGCGGCGACGCTATCGACGTCTTCCCGGTCAACGACCCGCAAAAGGACGCCACCGGAACCGTTCTCCAGAAGCGCGACCGTCTGTCGTTCGCGATCCTCAACCAGTTTTGGGGCGAGTATCGCGGCGAGTTCATGGACGGTGCCCTGGTCCTCAATGCCGGCCTGCGCGTTCCCTTCTTCAAGCGCGACCTCAACAATTTCTGCTCCACCAGCTCGGCCAGCGGCTTCGTCGAATGCTTCGGCCGCGGCGATCCGCGCAACGCGACCTTCGCCACGCTGAACCCGACCATCCAGGGGCCGCAGCAGCGGGTGTTCAAATATAATGCAGTGCTTCCGAACGTCGGCTTCACCTACGACTTCATGCCGCGCACGAGCGTCTTCGCCAACTATGCGAAGGGCCTGTCGGTGCCGAGCACGGACAACCTCTACAACTCGTTCTTCTTCCCGGCGAACACGGCCGCCGCGCAGCCGAACCCGGAGAAGACGGACAATTTCGACCTCGGGGTCCGCTATCGCAGCCCGAAGATCCAGGCGCAGCTCGGCGCCTTCTTCAATCGCTACAAGGACCGGACGGCCTCGGCCTTCGATCCGGAGCTCAACGTCAGCGTGTTCCGCAACCTCGGCAAGGTCGATAAGTCCGGCCTCGACGGCTACGTTTCGTATCAGCCAATCAAGCAGCTGAACCTCTATGTGTTCGGCTCGGTGCTCAAGTCGGAGATCAAGGACAATCTGATCATCGGCCAATGCCAAGCCAATCAAGTGGGTGTGGTTCCGGGATGCACGGCGCTGAACACACCGATTCTCGCCCTGACCGCCGGCAAGCGTGAATCGGGCGCCCCGAAATATACATACGGTGGGACGATCCGCGGCAATGCGGGTCCCGTCGAGCTCGGCATCACCGCCAAGCGGACCGGGCCGCGCTTCATCTACGATACCAACGAGCCCGTGCACGCGCTCATCGGCCCGAATCCGGGGACGCTGGTCGATACGATCATCTTTCCGAACAAGACGCCCGCCTATTGGCTGGTCAATCTCGACGCTCGCCTCGATCTCGGGCTCGAAAAGACCTATTTGCAGCTCAACGTCTACAACCTGTTCAACCAATTCTATGTCGGCGGTTTCGGGGGCGGCCTCAACCAGGCCATCACGCGCTGCACGACCTCCACGGGATGCACGGGCGGGGTTCCGAACGGCGGCATCTCGTCCTACGGCAACCCGCCGAACGTCCAGATCGGCGCTCCGCGCACGATCAGCGCGACGCTCGTCGTCGGCTTCTGATCGGAGGCTGAAGGAGAAAGGCCGCCGCGGCTTCGGTCGCGGCGGCCTTTTCTTTCGTCAGGCGGATTTGCCCCGGCGCTTCCTCGGCGGCTCGCCGGAACGCTCGATGCTTGCGATCGGGCAGCGCTGACCCTGGACCAGGATCGCTCCGTGGCGGTCGAGCTGGTCGCCCGCGGAGACCTGGAAACCAACCCCATAGGATTGCTTCAGGCGCGTGCAGCGGTTGGTCGTCCTGATGAAATACCAGTCGCCCCTCGGGCCCCTCAGATAGAGCGAATCGTCCGAAGCGGCCTGCCAGTCGATTTCGCGCAGGCTGCTCATGAACGGGATGACGGTTTCGTTGGCGGGCGCCCCGGCCTCGGCGGTCGCGCATCCGGCACCGAGCATGAAGAGGAGGATGGCTGGCTTCAGTCGCATCGTTTTTCTCCGGGCTGGGCGCTTCAGATAAGGGCTACGCGCGGCCTTCGCTAGGGGCGAGCCGAGCCTCGACGACAAGGTTGCAGCGGCGCTGCAACCGCCGCGACCAGATCAAGGCCAGATTGAGCCCGAACAGCTCGAGCAGGAAGAACCACAGGGGCGTGCCGGTTGCCATGCTGAGACCGAGCGCGATCGTTCGGTAATTGGCGCCGAGCGCGGTCTGGACGCGGATCGAGTTGCGGAAGGCGCGGCGGCAGACTCGGCGCGCGGCGGGATCCGCGACCAGCGCGTCGACCCGCGCGGTCACCGGATCCTCGGCGGCGGCGACATAGGCGCGGCCGAGCGCGGCGAGAAGGCGGCCGATCGGCCCCGGCGCCGGAGCCGCCTCGTCGGGCCTGGCTTCGACCTGCTTGAGCCAGGGGATTCCGTAGATCCGCCAGAGATAGGTGCGGCGGCCGGTCTCCGCGTGGTTCGACTGGACTATGCGCGAGAGGCCCGAGGCGAGCACGAGCGGCCAGGCCCAGTGACCGATCGACCCGTAGAGCATGAAGGCGAGCATCCAGTAGAGGAAGAAATGGCCGGCATAATCGCAGACGCCGTCGATCAGCTCGCCCCAGGGCGAGGCCCGGCCGGTGCGTCGGGCGAGGTCGCCGTCGGCGCCGTCGACGACGTGCCAGAGGGCATGGAGGAAGAAGCCCGCCGCGACCGAAAGCGGCCAGTCGAGCCCGACGTAGCAGGCGCCGGCGCCGATGATGCACCAGAAGCTGGCAAAGGAGACCATATTGGGGGTGACTGGTGTCGCCTCCAGCAGGCCCGAGAGGCGCCAGGAGAAACGGTGGTAGATACGTCGGTTCAGCCAGTCCTCGAGCTCGAGCGCCTTGGTCGGCCGCTCGGTCGGCGCGCGCGGCCGGTCCGGCGCACGCTGCGAAGCCTCTCCTGCGAAATTGCCGCCTACCATAACCTCTCGTCGGCGTAAGGCTGTGCGACTAAGACGCGCGCATGAAAAGGGGGAAATCGCCGCGATGCAGGGGCTGATCATCGCCGCCGGGCAGGGGACGCGGCTGCGCGGCGTGGCGCCATCGAAGCCGCTGGCGGAGGTCGGGGGCGCGCCCCTCATCGAGCATGTCGCCCGCGCGGCCGTGGCCGGGGGGGTGAACGAGCTGGTCGTTGTCACCGGCTACCGGCCGGAGCCGCTCGAGGCGTTCCTCGGCCAGATGGGCGCGCGGCTCCGGATTGACCTCAGAACCGTCCGCAACCCCGATTGGCCGGGCGCCAACGGGCTGTCGGTGCTCGCCGCGGCGCCCTTCCTGACCGGCGATTTCGCCTTGCTGATGTCGGATCATCTGTTCGACCCGGCGATCCTCGCCGGTGTGATCGCAGAGCGCCCTCCCGGCGCGGCGCTGACGCTTGCGGTCGATCGGCGCATCGACAATCCGCAGCTCGACCTCGACGACGCAACGAAGGTCGAACTCGACGGGGAGCGGATCGTCCGCATCGGCAAGACGCTGAACGCTTACGGCGCGGTGGACACGGGGATTTTCGTCGCGGGGCCAGCCCTGTTCGAGGCGCTGGACCGCGCCCTGGCCGAGGGCGGCACGGGATCTCTCTCCGAAGGCGTGCAGCGGCTCGCCGACCGGGGACTTGCAGCGGCGTGGGATTGCGGCGGCCGCTGGTGGCTGGACGTCGACGACGAGGCGGCGTTCGCCAAGGCGCAGGCCGCGCTCGCGGATCAGCGCGGGCTGCCCTCGACGTAGGCGCGCGCTTTTTCGGCGGTTTCCTCCGCGCTCTGCCCCGGCTTGTAGAGGCCGGACCCGAGGCCGAAGCCGTCCGCGCCCGCCTCGACCCAAGGCGCCATGTTGTCGGGGCTGATGCCGCCCACGGCAAGGACTGGCACGTCCCTCGGCAGGACCGCGCGGAGGGCCTTCAGCACCGCCGGCGAGGCGCCCTCGGCCGGGAAAAGCTTCAGGCCCGTGGCGCCGGCGCGGAGCGCGGTGAAGGCCTCCGAGGCCGTGAAGCAACCGGGCAGCGACACGAAACCGGCGCCGGCCGCCGCCTCGATCACCGCCGCGGCGGTATTGGGCGAGACGATGAGGCGGCCACCCGCCTCTCCGACCCGCGCCACATCCTCCGGATCGAGCACCGTCCCCGCCCCGATCAACGCTTCCTCACCGAAGCGCCGCGCCAACCGGCCGATGCTCGCCAGCGGCTCGGGCGAATTGAGCGGCACCTCGATGATCCGGATTCCGGCATCGAAGATGGCCGCGCCGATCGCCTCGGCCTCGTCGGGAGTCACCCCGCGGATGATCGCCACCAGAGGGCATTTGGCCAGCCAGGATTTGAGTCCTTCGCGCGCGTTCATTGCAAATGCTCCACCAGATGCCTGATACCGGCCAGGAAGGCGGCCTCGCCGTCGATCGTCCGCGCTTCCCGCCCGGCCGAGCGCAGGGCCGCGCCAAAGAGCGCCGTGAGGTCTGGCCGCCCCATCGCTATGATCTCTCCTTCGCCGGCCATGGCGAGGCCGATCTTGAGGTCCTGGCCGATCAGGAGGCCGCTCACGTAAGCGCTCGCTTCCTCGCGCGGACGCTTGCCGAGCAGCGTGCGGGCGCGGACCGAGAAGAGCTCGGCGGTGAGGTCCTCCTGCTCGAGGCCGTGGCGAAGGCCGCGCTCGAAGGCCGGCCCGGGCTCGGCCGGCGTCACCAGCAGGTCGGCGAGGATCGAATGGCCCTTGAGGAGGCTGAACAGCTCCCCGGTCATCACCGTCCGGAAGGCCGCGATGCGGCCGCCTTCGAGGCGCACCCATTTGTTGTGCGTGCCCGGGTGGCAGAGCGTCGCGTCTGGCGCCAGCCAGCCTTCGGCGAAGGCTCCCAGCACCTGCACTTCCTCGCCGCGCATGACGTCGGCGGCCTCGCCCTCCTGGTAAGCGACGCCGGGAACGATCGCGGCGCGCTCGCCCTCGATCCAGCACAGCCGGGCGGCGAGCTCGGGGAGTCCGGCGGGGCAGGGGACGTAAGGCGCCTCGACCCAGCCGCGGTTGGAGCCGATCATGCCGGCCATCAGCATCGGCAGATCGCGGAGCCGCTCGCGGACCTGCGCCACCGCGCCCTCGAACCCACCGGGCCCGACGGCGAGGATGCCCCGGCCGTCCTCCATCTCGTCGAGCACCGCCCCGCCCGGCGCCAGCCTCCAGGCGCGCCGGTTGGTCGTCCCCCAGTCGACGGCGATCAGGCCTTGCTCCCAGTCCATCGCGGGCGGCTCTAGCGGCTCCGGCGGAAAGGGGCCAGCGCCGGAGAAGTCGGGGCTGGCCCCGGCGCGCGCGTCCGGCTAGCCCTTGGCGCGGCAAGACCGACGGAGGCCGCCATCGCCAATTTCATGTTCGCCACCGGGATCGAGAACAGCATTCCGACGATCAACAACGGGCACACCCGGGTCGACCAGATGGACGTCTGCGGCCACTATCGTCACTGGCGCACCGACTTCGACTGCGTCGACGAGCTCGGCATCCATTTCCTGCGCTACGGGCCGCCGCTCTACCGGACTTTGCTCGGCCCGAACAATCACGATTGGGAGTTCACCGACCTTACTTTCGGCGAGCTGAAGAGGCGCAACATCACGCCGATCGTCGACCTCTGCCATTTCGGCGTGCCCGACTGGATCGGCAATTTCCAGAACCCCGATTTCCCGCAGCTTTTCGCGAGCTATGCCGGCGCCTTCGCCGAGCGCTTCCCCTGGGTCCAGCTCTACACCCCGGTCAACGAGATGTTCATCTGCGCGATATTCTCGGCGAAATACGGCTGGTGGAACGAGCAGGCGAAGGACGACCGCAGCTTCGTCACGGCGCTGAAGCACATCGTCAAGGCGAACGTGCTGGCGATGATCGAGATATTGAAGCGCCGCCCGGACGCGATCTTCATCCAGTCGGAAAGCTCGGAATATTTCCACGCGGACAGCCCGCCCGCAATCGGCCCGGCGGAGCTGATGAACTCGCGCCGCTTCCTCAGCCTGGACCTCAATTATGGGCGACGCGTCGACAGCGAGATGTACGAATATCTGATGGATAACGGCATGACTCGAGAGGAATATCATTTCTTCCTCAACCACCGGCTGAAGCAGCACTGCATCCTAGGCAACGATTATTACAAGACGAACGAGCACCGCGTGTTCGCCGACGGCCATACCGAAGGCTCGGGCGAGGTTTTCGGCTACAGCGAGATCACCCGCCAATATTACAACCGCTACCGGCTGCCGGTGATGCACACCGAAACCAACCTGCGCGAGGGCCCCAAGGGCGACGAGGCGGTCCACTGGCTGTGGAAGGAATGGGCGAACGTGCTCAGGATCCGCAACGTCGGGATCCCGACCGTCGGCTTCACCTGGTATTCGCTGACCGACCAGGTCGATTGGGACACCGCGCTCCGCCAGCAGAACGGCAACGTCAACCCGCTCGGCCTCTACGATCTCGACCGCAACATCAGGAACGTCGGCACGGCCTACAAGAAGCTGATCTCGGACTGGCGCGACGTCCTTCCCGCCTCGTCGCTCTGCCTGTCCGTCCCGATCGTGCCGCCTTCGCACACCGACCGGCCGTTCGCGGAGGAGCAGAAGCAGGACGCGGCCAGGCACCTCAAGGGCTTCGTAACCGAAGCCTCTAACCCGGAGTCGGCGGAATGAAGATCGCCCGCATCGAGACCTTCTACGTGCCGCCGCGGTGGCTGTTCGTGCGCGTCGAGAGCGACGAGGGGGCGATCGGCTGGGGCGAGGCGAGCCTTGAGGGCTGGGCCGAGGCCGTGGACGGCGTGTTCGAGGCGCTTCGCGACCGCTTCATCGGCCATGACCCTTTCCGGATCGAGGACATCTGGCAGATCGGATATCGCGGCGGCTTCTACCGCGGCGGGCCCGTCCTGATGTCGGCCCTTGCCGGGCTCGACCAGGCCTTGTGGGACCTCAAGGGCAAGGCGCTCGGCCAGCCGGCGTGGCAGCTGATGGGCGGCCGGGTTCGCGACCGCATCCGCGCCTATGCCTGGATCGGCGGCGACCGGCCCGACGAGATCGGCGATGCGGCCGCGGCGCGCAAGGCCCAGGGTTTCTCGGCGGTCAAGATGAACGCGACGGCGGAGCTGGACTGGATCGGCACGCCGAAATTGTTCGCCGAGGTCGTCGCGCGCGTCGAGGCGGCGCAGGCGCAGGGGATGGACGTCGGCCTCGACTTTCACGGCCGGGTCCACCGGCCGATGGCCAAGCAACTCGCCAAGGCGCTGGAGCCGCTCGGCCTGCTCTTCATCGAGGAGCCCCTGCTGTC
>DATAIU010000013.1:0-2616 GCA_036262495.1 Allosphingosinicella sp.
AGCTGCAGGCTTGGCCCGCAGGGCCAGGGCTACAAGATCGCGATCGAGACGCTCAACGAGGGGCGCATCGGCATCGGCGCGCAGATGATCGGCGTCTCGCAGGGCGCGTTAGGCGCGGCGATGGAGTACCTCAAGGAGCGGAAGCAGTTCGGGAAGCCGCTCGCCGACTTCCAGGCGATCCAGTTCCAGGTCGCCCAGGCGGCGACCGAGGCGGAGGCGGCGCGGCTGATGGTCTACAACGCCGCGCGGATGAAGGACGAAGGGCAGAACATCGCCATGGTCGGCGCGATGGCGAAGCTCTTCTCCTCGCAGGTCGCCGAGCGGGTGACGTCGCTCGCCCTCGAGCTCTTCGGCGGCTACGGCTACACCAAGGACTACCCCGCCGAGAAGTTCTACCGCGACGCGAAGATCGGCACGATCTACGAGGGGACGTCCAACATGCAGCTGCAGACGATCGGCAAGACTCTCCTGCGCTAGGCGCCGACTGCCGCTCGGGCTGGCCTGTACGACGAAGGTTCATCCGGATTCTGCGGATGAAACGGATCGTGCGGATCGCGCCGCGTGGCCTGATGGCTTCCGTATGGCCTGCCAGCGTCACGCAGAACTCCTTTGGGGCAAGCGGGGCGAGACCATCTTTCCGGGCTTGCCCCAAAGTCGTTCAGGGCCGGTGCGGGGGGATTGAACGCAGAGGAGCGAATCCGCAGGATCCGCTGCATCCGCCTCATCCGGCTGAACCTTCGTCGTAACGGCCAGCCCGAGCGGCCGTTCAGCAGTTCCGCGTCTGATCGTGTCTCGCGAACGCGACCTCGCCCTCGACACGCGGGACGATGACGACGTCGATGGGCTGGGTGAGCGCGGCGGTCGTGAAGCAGTTGCTGCCCGGGGAGACAGCGGCCCAGTCCACCTCGAGGCCGCCGGCGCGGGTGACGGCGCGCTGGATCTCGGCGGTGTAGCCGCCGCTCGACTTCGTGCCCATCGCGACGAGGAGCACCATCTCCCTCGAGAAGTCCACCGCCGGCGCGGCGGGCTTCGGGGAATGGTTGACGACGATCCGCTGCCAGGCCCGCTCCCACTCGGCGGCGTCGCGGATGACGACGGCGCCCGCGTCGCTGACCCCGTTCGAATAGCGGTACGGCTGGAGCGTGGGATCGCGGCGGAAGGTGAGGAGCTGGTCCAGTTGGTGGCTCGTCGGTCCGGGGTCGGGAGAGGCGGTGCTGCAGGCGGCGAGCGTGATCGCCGCGGCGGCGATGAGAGTGCGCATGGAAGTCACCAGTGCGTGATGATGCGAGCTGCATGCTGCGTCCGCAATGTCGAACCAGCGGCGGTTGGCGCGCGTCACATGCGCCGGAGGGCATACGGCTTGCCCGACTCTGGATCGTACACTCCACCAGGGAATACGATGCCGAAGCGCGACAAGGGGCACGAAGAGGAAGTGCCGAAGCAGAGCACGATGAAATACGAGGGTGGTCAGGGGGAGAAGACGCGCGCGCGCCAGCAGGAGCTGCGCGAGCAGGGGACGCCGGGCGCCGAGGGTGACACGCGCGAGACCGGCGAGAAGGGACCTCGGCCGTACGATGGATCGGTCCGCGCCGGCGGCTCGCACCTCGACGAGGATCGCCAGCAGCACGACGAGGCCGAGCGCAAGAGCGAACGGACGAAGGGCGACCTCCGCCGGACGCGTCCCGACATCCGCGACGACGAGGGCCCGGGCGAGCGTCGTTAGGCTCCGATGCCGGCCGAAGCGAAGTCCGCGGCGCCCTTCGTTCCGGAGGACCCGACGCTGACGAAGCTCCGGTCGGCGTCGAAGAGCTGCAAGGGCTGCCACCTCTACAAGGTCGGCACGCAGACGGTGTTCGGCGAAGGGCCGAAGGACGCGAAGCTGATGTTCGTCGGCGAGCAGCCCGGCGACCAGGAGGACCGCACCGGAAAGCCCTTCGTCGGACCGTCGGGCAGGCTGCTCGACGCCGCGCTCGACGCCGCCGGGATCGACCGCGGCATCGCCTACGTCACGAACGCGGTCAAGCACTTCAAGTGGGAGAAGCGCCCCGGCACCGCGCGGCGCATCCACAAGAAGCCGAACGACGGCGAGGTTCGCGCCTGCCACCCCTGGCTCGACGCCGAGCTCGCGGTGCTCAAGCCGACCGTCGTCGTCGCCCTCGGCGCGACGGCGGCGCAGTCGATGCTCGGCAAGCAGTTCCGTGTCAGCACGCAGCGCGGCAAGCCGCAGCGGCCGTGGGGTCGCGAGGGCGCGGTGGTCATCGCGACGGTGCATCCCTCGTCCGTACTCCGCGCGCCGCCGGATCAGCGGGCGGAAGCCGAGAAGGCTTTCATGGCAGACATCCGGAAGGTGGCGAAGTACCTCTGAAGGCTCTGACGCGCCCGGCCCTGTCGACGCAGAGGCGCGGAGAACGGCCGCGGAGGACCTGGCGCATCTGATCTCGCCTGGGGAGCCCCCTCGCGTTATCTGGCACCTGCAACAACTGGTTGGGATGACACGGATTCAACGGATGACGCGGATCGCTGTGTGAGGCGTCCCGGGCTCCTTCCACCCCGATCGGCATCACGCTGAAGTGCGGTGGGCAAGCGGGGCGAGATGGTCTCTCCCCGCTTGCCCCA
>DATAIU010000014.1:0-50428 GCA_036262495.1 Allosphingosinicella sp.
GCCCGGACCTTGCGGTTGAAGGTCATCGTCATCGTCAATCGCGGCGGCGGCTCGGCCGAAGGCGCCGAAGCGCGGATCGAGGAAGCGTTCGCGGGGACGGGCGCCCAGCCCGAAGTCCGGCTGGTCGAGCCAGGCGAGCTCGACCGCCATTGCGCGGAGGTCGCGGCAGCGGAGGGAGTGGCGGCGCTAGTCGCAGCGGGCGGCGACGGCACGATCAGCACCGCGGCCGCGGCCGTAGCCGATACCGATCTCCCGCTCGGCCTCCTGCCGATGGGTACGCTCAACCATTTCGCCCGCGACGCCGGCGTTCCACTGGACCTCAAGGCCGCGGCCGCGGCGATCGCCGCGGGGCGAACGCGGCGAGTGGACGTCGCCGAGGTCAACGGCCGCATCTTCGTCAACAACAGCGCCGTCGGCCTCTACCCGACGCTGGTTCGCGAGCGCGAGGCGCAGCAGCGCCATCTCGGCCGCTCGAAGCGCCTCGCCATGATCGTCGCGGCGGCTCGGTCCATGTGGCGCTTCTCGAGCAGCCGGGTGACGCTGAAGGTGGGCGGGGGTCGCGCGCCGATCGAGACCCCTTTGCTGTTCGTCGGCAACAACAAATATCAGACCGGACTGCTCAGCCTCGGCACGCGCGAGGCGATCGACCGGGGTGAGCTCTGCCTCTACGCGCCACTCGCCCGTTCCCGGCTCGGCTTCGTCTGGCTGTCGCTGCGCGCCGTCTTTGGGCAGCCGGACCGGCAGCGCGACTTTCTTACCCTGGACGGCATCGAGGAAGCGGAGATCCATTCGCGCCGCGCCCTGTTGATGGTGGCGATGGACGGCGAGGCGAGCCTGATGGAGACGCCGCTCTGCTACCGGATACGTAAGGGCGCCTTGAACCTCATCGTGCCGGAGGAGCGGCCGACGGCACCCTGAAACTGCGGCCCGCCTCCGGCGTGACGAAGCGGCTTGCCGCTATCCCGCGCCGCCGCAAAGCGGCGGCCAAGCGCCGGGGCGGGTCGTCGATGCTCTCGAAGGTGAGCTGGAAGGTGCCCCAGTGGACGCCGAGCCCCATCGCCGGCTTCAGCGTCTCGAACACCCTGACCGCTTCCTCGGGGTCCGTGTGGTTCGAGCGCATGACGTCGCGCGGCAGATAGGCGCCGACCGGCAGGATCGCGAGGCGATAGGGCCCCGCCTCGGCCGCCTCGGCGGCCCAGCTGCCGTCGCCCCAGCCGGTGTCGCCGGCGAAGAAGATGTTCCCGCCGGGCAGCATAACGGTGAAGGCGGACCAGAGCGCCCGGTTGCGGTCTGTGCCCCAGCGCGAGCTCCAATGGTGGTTGCGCTCCGCGAACACGACGCCGGCCTTGAAGGGATAGTCGCCGCCCCAGTCGAGAGCCTGTGCGACGATCCCGGCCCTGCGCAGGATCGCGTCGTTGCCGAGGCTGGTGACTATGGTCGGTGCGTCCCGATCCCAGAGGCGTTTCAGGGTCGGCAGATCCATATGGTCGTAATGATTATGGCTGACGAGCACGAGATCGATCCTGGGCAGGTCCTCGAAGCGGACGCCCGGCGCGCGGACGCGCTTCGGCCCGATCCACGAGAAAGGCGAGGAGCGCTCCGACCAGATCGGGTCGGTGAGAATGTTCACGCCTTCGGTCTGGATGAGGACGGTCGCGTGGCCGATCCAGGTGACCAGCATGTCGCGGCCCATCACCCTGCGCGGCGGCACGGTCTGGCGGACGGGGACGTGTTCCGGCCACTTCGCGCGGTCGCCGGCGCCCAGCCAGCGGTTGGCGAAACGCGCCGGTCCGCCATGGACGGGGCCTTGCGCCGTGCGGCCCGGGTTGAAGAAGCGGTCGCCGTCGAAATGGTCCGTCTTCGGCCCTTCATAATAGACGCGGTCGAGGAAAGGCGGGATCAGCGACGGCGCGAAGCAAAGCGCGACCACCAGGAAGAGGAGCAGGGAGCCGAGCCGGCCGAGCCATATGCGCATCGCCAGGCGTCTAACGGCCCGCGCACGGGCGGGAAAGCTCAGCGCCGGTCTAGGGTGAAGCCCGACGGGGCGCGCGTCTCCGCGTCTTCCTCGTGATAGAGATCGAGGGCGAGGGCGACGCGCCCGGGCGCCGCCGCGCCGCAGTCGAGCGGGTATATTTCTGTGATCGAGCCGTAGGCGCCGACCGCGCCCGGAGCGTGGGGGGCCTGCGCCGGGCGCGAGCCGTCGCCGCAACGCAGGCGCGAGACATAGTCGCGGGCCCCCGCCGGCCCGGCGACGCGCACCGGATTTTCGGCGCTGCCGAGCGGATGCCGCGCCGCGGCCGCGGCGATCGCCTCATTCTCCGCGCGAGGATCGACCGGCGCCATCTGGCCCAGCATCTGCCCGGGCGTGATCGAGCGGTCACCAGGCTTTTCCGCGGCGCCCGCAGGCGCGGCGAGGGCGAGGATAGCGGCCGGGATTTGGAGGCGGGCGAGCATGGGCCCGTGCGCTAAGCCGCTCCCCCGCAAAAGGAAAGCGGCGATCACTCGAGCTCGAAGCTGACTGCGAGGCTGATCGATACGCTCTGCTCTCCCGGATCGATCGAGGTCGAATCGCGGACCGCGCCCTGGGCCGCCATGCGCATCATCGGCATCGGCACCGGCATGCCGCCGCCGCCTTCGCTGATCGACAGGATCCGGCCCACCCTCTTGCCGAGCGCCCGGGCGTAGAGGTCCGCGCGGGCACGGGCCGCGGTGAGCGCCTTGGTCCGCGCTTCGTCGAGCGCCGCCTCCGGCTTGTCGATCGACAGCATCGGGCCGTTGATCTGGTTGGCGCCCTGGGCGACCAGGGCGTCGAGGATCTTGCCGGTGCTCGCAATGTCGCGGAACTTGACGGTTAGCTCGTTGCTGGCCCGGTAGCCGATGATCTGCGGGGTGCCGCCGGTGCGCTCGTCCTGCCGATAATCGGGATAGAGATTGATCGAGCTGGTCTGGATGTCGCGCTCCTCGATCCCGGCCTTGCGCAGCGCCGCCCGGACGGAGGCCATCTGGCGGGCGTTCTGCTCGAGCGCGGCCGTCGCCGTCGGCGCTGTGGTCACGACCCCGGCGCTGATCCGGGCGATGTCGGGGACTCGGCTGACCTCGCCGGTCGCCACCACGTCGAGGCGCGTTCCCCGCAGCGCGGCCGCCGAATCGGCCTGCGCCAAGGCGGGGGCGGCGGGAACGGCGGCCATGCCGATGAGGGTGGCGAGGATCAGGTTACGCATTGAGGCACTCCGTTTCGCATCCGGTCCCTTCTTCCAACGCCGCAGCCGCTGCACCGTTGCTGAACGATGCCCTTTTGGCGCCGGAACCCAGAAAACGGGTTGACGAATAGGCGTTTAGCTGGGACTTGGGCGGCGATGACGACGGCCATGCTCCCGACCGGTTCCGCGCGCGCCCCTCTCGCGCCGGCGGCAGCGCATGCCTGGCTTTGGTGGCGGGAGCTTCCCTCCGCGGCGGCGTGCGCGCATCGATGGTGATCCGGACCTAGAAAGCTCCGAGACCAACGAAGAAGGCCCGCCCCCACCGGCGGGCCTCTTCTTTTTCACCTCCGATTCGTCAGGAAATGCCATGTCCACCCAGCCCGCTTACGCCCTCGCCGACACGCCGGCCGTCGAAGCCGCCGAGCGCGCCCTTTCCCGTCTCTACGTCGGTGAATCGCTCGCCGAGGTGGAAGCCCAGGCTCTGTTCGGCGAGCTCGTCGCGGGGCGGCTCGCCGAACCCGCGATCGCCGCGATGCTCATCGCGCTTCGCCTCAAGGGCGAGACCGCGGCCGAGCTGATCGGCGCCGCGCGCGCGCTCCGCACCGCCGACCGCGACTTCCCGCGCCCCGATTATCTCTTCGCCGACAGCTGCGGCACCGGCGGCGACGGATCGGCCTCGATCAACGTCTCGACCGCCGTCGCTTTCACTGCCGCCGCCTGCGGGCTGCCGGTCGCCAAGCACGGCAACCGCTCGGTGACGTCCCGGTGCGGCTCGGCCGACGTGCTCGAGCAGCTCGGCGCGAAGCTCGACGTGACGCCGGAGCGCGCGCGGCGGGCGCTCGACGAGACCGGCATCTGCTTCCTCTTCGCTCCGCTCTATCACCCCGGCCTGCGCCACGCGGGCCCGGTGCGGCGGATGCTGAAGGTGCGGACGATCATGAACATGCTCGGCCCGTGCCTCAATCCGGCCGAACCTCACGTGCAGCTCCTCGGCGTCGCCGACCCGGCCCTGCTCGAACCGGTGGCCCGGACCCTGGCCGCTCTCGGCGTCGTCCGCGCCCTCGTCGTCCACGGCTCCGGCCTCGACGAGATCGCCCTTCACGGCGAAACCGAAGCCGTGCAGCTGCGCGACGGCCGCTTCGAGACGCTGACCATCCGCCCCGAGGATGCGGGGCTAGGCCGTCGCCCCGTGCAGGTTCTACGCGGCGGGGGCCCCGAGGAGAATGCGGAGCGGTTGAAAGCCTTGCTGATGGGCTACGGTCTCGCCGCCGAGAGCGAGGTCGTGGCGCTCAATGCCGGCGCGCTCCTGCTCACCGCGGGTCTGGCCGGCGATCTGCGCGACGGCGTCGGCATGGCGATGCAGGCCCTCGCTTCGGGCGATGCCTATGTCCGCCTCAAGCGTTTCATCGAGGCGAGCAATGACTGAGGGCGTCCTCGGCGAGATACTCGCGCGCAAGCGAACCGACGTCTCGGCCCGGTTGCCGGCCTGCCCGCTTGACGCCGCCGAGCCGACGCGGCGCAGCCTGAAGACCGCGCTCGCAGGGCCCGGAGCGCGTTTCATCATGGAGGTCAAGCGCGCCTCCCCTTCGCTCGGAGGTCTTCGCCGCGGCGCCGACGCCGCGACCCTGGCGCGCGCCTATCGGGGCGCGGCGGACGCGATCAGCGTCCTTACGGACGCGCCCTATTTCGGCGGCTCGCTCGAGGATCTCGCCGCCGTCCGCCGCGAATTTTCCGGGCCTATCCTCGCCAAGGACTTCATCGTCGATCCGCGCCAGGTCGCCGAGGCGCGCCTGCATGGAGCCGATGCCGTGCTCGCCATCCTCGCCGTCCTGTCCGACGAGGAAGCGGCAGCGGTGATGGCGGAGGCTCGGCGCCTAGGCATGGACGTTCTCGTCGAGGCGCACACCGCGGGCGAGGTGGGCCGCGCCGTCGCCCTCGGCGCGGAGATAATCGGCATCAACAATCGCGACCTCGACACGCTGAAGGTCGATCTCGCGGTGACCGAGCGCCTCGCCGAGCTGATCCCGCCCGAGACGCTGGTCGTCGCGGAATCGGGCATTGCGAGCCGCTCCGACGTGAACCGCCTCGCCCCGTTCGCCGACGCCTTCCTGGTCGGTTCCTCGCTGATGCGCGCCGACGATCCGGCCGAGGCGGCTCGCGCGCTCGCCTTCGGCCGGGTCAAGGTGTGCGGCGTCACCGACGTGCAGGACGCGGAGGCTGCGCGGGAGCATGGCGCCGCCTTCGTCGGGCTCGTCATGGTCCCGAACACGCCGCGCGCGGTCAGCGTATCTGAGGCGGCGGCGATCGCCGAAGCCTCGGCGGCGCCGCTGGTGGGGGTCTTTCGCAACGAAAAGCCGATGCAGGTCGCCCACAGCGCCCGGGCGCTCGGTCTGCGCGCCGTCCAGCTCCACGGCCAGGAGGACGCGCTCTACATACGCGGCCTGCGCAACCTGCTGCCGCCGGGCGTCGAGGTCTGGGGGGCAGCCGCCGTCGGCCGCGACCTCCCGGCGCCCCGGCCAGGCGCCGACCGCACCCTGTTCGACACGCAAATAGGGGGCCGCTCGGGCGGGACGGGCGTCGCTTTCGACTGGTCGCGGCTTGACGGCCGGAGCGATCTCGGCGCCGGCCTCCTCGCCGGCGGCCTCAGGCCCTCCAACGCGCGCGCGGCCTCGCTCGTCGGCGCCTATGCGCTCGACGTCGGCTCCGGCGTCGAGATGGCTCCGGGGCGCAAGGATGCCGGAAAGCTCCACGCCTTCTTCGAGGCGTTGCGCCCCCCGGTGCGCGGCGAGCCCGCATGCTCCTGAGCGGACGCTTCGGCGCCTATGGCGGCGCCTATGTGCCCGAAATCCTCGTCCCCGCGATCGAGCAGCTCGAGAGCGCCTTTCTCGAGGCGATCGCCGACGCGGCGTTTCGCGCCGAGCTCGACGCGCTCCTCGCAAATTATGCCGGGCGGCCGACCCCGCTCACCCTCTGCCGCAACCTCGGCTCGAAGCGGGCACGCATCTACCTGAAGCGCGAAGACCTCCTCCACGGCGGCGCCCACAAGACCAATCAGGTGCTCGGCCAGGCCCTGCTCGCGAAACGCATGGGCAAGACCCGCCTGATCGCCGAGACCGGAGCCGGCCAGCACGGCGTCGCGACCGCGCTGGCCGGCGCGCTGTTCGGCCTGAAGACGCGCGTCTACATGGGCGCGCACGACGTCGAGCGGCAGCGCGCCAACGTCTTCCGGATGGAGCTGATGGGTGCGGAAGTGGTGCCGGTCGAGAGCGGCTCGCGCACCCTGAAGGACGCGATCAACGAGGCGCTGCGCGACTGGGCGGCGAGCTTCGAGGACACCCATTACCTTCTCGGCACGGTCGCCGGCCCGCATCCCTTTCCTTTGATGGTGCGGGAGTTCCAGCGCGTCATCGGCAAGGAAGCGCGCGCCCAGGTGCTGGAGGCGGAGGGCCGCCTGCCCGATGCGGCGATCGCCTCGGTCGGAGGCGGATCCAACGCCATGGGCCTGTTCGCCGACTTCGTCGGGGATTCGGACGTCCGCCTGATCGGCGTCGAGGCGGCGGGGCGAGGCCTCGACGGCGCCGAGCACGGCGCGACCCTGCTCCGGGGCCGTCCCGGCATCCTCCACGGCGCGGAAACCTACGTCCTTCAGGACGAGGACGGCCAGATCAGCGAGAGCTGGTCGGTCTCCGCCGGCCTCGATTACCCCGCCGTGGGGCCAGAGCATGCCTATCTCAAGGACAGCGGCCGCGCCGAATATGTCGGCGTGACCGACCGCGAGGCGTTGTCCGCCTTCGCGCTGCTCGCCCGGTCCGAAGGGATAATCTGCGCCTTCGAATCGGCGCACGCCTTGGCTTACGCGCTGCAGCTTGCCGAGGCGGCGCAGGAAGACCAGCTATTCGTCGTCAACCTCTCGGGCCGGGGCGACAAGGACATGGAGCAGGCGCGCCGCCTGCTCGCCGCGGCGCCATGAACGGGTACGGCGCCATGTTCGAGCGACTCGCCGCGCGAGGGGAGGGGGCGTTCGGCGCCTTCGTCATGCTCGGCGATCCCGACGCCGAAACCAGCGCCGCGATCCTCGACGCCCTCGTCGAAGCCGGCGCCGACATGCTTGAGGTCGGCATCCCTTTCTCCGATCCGGTCGCGGACGGGCCGGTGATCCAGGCCGCCGCGGTGCGCGCGCTCAGGGCCGGCACCCGTACGGCGGACTGCTTCCGCATCCTCGCCGCCTTTCGCGAGCGCCACCCGGAGGTCCCGGTGGGCGTCCTCACCTACGCCAACATCGTCGTCGCGCGGGGCCGCGAGTCCTTTTATCGCGCCGCGGCGGAGGCCGGCGTGGACAGCGTCCTCGTTGCCGACGTGCCGGTCATCGAGGCCGCTCCGTTCCTCGCCGCCGCCCGCGAGGCCGAGGTCGCGCCTGTGCTGATCGCTGCGCCGAACACGCCCGCCGCGACGCTCGAGCGGATCGCGCGCGATGGGGAAGGCTACACGTATTGCGTCGCCCGTTCCGGCGTGACCGGCGCCGATGAGACGGTGCGCTTCGACGGAGCCGTGATCGCGGTGCTACGGGCCAATGGCGCGCCGCCGCCCGTGCTCGGCTTCGGCATCGCGCGGCCCGATCACGTCCAAGCGGCCCGGGCCGCGGGAGCGGTCGGAGTGATTTCCGGATCGGCAATCGTCGAGCGCCTCGCGCGCGGCGAGGACATCCGGCCCTTCGTCGCCGAAATGAAGGCGGCGTCCCGGTTCTAGCGGCGGCCGACGACCAGGCGGTAGATGAAGAGGATGACGATCGCGCCGAGGATGGCGGCGATGAAGCCGGCGCCCTGCCCCTGCTTGTACCAGCCGAGCTGGTTGCCGAGGAAACCGGCGAGCGCCGCGCCGCCGATGCCGAGCAGGATCGTGACGATGCACCCGCCCGGATCGCGGCCCGGCATGATCGCCTTGGCGATCGCGCCCGCAATGGCGCCGATGATGATCCAGGCGATCCAGCCATGGTCTGCGAGCAGATTCATCCGTCCCTCCTTGCCTGCAATTGCGTGAAACGACCGCTGCCTCTTTCGAGTGGCGAAAGTCCACCAAAAAAGCTAAGCCGCCGCTTCCGCTGCCGGGGGGCAGGCGGCAGAATTGGCTTGAGGCAGGTGGTTTATTCGGCTAATACAGTGGCCGAAGCGGCGCCCGTCCGCCCGACCGGTGTGGGGATTATGGATAGCATGAACGTCGAATCGCCGAAGTGGCAGCGCAAGTCCCTCGAGGTCGACGTGATCGACGACGGGGCGCGCCGCCGTCGGCGCAACCTGATCATCGCGGTGGTCGCGGCCATCCTCGTGCTCTTGCTCGCCGCCTTCCTGCTCTTCGGGCGCGGCAAGGAGGAGACGAACGTCAAGGTGGGGGTCAAGGGCGGCGAAGCGGGAGCGGAGGCCGCGCCGGCCGTCTCGGTCGTCGTGCCCGGCCGCCAGCAGGTCGCCCGCACGATCAACGCGACCGGCCAGCTCGCCGCGCGCTACGACATGCCGGTCGGCATTCCCGGCGAGGGCGGCAAGGTCGTCAGCGTCCTCGCCGAGGCCGGACAATGGGTCGGCGCCGGGCAGACTCTGGCCGTGATCGACCGTTCGGTCCAGACCCAGGAAGCCGCCCAGCTCGCCGCGCAGATCGACGTCGCCCGCGCCGATGCGCGCCTCGCCCAGCAGGAGCTCGATCGCGCTCAGAAGCTCGTCAGCCGCGGCTTCGTCTCCAAGGCCGATGTCGAGCGTCGCACCGCCACCCGCGACGCCGCGCTCGCGCGGGTCCGAGTCGCCCAGGCCAATCTCGGCCAGAGCCGCGCCCGCATCGGCCGGCTCGAGGTCCGCGCCCCCGCCGCGGGCCTCGTCCTGTCGCGCTCGGTCGAGACGGGGCAGATCGTCGGACCGGGCTCGGGGGCGCTGTTCCGAGTGGCGCGGGGCGGCCAGCTCGAGATGCTCGCCCGCCTGCCCGAAGGAGATCTCGCGCGCCTCACTGCCGGGGTCCCCGCTCAGGTCACGCCGGCCGGATCGACCAAGGTCTTCACGGGCAGCGTCTGGCAGGTCGCGCCGGTGATCGATCCCCAGTCGCGCCAGGGCGTCGCCCGCATCGCCTTGCCGTTCGACCGCGAGCTGCGTCCGGGCGGCTTCGCCACGGCGCAGATCAAGGCCGGCTCGGTCGACGCGCCGCTGCTCCCCGAATCGGCGGTCCTCAACGATACCCAGGGCACTTACGTCTACATCGTCGACGACAAGAATATGGTGCGCCGCCAGCCGGTGAAGGTCGCTGCCGTTACGGACGCGGGCGTGGTCATCGGCGAGGGGCTTTCGGGCGCCGAGCGGGTCGTCCTCTCGGCGGGGCCGTTCCTCACCGAAGGCGAGAAGATCCGCCCGCAGCGTGCGACCGTCCCGGCCGCCCGCTAACGACGCCTGAGCCGACGGAGCCGACTCGACATGCGTAACATCTCAAGCTGGGCGATCCGCAACCCGGTCTTCCCGCTCGTCCTGTTCGCGGCGCTCTCGCTGATGGGGCTGGTCAGCTTCCTGCGCATGGACGTCAACAACATGCCGGACATCAGCTTTCCGGCGGCCTCGGTCACCGTCGTCCAGCCGGGCGCGGCGCCATCGGAGCTGGAAACGCAGGTCACGCAGCGCGTCGAAGCGGCGATTCGCGGCATCAACGGCGTCGACGAGATCAGCTCGACGGCGCGGGAAGGCTCGAGCACCACCTTCGTCCAGTTCGACATCGGAACGCCGGTCGACCGCGCCGTCAACGACGTCCGCGACGCCATCGCCAACATCCGCTCCGACCTTCCCGACGGAATCCTCGAGCCGCAGGTCCAGCGCGAGGAGGCCGAGGGAGGCCCGATCGCCTATTTCGCGGTCGAATCCACCGCGATGGGGCTCGAGGAGCTCAGCTGGTATATCGACAACACCATCTCGAAGCGGCTTCTCGCCGTGCCGGGCATGGCGAACGTCTCGCGCGGCGGCGGCGTCAGCCGCGAGATTCGCGTTATCCTCGATCCCGCGCGGATGCAGGCGCAGGGAATCACCGCGGCCCAGGTCAACCAGCAGCTCCGCCAGATGAACGTCAACGCCGCGGGCGGGCGGGCCGAGATCGCCGGCTCCGAGCAGTCGGTGCGCGTGCTCGGCAACGCCGTCGACGCCTTCGATCTCGGCGAGAAGCAGATCGCGATCGGCGGCGGCCGCAACGTCAAGCTCTCGGCGATCGCGACGGTGCGCGACCTCTACGCCGAGCAGCGTAACGTCGCGCTGATGAACGGCCGGCAGGTGCTGAGCTTCTCGCTCGAGAAGTCGAAGGGCTCGTCCGACGTCACCGTCTACGACGCGGCGGTCAAGGAGCTGAACAAGCTCGAGAAGGAGAGCGGGGGCAAGATCAAGTTCCGGCAGCTCTTCACCAGCGTCGAATATACCAAGGGCCAATATCATTCGGCGATGGAGGCCCTAGTCGAAGGCGCGGTCCTCGCCGTTCTTGTGGTCTTCCTCTTCCTCCGCGATTTCAGGGCGACGATCATCTCGGCCATCGCGATCCCGCTCTCCGCGATCCCGACCTTCTGGTTCATGGATCTGATGGGCTTCACCCTGAATGGTGTCACCCTGCTCGCCCTGAGCCTCGTCGCCGGCGTGCTGGTCGACGACGCGATCGTCGAGATCGAGAATATCGTCCGCCACATGCGCATGGGCAAATCGGCCTATCAGGCGGCGATCGAGGCGGCGGACGAGATCGGCCTCGCCGTAGTCGCGACGACCTTCTCCATCGTCGCCGTCTTCCTCCCCGTCGGCCTGATGGGCGGCCTCATCGGCCAGTATTTCAAGAGTTTCGGAATGACGATCGTCGTCTCCGTGCTGATCAGCCTCGCGGTCGCGCGTCTGATCACGCCGATGCTCGCCGCCTATTTCCTGCGCGCCAAGGGCCAGGCGAAGCACGGCGAGGGCTGGCTGATGGACCGCTATATGGGCCTGCTCTGGTGGTCGCTGAAGCATCGCTGGAAGACGATGCTTCTCGGCGTCGCGGCTTTCGTCGCCACCATCTACGCCTTCAGCACGCTGCCCTTCACCTTCCAGCCCAACGTCAACAGCGATTTCACGTCGGTGGCCGTCGAGATGGCGCCCGGGGCGACGCTGCAGCGCACGCAGGCGATCGCCTCGAGGGCGGCCGACATCATCCGCAAGGAGCGGGACGTGAAGGCGGCCTTCGCCTCGATCCGGGTGGGCGGCGCCAATATCTACATCACGCTCGACGAGAATCGGGAGCGGACCAGCACCGACTTCGAGCGCGAGGTCTCGCCCAAGCTCCGCGAAATCGCCGACGCGCGCGTCTATTTCCGATCGCAGCAGGGCTTCGGCAATCGCGATGTCGGGGTGATGCTGTCGGGCGACGATCCGGGGAAGCTCGAAAAGGCGGCGGGCGCGCTGGTCGAGGACATGAAGAAGCTTCCCGAGCTGAAGGCGCCTCGAATCGAGGGCGACCTCCGCCGGCCGGAGATCACGATCAAGCCGCGCTTCAACCTCGCCTCCGATCTCGGCGTCAGCACGGCTGCGCTCAGCCAGACGATCCGCATCGCGACGCTCGGCGACATCGACCAGAACAGCGCGAAATTCTCGCTGTCCGATCGGCAGATCCCGATCCGGGTCTCCCTCGACAGCGAATCGCGTCAGAGCCTGTCGACGATCGAGAACCTGCCCGTCCCGACGACCAGCGGGGGATCGGTGCCCTTGAAGGTCGTCGCCGATATTGGCTTCGGCGCCGGCCCGACCCAGGTGCAGCGCTTCAATCAGCAGCGCCGCATCGTGGTGGGCGCCGATCTCGCTCCGGGCGTGGTGGAGGCGATGAGCAAGATCAAGGAGCTGCCCTCCTACAAGAACCTGCCGGCGGGCGTGGAGCATGCCAAGCAGGGTCAGCAGAAGGCGCAGACGGAGCTCATGGAGAATTTCACCATGGCGCTCATCGCCGGCATCTTCCTCGTCTTCGCGGTGCTTGTCCTGCTCTACAAGCGCATAGTCCCGCCGTTCGTGAACATGGGCTCGCTGCTGCTCGCGCCGCTCGGCGGAGCCATCGCGCTCCATCTGACGGGCAACGCCATGTCGATGCCGGTGCTGATCGGCATCCTGATGCTGCTGGGCATCGTCGCCAAGAATTCGATCCTGCTGATCGACTTCGCGATCGAGGAGATCGGCAAGGGCATCGAGAAGAACGAGGCGATCGCCGACGCCGGCCACAAGCGCGCTCAGCCGATCGTGATGACGACCGTCGCCATGGTCGCCGGCATGCTCCCGACCGCCGTCTCGCTTTCGGGCGACGGCAGCTGGCGGGCGCCGATGGGCATCGTCGTCATAGGCGGCCTCATCCTCTCGACCGTCCTCACCCTGATCATCGTCCCGGCCGGCTTCAGCCTTGCCGACAGCTTCGAGCGATGGCTCGGGCCGAAGGTCGGCAAAATGCTCACCTACAAGCCAGAGCACGGCCGTGGCGATGCGGCGGCGCAGCCGGCCGAATAGGGGCGCTGGGGGCGCTTTGCGCCGGTCCCAGACCGGAGTAAGCCTGAGCCGCCGCGTGCGCCGCGCGTGCGAGCCGGGAGGCGCCGATGCGTAACATCTCAAGCTGGGCGATCCGCAACCCGGTCTTCCCGCTCGTCCTCTTCGCGGCGCTGACCCTGCTCGGGCTGGTCAGCTTCATGCGGATGGACGTCAACGACAATCCGGACATCGAATTTCCCGCCGCCTCGATCACGGTCGTTCAGCCCGGCGCTTCGCCGACCGAGATGGAGACGCAGGTCACCCAGCGCGTCGAGGCCGCAGTGCGCGGCATCAACGGCGTCGACGAGATCGCCTCGACCGTTTCGGAAGGCCGCTCGAACACCTTCGTCCAGTTCGTCATCGGCACGCCGGTGGACCGCGGCGTCAACGACGTGCGCGACGCGGTCGCCAACACCCGCTCCGACCTTCCCGACGGGATACTCGAGCCGAACATCTCGCGCGTCGACATTGCCGGCGGCCCGCTCGCCATCTTCTCGGCCGAGACCAGCGACATGTCGCTGGAGGAGCTGAGCTGGTATATCGACAACAATATCGCCAAGCGGCTGCTCAGCGTCGAGGGCATGTCGCAGGTCAGGCGCTCCGGCGGCGTCACCCGCGAGATCCGCGTCATCCTCGATCCCGCGAGGATGCAGGCCAACGGCATCACGGCCGCCCAGGTCAACCAGCAGCTCCGCCTGAACAACGTCAACGCCGCGGGCGGGCGCGCCGAGATCGCCGGCTCGGAGCAGTCGGTCCGCGTGCTCGGCAACGCCGCAAGCGCGTTCCAGCTCGGCGATACGCAGATCGCCTTGCCGGGCGGGCGCACGATCAAGCTCTCGGCGATCGCCGACGTGCGCGATTCCTACGCCGAGCAGCGCAACCTCTCGACGATGAACGGCCGCCAGGTGCTGAGCTTCCGGCTCACCCGCGCCAAGAGCTATTCCGACGTCACCGTCTACGACGCCGCGGTCAAGGCGCTGAAGGAGATCGAGCGGGAAAATCCGAAGGTCCGCTTCACCCAGATGTTCACCAGCGTCGACTATGTGAAATCGCAATATCATTCCGCGATGGAGGCGATGGTCGAGGGCGCCGTCCTCGCCGTCATCGTCGTCTTCCTCTTCCTCCGCGATTTCCGCGCGACCTTGATCTCCGCGCTCGCCATCCCGCTCTCGGCGATCCCCACCTTCTGGTTCATGGACCTGCTCGGCTTCTCGCTGAACGGCCTCAGCCTCCTCGCCCTCAGCCTCGTCGCCGGCGTCCTGGTCGACGACGCCATCGTCGAGATCGAGAATATCGTCCGGCACATGCGGATGGGGAAATCCGCTTACCAGGCCGCGATCGACGCCGCCGACGAGATCGGCCTCGCCGTCGTCGCCACCACCTTCTCGATCGTCGCGGTGTTCCTGCCGGTCGGCGCGATGCCCGGCATATCCGGCCAGTTCTTCAAGAATTTCGGCTTCACCGTCGTTGCCGCGGTGCTGACCAGCCTCGCCGTCGCGCGCCTCATAACCCCGCTCGCCGCCGCCTATTTCCTGAAGGCCAAAGGGAAGGCGAAACATGGCGAGGGCTGGCTGATGGACCGCTATGTCGGCCTGCTCCGGTGGTCGCTTCGTCACCGCTGGAAGACGATGCTGATCGGAGTCGCCGCCTTCGCCGCGACCATCTACGCCTTCGCCACCCTGCCGATGACGTTCCAGCCGCCGCTGAACCTGGATTTCAGCCAGGTCCAGATCGAGATGGCGCCGGGCTCGACGCTGGAGCGCACGCGCGTCGTCACCGACAAGGTCGTCCGCCTTCTCCGCTCGAAGCCCGAGGTCGAGAACGCCTTCGCCGACATCGATCCCACCGCCGCCGAGATCTTCGTGACGCTGAAGCCGGACCGCGCGCGAACGAGCGTCGAGTTCGAGCGCGCTTATGCGCCGGAGCTGCAGTCGATCCCGGACGCGAGGATCAACTTCCAGTCCCAGTCCGGCAATGGCGGCGGCCGCGACCTCAACATCACTCTGGTCGGCGACGATCCGGTGAAGATCGAGGCGGCGGCGCAGAAGCTGATCGCCGGGATGCGGACCCTCCCCGAGGTCCGCGCCCCGCGAGTCAATGGCGAGCTGCAGCGCCCCGAGATCACGATCAAGCCGAGGATGGACCTCGCCTCGGACCTCGGCGTCACGACCGCCGCGCTCAGCCAGACGATCCGCATCGCCACCCTCGGGGAGATCGATCAGAACAGCGCCAAATTCTCGCTGTCCGACCGGCAGGTTCCGATCCGCGTCGCGCTCGCCGAATCCGCCCGCCGCGACCTCAGCGCCATCGAAAACCTCCCCGTACCCACCGCGAACGGCGGCGCGGTCCCGCTGAAGCATGTCGCCGAGATCGGCTTCGGCGCCGGCCCGAGCGAGGTCCGCCGCTACAACCAGCGCCGCCGCACCTCGCTCGGCGCCGACCTCGCCCCCGGCGTGGTGACGAGCGACGCGATGAAGAAGATCGACGCGCTTCCGGCGATGAAGAACCTGCCCGACGGGGTCGAGAAGGTCGAGGTCGGCGCGGCGAAGTGGCAGGCGGAGCTGGTGAATAGCTTCATCATGGCGGTCGTCGCCGGCATCTTCCTCGTCTTCGCGGTCCTCGTCCTCCTCTACAAGCGCATCCTGCCCCCCTTCGTGAACATGGGCTCGCTGCTGCTTGCGCCGTTGGGCGGGGCGATCGCTCTCCACCTCACCGGCAATCCGATGTCGCTCCCGGTCATGATCGGCATCCTGATGCTGCTGGGCATCGTCGCGAAGAACTCGATCCTGCTGATCGACTTCGCGATCGAGGAGATCGCCAAGGGCGTGCCGAAGGAGGAAGCGATCGTCGACGCCGGCCACAAGCGCGCCCAGCCGATCGTCATGACCACGGTCGCCATGGTCGCGGGCATGCTCCCGATCGCCATGTCGTTCACGGGCGACGGCAGCTGGCGGGCTCCGATGGGCGTGGTCGTGATCGGCGGGCTGATCCTCTCGACCCTTCTCACCCTGGTCATCGTTCCGGCCGGCTTCAGCCTCGCCGACAGCTTCGAGCAATGGCTGGGCAAGAGGGCGCGCCGGATCCTGACCTACCGGCCCGAGGACGAGCCGAAGGCGGCGCCGCATCCGGCGGAGTGAACCATCGCGCCGCCTGAGGATTGGACGCCCATGAGCCGCGCCGCCGCCCCGAAGGCCCACGCCATCACGGACATGCGGATCGTCGCCACCGGCATGCTCGTCGCGATGGCCGGGGTCTTCCTCGTTGCCAACGCCTTCGACGAAGCCTGGCCGGCGCTCGGCTTCGTCAAGGCCTTCGCGGAGGCGGCGATGGTCGGCGGCCTCGCCGACTGGTTCGCGGTGACCGCCCTGTTCCGCCACCCGCTCGGCCTCCCCATTCCCCACACCGCGATCATCCCGCGCAACAAGGACCGGATCGGCGGCGCGCTCGCCGACTTCCTGCGGGAGAATTTCCTCATTCCTTCGGTCGTCGCGCGCCGCATGCGCAACGTCGACATTGCTGGCGGGATCGGCCGCTTCCTCGCCAATCCCCCGCCGGAAGGGCGGCTGCGCCAGGGTGGATCGCGCCTGATCGCGCAACTGCTCGAGGCCCTCGACCAGGAGCGCCTGGGCGGCATGGTGAAGAGCGCGGTCGCCGCGCGGATGCGCTCGCTCGAGGTCTCGCCGCTGATCGGCCAGGCGCTCGACGGAGCGATCACCGAGGAGCGCCACATTCCGATCCTCGACGGGATCGTCACCTGGGCCGGGCGGACGCTGGACGCCAATGAGGATCTCATCCGCGACATGGTCCACGAGCGGGCCGGATGGATCGTCAAGCTCGCGGGCCTCGACGCCAAGCTCGCCGACAAGATCGTCGAGGGCCTGAGGAAGCTCACCATCGACATGGCCGTGGACCCGGCCCATCCGCTCCGTGCTAAGGCAGAGGAGGCGCTCGCAGCTCTCGCCTGGGACATGCGCTTCGATCCCGAAATGCAGGCCAAGGTCGAGGGCTGGAAGAACGAGATCATCGCCAACGAGGCGGTGACGAACTGGCTCGGCGGCCTGTGGGAAAGCAGCCGCGCGGCGCTCCTCAAAGGCGCGCGCGATCCCGAGGCGGCGATGGCGGGCCGCTTCGGCGAGACTCTGACCCAGCTCGGCGAGACGCTGCAGCAGGACCAACGATTGAACAGGGCGATCAACCAGTTCGCGCGCCGGCTCGTCGTCGGCACGGCCGCGACCTATGGGGCGGGGATCGTCACGCTGGTTTCGGACACGGTGCGCGGCTGGGACGCGCGGACGGTCACCGCGCGCCTCGAAGGCGCGGTCGGCCGCGACCTCCAATATATCCGCATCAACGGAACGCTGGTCGGCGGCCTCGTCGGCCTCGCCATCTACACGGCCGACCTTCTCTGGTGATCAGCCGTCGTTGACGCGCTCGACGTCGGCCCCTACCGCCTGGAGCTTCTCTTCCAGGCGCTCGTAGCCGCGGTCGAGATGGTAGACTCGGTGGACCTCGGTCTCTCCCTCGGCGGCGAGGCCTGCCAGGACGAGGCTCATCGAGGCGCGAAGGTCGGTCGCCATCACCGGCGCGCCGACGAGCCGGTCGACGCCCCGGACCACGGCCGAACGGCCGCGCACCTCGATCTCGGCGCCCATGCGATTGAGCTCGGGGACGTGCATGTAGCGATTCTCGAAAATGGTCTCGGTGAGGAGGCTCGTGCCGTCCGCGCGCGCCAGCATCGCCATGAACTGCGCCTGCATGTCGGTCGGGAAGGCGGGGTAGGGCGCCGTCGAAAGCGAGAGCGGTTTCAGCGCGCCGTCGGCCGAGACCTTGATCCCGCCCTTCACGTCCTCGACGATCAGCCCCGCTTCCTCGAGGCCCGAAAGGATCGAGGGCATCGCGTCCCGCCGCGCGCCGATCAGCTCCAGCGAGCCGCCCGTTATGCCCGCGGCGCAGGCATAGCTCCCCGCCTCGATCCGGTCGGCCATGACGGCGTAGGTGGCGCCGTGGAGGCGGTCCTTGCCGTGCACGGTCAGAGTGTCCGTGCGCAGGCCCTCGATCTCCGCGCCCATCGCGATCAGGCATTTGGCCAGATCGGTGATCTCCGGCTCGCGGGCGGCATTCTCGATCACGGTATCGCCCTTGGCGAGCACGGAAGCCATGAGCGCATTCTCGGTCGCTCCGACCGAGACGAAGGGGAAGCGGATGACGCCGCCGGTGAGGCCGCCCTCCGGCGCGGTCGCCTTGACGTAGCCGGCCGCGACCTCGATCTCGGCGCCGAGGGCTTCCATGGCCTTGAGGTGCAGGTCGACCGGCCGCATCCCGATCGCGCAGCCTCCGGGCAGAGAGACGGTCGCCTCGCCGGCCCGTGCGAGCAGCGGTCCGAGGACCAGGATCGAGGCGCGCATCTTGCGGACGATGTCGTAGGGCGCGACCGTCGAGGCGAGCCTCGAGGCGCGGAGGGTCATCACCCGTCCGAACTCGTCCGGGCGCGCACCCTCGACGGTGGTGGAGACTCCGAGCTGGTTCAGGAGATGGCCGAAGCTGTCGACGTCGGCGAGCCGCGGCAGGTTGCGAAGGGTGAGCGGCTCGTCGGTGAGCAGAGCGCAGGGGAGGAGGGCCAGCGCTGCATTCTTGGCGCCGGAGATCGGGATTCGCCCCTCGAGGCGCTTGCCGCCCCGGATGATGATGCGATCCATTTCGGTCCTTCGATACGGGCCTTCGCCAGGCTCAGTCCCTACTCAGGATGAGCGGCCGTGACTATCCTCCCCGCTCATCCCGAGTAGCCGGTGAGCTTGTCGAACCGGCGTATCGAGGGACGGGTCAGGCTTTCTCGAGCGTGCACTGGAGGGGGTGCTGGTTCTGGCGGGCGTAGTCGATGACTTGCGAGACCTTCGTCTCGGCGACTTCGTAGCTGAAGATCCCGCACACGCCGACGCCGCGCTGGTGGACGGCCAGCATGACCCTCGTGGCATCTTCGATGCTCATCTTGAAGAAGGACTGGAGGACATGGACGACGAATTCCATCGGCGTGTAATCGTCGTTCAGCATCAGCACCTTGTACGGCGACGGCGTCTTGGTGCGCGTGCGCGTCCGGGTCGCGACGCCGAGGCCCGTGCCCTGGTCGTCGCCGACCCCGGTGCCCTGCTCGTCGCCGTCGCCGGCGCCGCGAGTGATGTTAAGGCGGGAACGCATACGGTTCCTGAATATGGCAAGCGGCGGCGGGGCGGCAAGAGATTAGGTCTCGCTCCCGCGGCGCCTCGCCGAAATGAAGAAGGGCGGCCCCTTCCGTGGAAGGAGCCGCCCTTCGGCACCAGCTGGCGCGATAGGCGTCAAGCGGGAGGTCGAAGCGACGCTTCGACGGTCCGGCTTAGACGGCGACCGCGGCCTTGACGCGCTCGGCGGCGACCGAGTAGCGGCTGGCGAGAGGCTCGGCGACATCGCCGGCGAGCTTGATCATCGTCTCGGAGAGCTTTGAGGTCTCGGCGACGAAGCTGTCGAACTGCGTCCGGGCGAAATCGCTCTGGAGGCGGAAGAAGTCGGTCGGCGACTTCAGCTCGACGAAGCTCTTGAGCGCGGCGGAGGCGTCCTCGAAGCTCTTGCGGTTGAACTCGGCGACTTCCTGGCCGACCTTCTCAAGGCCCTTGGCGGCGATCTTGGTCGACTGGACCATCGCCTCGACATGGCCCTTCGAGAGCTCCGTGAGCTCCTCGGTCAGGCGGCTGGAGCGCTCGATCTGGGTGCGGGCGCGCTCGTTGACGTCGCCGAACATCGCCTGGAGGCGATCGGCGGCCTGGTTGGCTTCCTTCTTCATGATGCGGTTTCCTTCGTTCTGGATGCGGGTGGCGGTGCCCTCGGCGCGGGCGGCGGCCGCCTTGCGGGCGGCGGGCTTGCGCTGCGCCGGCTTGGCGGCGCGGGGACGGCGCATGCCCTTGTCGGCGCGGGTCTTGCGCTGCGGCGCGGCGGCCTTGGCGACCTTGGTCGCGGCCTTGACGGCCTCGGCGGCCGGCGCGGCGACGACGTCCGCTTTGGGGGCGACGGTTTCGGTCTGGGTCTGATCGGCCATGAGGCGTTCCTTGGTTTGTTTGCTGCGATGCAACATAGCGGTTCGGAGAACGCATTTCAAGGAAAATTGTTGCAGCGCACAACAGCCATCAGGCGGCTCGCGCGAGCCCCAAAACGTTGCGCAGGATCAGGCTCCCTGAAGGGGTCAGGATCGATTCCGGATGGAATTGCAGCCCGACCTGAAGGGCGTCCGGATCGCTGATCGCCATCGCCATTCCGTCGATCTCGGCATGGACGCGGAAGCGGCGGGGGAGGTCGCGCGTACACAGGGAGTGGTAGCGGCCGACGGGGACGGGGCCGGCAATCCCGGCGAAGGGTCCGGCGCCGTCGTGGCGCAGCAGCGAGGCCTTGCCGTGCACGGGCTCGTTCGCCCTCACGACCTCGCCTCCCGCTTCGAGCACCATGGCCTGATGCCCCAGGCAAATGCCGAGCAGGGGCACCTGCGCCTTCGCCGCGGCGATCAGTTCCAGTGAGCAGCCCGCTTCCTCCGGGCGTCCCGGCCCGGGCGAGACGACGATCCGACCGCCCTCCGCCGCGTCGAGGGCATTGCGCGCTGAGACCGTGTTTCGGAGCACGCGCACCCTGGCGCCGAGCCGCTCGATCGCCTCGACGAGGTTGAAGGTGAAGCTGTCGAAATTGTCGATCATCAGCACTTTCATCGGCGCTCTCCCAGCACGGAAAGGATGGCGGACGCTTTCCGGCGCGTCTCGTCGGCCTCCTTCATGGGGTCGCTGTCGTGGACGACGCCCGCGCCGGCGCGGACATAAGCGGTGCCGTCACGCACGATGGCCGATCGGATGACGACGCCGGTGTCCATCAGGCCCTCGCCGTTCAGCCAGCCCACCGCGCCGCCATAGGGCCCGCGTTTGGTTCGCTCGGCCCGCCGAAGGAGCTCGGTCGCCTTAAGCTTCGGTGCGCCTGAGAGCGTCCCGACGTTGAGGCAGGCCTGCAGCGCGTGGAGCGCGTCATAGCCTATGGCCAGCAAGCCGGTCACCGAAGATACGAGGTGCATCACGCGCGCATAGCGTTCGACCGACATCAGCCCAGCGACGCGACGCGTCCCGGGGATGCTGACGCGGGCGACGTCGTTTCGCGCTAGGTCGACCAGCATCATATGCTCGGCGATCTCCTTGCCGTCGAGGCGGAGCTCCGCTTCCAACCGGTCGTCCTCGTCGGCGTCGGCCCCGCGCGGCCGGGTGCCCGCGATGGGCTTCACCTCGACGACCGGCCAGCCATCCTGGCGGCTCACGCGCACCGAAGTTTCCGGAGAGGCCCCGAACAGAGCGTGGTCGGGCGCGGAGAGAAAGAACATGTACGGGCTGCGGTCGAGGGCGCGGATCGCGGCGAAGGCGGAAAGCGGGTTCGGGCAAGGCGCCGAGAAGGTCCGCGACGGGACGATCTGGTAGACGTCGCCCGCGAGCACATGCTCCTTCATCCGCGCCACGACCGCCGCATATTCCCCGTCATCGAGGTCGACCGCAGCGGCTCCGGCTTCGCCCCGCGGCGCCGGCTCGATCGGCTCCTTGGGCCGTCGGCAGCGCTCGGCGGCGGCGGCGAGGCGCGCCGCGGCGCCGAAATGGGCGCGAGTCGCCCCGGCTTCGTCGAAACCGCCGAATTCGCTGCAGACGAGCCGCGGCGCGAGCCCGGGCTCGACCACGATCACAGTCTCCGCGAGCCAGAAGAGAAAGTCGGGATAGGTGAGGGGATCCTCCGCCGCGGCGGGCAGGTCCTCGAACAGGTCGACATGATCGAAGGAGATCGCCCCCAGAAGGGCCAGAGTGAAGGGCTCCTCAGGCGTCTCGCTGGTAAAACCCGTGCTGAGCGCGCGGAGGACATCGAAGGGTGAGGGGGCGAGAAGGCGCGCTTCGGAATCGTCTCCCAAGGGGCGCGGGAACCCGATGACGACGTGCGTGGCGCCAAGTTCCCGAAATTGCGCCGTGAACCGCCGCTCCAGCAGGCGGAGAACCGCTTCGCCCCCGACGCTGAGCGCATCGACCCTGACCAGCCCGTCGCGGCATTCGACGCGGACGGCAGCCTGGTCGAGGATCAGGCTCGCACCGGCCAGGGTCTCGAGGAACATCGTGTCCGGGCGCCGGCCCTCGTCGCTGAGCGCGGCGTAGAGCGACAGCAGGTCCGCCGCGCCTTCCAGCCGCGCCGTCAGGGCGCGGGCGGTGCCCGGCGCCTCCCTCTCGGAATTCACGGCAACTTGCGTCCCACCGCCGAAACCACGGGGGCGAGCGCCGCCATCAGCCGCGCGAACCCCTCCGGGTAGAGCGACTGGGCGCCGTCGGACCAGGCGACGGCCGGATCCTCGTGCATCTCCACCAGGATGCCGTCGGCGCCTGCGGCGGCGGCCGCGAGCGCCATCGGGATGACGAAATCGCGCACGCCCGTCCCGTGCGAGGGGTCGACCAGCACGGGGAGGTGGGTCTTCTGCTTGATATAGGGGATGGCGTTGAGGTCGAGCGTGTTGCGCGTCGCGGTCTCGAAGGTGCGGATGCCGCGTTCGCAGAGTATGACCTGGCCATTGCCTTCGGCGAGCAGATATTCGGCGGCCATGAGCAGGTCTTGGACCTTGGCCGCCATGCCGCGCTTCAGAACGACCGGCTTGCCGCAGCGCCCGACCGCTTTCAGCAGCGAGAAATTCTGCATGTTGCGGGCACCGATCTGCAAGGCGTCGGCATATTCGGCGACGATCGGGACGTCGGCCGTTTCGAGCACTTCTGTGACGACGGGCAGGCCGAACTCGTCGCCCGCGGCGCGCAGGATCTTCAGGCCCTCGAGGCCGTGGCCCTGAAAGGCGTAGGGGCTCGTGCGCGGCTTGTAGGCGCCGGCGCGAAGGGCGTGGGCGCCCCCGTCCTTCGCCAGCCGGGCCGTGTTGCGCATCTGGCTCTCGGTCTCGACCGCGCAGGGCCCCGCGATGACGGTGAAAGCGCGCCCGCCGACGGCGACCTTGCCGAGGCGGACGATCGTGTCGTGCGGATGGAGCTCGCGGCTGACCAGCTTGTAGGGCGCGAGGACCGGCTTCAGCGACTCGACCATCGGGTGGGACTCGAGGGCGAGCTCGGCGAGCACGCGCTCGTCGCCCAGCGCTCCCAGCACAACCCGCTCGGTGCCCGGCATGTGGAGGGGCTTCAGGCCCTTCGCTTCGATCCGCTCGAGCAGCTCGCGGGCCGTCTCGGCGCTGGCTTCCCGCTTGAGGACGATGATCATTCTAGGTTCCGTTCGTGTCGCGAGAAAGGAAAAGGCCCGCCGTTGGCGGGCCTTTCGAAGAGGTCGTGAAGCGCTTTTGAAGCTTCGGCTACTCGTTCGTAGGGCGCGCCCGGTCGGTCTGTGCGGGCCAGCGCCACAACACCCCGATCGAGCCTTCGATACGAATTTCGCGAACCATTGCCGAAGCATAGCCTCCCGCGCGGGCCGGTCAATCGGGAATGGTGGTGCCGACTGTCCGACTCGAACGGACGACCTACTGATTACAAATCAGTTGCTCTACCAGCTGAGCTAAGCCGGCCCGCCGCCACTTCTGGGTCATAAGACGCCGAAGGTCCAGCCTTCGGTCCGGGCGAGCTCGGCGGTCAGGCCTTCAGGCGCGAAGCCGCGCGGCTCCGCGCCGACGAGCGCGCGCATCCCCGCGGCGGTGACCAGCGCGTCGGTCTGGTGGTCGTTCGGCTCGAAGCGCAGGCGCGCGGGAGCGCTGCCGAGGCCTTTCAGCGCCGCGTTCAGCTCCGACCTCGACCGCAGCTTCGTCCCCGTCAGGCCGGCCCGGCGCAGGTAGATGCGGGTATAGATCTCGACGACCGCGCTTGCGCCCGGTGGGAGGGCGTCCATCGGCCAGATCGCGACCTTCCCGTCCAGACGGTGGAGGAGCCGCATGCCCGAGAAGCTTGCCTTGGCGACCTGCGCGGCGCCGATCGCGTCGTAGGCGCTCGCCGTTTTGCGGCCCCCTTGCGCGTTGAGGCTCGCGTCGCAGCGCCGGAAGCGCACGAAATCCGCTTTCACGCCGTCGGCGATGCCGAAATAGAAGTGGCGGCGATGGGCCTCCTCGAGGAAGCTTGCGGCGCCGAGGTCCTCGTCATCGCAGCGGCGGTCGACATAGGCCCAGAACTCGCGCGCCGTCTTCGGCACGTTCGCCTCGCCGGGCAGATATTCGCCCCGCTCGGCGATTGGGGGCGCGAAGCTGAAGTCGAAGCCGAATAAAGTGGGCGTCGCGGCGGCGGCCGCGAGGAGCCATTCCAGAACCTCCGTCCTCGACCAGATGTGGCCGGGGCGGACGAGGCGGGGGGCGGACGTCCCCGCCTCGGCCATGGCCACGGCGATGCCCTTGTGCCGCCTGCCTTTCGCGCCGGACCAGTCGATCGCGGCGAAACCGGCGAAGGCGCTCACACCAGCGGCGGCTGCGACTCGTCAGGGGCGGGCGGAGCGGGCGGCTCCTTCGGCGCGCGGGGCGGGGAAGGGGCAGCGGGCACCGCGTTCGCCTCGGTCCAACGCTCGAGAAGCTTATGCGCGGTCGGCCGACCGCCGAGCCCGAAGGCGAGGGCGCAGGCGACCGCCGCGGAGCCGATGATCGACGCGAAGGCGATGATCACGATCTCGTTGGCGAGCCCCATGAACCTGAGGCCCATGGCGACGGCGAGCGCGATGATCGACCACCTGAGGATCGTCGGCAGCCAGCCTTCCGTACCGGCGCCGCTGACGAGGTTGGCCACGATCCGCGCGATCGCGACGCCGCCGAGGATGATCACCGCTCCGAACATGACGCGGCTGCCGAGCTCCAGGATCTGGGCCAGCATCGCGGCGATGATCGGCGACTGGAGCAGCTCGGCTGCCTTGATCGCGAAGAAGATGAGGATCGCGACCATGACCACGGTCCCGACGGTGCGCGACGGCGTGCCGCCTTCGGCCGAGATGCCGATCGCGCTCACCGACCGGTCGAAGCCCATCGAGGGCAGCAATTGCTCGATCGCCTGCTTGGCGAGCCGGCCGACGAAGAAGCCGATGGCGAGGAGGATCAGCGCGCCGAGCACATTGGGGATCGAATCGAGGATCGTCCGCAGCATCTGCGTCGCCGGGCCGGAAATGGCCTCGATCTTCAGCGCGTCGAGGGCGGAGATGGTGACCGGGATCATGATCAGGAAGAAGACGACCATGCCGACCGAGCGGCTGATCGAGCTTCGACCGGTGGCGACGCTCGGGGCCGATCCGGCGGGAGTGGCGGGGGTGGTGCCGGCGCTCTCGGACAGTCCCGTCCTGCGGAGCCAGCCGTCCGCGTTCGCGGCGAGCAGCGAGCCTTCGACCAGGCGGCGAACGATACGCGCGACAATGAGGCCGATGAAGAAGATCAGCCCCGCGCCGACGACGTTGGGAATGAAGCCGAAAGCGTTGGTGGTGAGCTGGCGGACCGGATCAAGGACGCCGCCAAGCTGGAGCGGCTGCAAGGCGAGCATGATGCCGACGAGGATGATCAGCCAGAAGGCGATCTCGCCGATCAGGCTGCCGAGGGTCCGTCCGGGCTCCGCCTCGTAATGGCGGCGAAGCGCCGGAACGCGGTCGACGACCTTGGCGATTGCCCATTTCGCGGCGCGGGCTAGCAGCCAGGCGATGACCAGGATGGCGAGGGCGCCGACGATCCTCGGCAACCAGAACATGAACTCGCTTTGCCAATAGGCCGCGTCGATGCCGTCCCTGCGGTCCATTCGATGATCTCCGTCGTCCAGAAAGGCGGAAAGGAGGCCGCCCGCTCCCCTCTCAAATGATGCTGGCGGCCGCGGGTTCCACGGCTGGCACGAGAGGGACGAATCGTCCGCCTATTGCTCCTGCTTCCTGCGCCGCCGCTCCTCCCACCAGGCCAGCCGCTCCGCGACCCGCTTTTCGAAGCCGCGGTCGGTCGGTTGGTAAAAGGTCTGCGGCTCCATCTCGTCCGGCCAGTAATTGTCGCCGGAAAAGCCGTCCTCCGCCTCATGGTCGTAGCGATATCCCTTACCGTAGCCGATATCTTTCATCAGCCGGGTCGGGGCGTTGAGGATGTTCTTGGGCGGATTGAGCGAGCCGGTCTCGTTCGCGCTGCGCCAGGCTGCCTTCTGCGCGACGTAGGCGGCGTTCGATTTAGGGGCCGTCGCGAGGTAGAGGCAGGCCTGGACGATCGCCAGCTCGCCTTCGGGCGAGCCGAGAAAGTCGTACGTATCCTTGGCGGCAATGCACTGGACGAGGGCCTGCGGGTCGGCGAGGCCGATATCCTCGACGGCGGCGCGGGTGAGCCGCCTGAGCAGGTAGAGCGGCTCCTCGCCGGCGGTCAGCATCCGCGCGAGATAGTAAAGCGCCGCTTGCGGGTCGGAGCCGCGGATGGACTTATGGAGCGCGGAGATCACGTTGTAATGGCCCTCGCGGTCCTTGTCGTAGACCGCGACCCTGCGGTGGAGCAACGCCGACAGGCCGGCCGCATCGAGCGGCCCGTCGAGCTGGACGGAGAACAAGGTTTCGGCCTGGTTGAGCAGGAAGCGTCCGTCGCCGTCGGCGGTCGCGACGAGGGCGTCGCGCGCGTCGGGAGACAGGGGCAGGGGCCGCCCCGTCAGCGCCTCGGCGCGGTCGAGCAGCTTGCACAGCGCCTCGGAGCCGAGACGGTTGAGGATCATCACCTGCGCCCGCGAAAGCAACGCCGCATTGAGCTCGAACGAGGGATTTTCGGTCGTCGCCCCGACCAGCACGACGGTGCCGTCCTCGACATAAGGGAGGAAACCGTCCTGCTGGGCGCGATTGAAGCGGTGGATCTCGTCCACGAAGAGGAGGGTCGCGCTGCCGGCGCGCGCGTGCTCGCGCGCCTCTGCGAAGACCTTCTTCAAGTCGGCGACGCCGGAGAAGACCGCGGAGATGGCGACGAAGCGCATCCCAACCGCAGCGGCGAGCAGGCGCGCGATCGTTGTCTTGCCGGTCCCGGGCGGCCCCCACAGGATCATCGACGCGAGCTTGCCGGCCGCGACCATCCGGCCGATCGCCCCTTCCGGGCCGGTCAGATGGTCTTGGCCGACCACGTCGCCGAGCGAGCGCGGGCGGAGGCGATCGGCGAGCGGCGCCGAGTCCGAAGGCGCCGCAGAGGGGGGAGGGGGATCGTCAGCGAAGAGGTCGGCCACCTTTTCCTTCTAGCCCAAAGCGGCGCCTACGCCAGCCGCGCTCGACGGAGTCGAGGGCCTGGCGGAGACCCGAGCGGACGGCAGGTTCGGCAAAGCCCGCGACGATAAGCGCGATGGAGAGCAGGACGCCGCCGGCGGCCGCCATCGCCGCCAGCGGTGCGACGCCGAGCCGTACGAGGCTCGCCATCAGTGCGAGGCCGAGGCCGAAATGGAGGAGGTAGAGGGGGTAGGTCGCCAGCCCCGCCAGCCGCGAGATCGGCAGGTCCTGCGACGAGGGCCGAACCGGCGCCAGGCCGACGACCGCGATTCCGGCAAGCCAGAGGATTGTCGGTACCGGCCCGGTCCATTCGGGCGTGAGCAGCTGCATCGTCTGCACCGCGCCGGCGCCCCCGGCGGCGACCGCCGAAGCCGCACCCCAGAAGCGAAGCGATCCGTCGCGCAGGAAATGGAGCAGGGCGCCGAGCGAGAAGTGCATCCCCCAATAGAGCGGCAGCAGCCAAAGCGGCGAAACAGCGCCGCCGCGGAGGAGGAAAAGCGTCCACAGGGCGGCGCTGGCCAGAGCGAGGGCGATCGCGCCCGGTCTCAGCCAGCGTGCTCCCCCGGCGACGAGCAGGAGAAGCACATAGGCGTAGAATCCGATCTCGACCCCCAAAGTCCAGTAGGGCGGATCGACCCAGCCCCCGGTCGGCCAGAGCAGCATCGACTTGGCGAGGAGAATGAGGTCCTCGCCCAAGGGCCGGCCGGCCGCCCACCACACCAAAGCGGAGACCGGTGCGCAGATGAAGATCGCCGGATAGAGCCGCTCGATTCGCCGGCGAAGGAAGCGCAGCGGCCCGCCCTCGGCCGCCGAGCCGGCGATGACAAAGCCGGAGATGACGAAGAAGATCGGGACGCCGACGGAGCCGTGCCGCCACAGCAACGCCCGTCCCGGAACCGCGATGCCCGAGCCGACGAGGCGAGCCACTTCTCCGCCGCCGGCCGCCGTCCAGCCCAGGTGGAAGAGGAGCACCGCGAAGGCGCAGGCCAGCCGCAGCCAGTCCATCGCCGGATAATAAGGCTGGTGCCGCCGCATCGCGCCTCCGACACTAGGCGCAATGCCGTGACGGGCAAGCGGGGCCTCGCTAGGAAAGACCCATGCCTCCTGGCCCGCTGCCGCCCCATCGTCTCCTGACCGACTTCCTGCCGGCCGGCGATCACCGACGGCTGCTCGACTGGACCCTCGCCGCGCGGGATCGCCTGCGGCCCTCGAAGCTGGTCGGGGGCATCGTCGATGAGGAATTGCGCATTTCGTCCAACCTGAGGGACCTGGCCGAGATGCAGCCGCTGCTGGAGACGGCGATCGCGAATCGACTCGGCGAGATCTTTGGCGGCGCGGGCGTGCGGCCGTTCACCCCGGACGTCGTCGAGACCGAGCTCGCCGCCCATGGCGACGGCGCCCATTTCGCGCCGCACCTCGACGTCGCCTACGGCGCCGACCGAGGACTCGTCGGCGGCGACCGGACCGGCGCCCACGACCGCGTCGTCAGCTGCGTCTATTATTTTCACGCGGAGCCCAAGCGCTTTACCGGAGGCGAGCTCCGCCTTCACCGCTTCGGTTCCCAGGGGAGGGGCGAGGAAGGCAGCTACGTCGATGTTCCGCCCTTGCAGAACGCACTCCTCGTCTTCCCCGCCATCGCGCTGCACGAGGTGCGCCGGGTGTCGGTGCCTTCGCGCCGCTTCGAAGACAGCCGCTTCGCCGTCAATATCTGGCTCGCGCGTCTCATAGGGTGATCGTCGAAGACGCCGCGGCGAGGATTGACGACGCTGCGTCTAAGATATATCTGAGCTAGCTCTAGATAGGTTGGAGGTATGTCGTGAGAGGAATGTTTGGGCCGGGATTCGGCTTCGAGAAGACGGGACCGGGCATGTTCGCCATGCGCTTCGGGCCGGGCAGATGGAGCTTCGACGGCGGCGACTTCGGCGATTTCGCAGGCTCGCGCGGGCGCCGCGGCGGGCGCCGGCGGATGTTCGAATCCGGCCAGCTGCGCCTCGTCCTGCTGAAGCTCATCCAGGACCAGCCGCGACACGGCTACGACCTGATCCGCGCGATCGAGGAGCTGACCCACGGCAGCTACGCGCCGAGCCCGGGCATCGTCTATCCGACGCTGACCCTGCTTCAGGACATGGGCTTCATCCAGGAAGCCGCCGCCGACGGGCCGCGCAAGGCCTTTGCAGTCACGCCCGAGGGCGTGGCTCATCTCGCCGATAACGAGGAGGAGGTCGAGGCGCTGTTCGAGCGGCTGACCGGCGCCGGCGAAGGCAAGCGCCGCGCCGGCGGCCGGCCGATCCAGCGCGCGGTCGGCAACCTGCTTTCAGCCGTCTGGCACCGAGTGACCGCCGACGACATGAGCGAGGAAAGGCTGCACGAAATGGCCGCCGTGCTCGATGAGGCCGCCCAGAAGATCGAGCGGCTTAAATAGCCAAAAAAAAGAGGCGCCCCGGCAGTTACGCGCCGGGGCGCCCGATCGCGCGAAAGGAGCAACGCGATCGTTACTGGCGATTGGCCGGAACCTCGCCGTCGCGTATCGCCTCGGCGTCGTTGCGGCCCGTCTCGCGGGTGAGGATGGCCTGGTTCTCGAGCGCCTCCGCTTCGGCCGGGTTGGCGGCGTTCTCGGCCAGCGCTTCGAGATTGTCGCCGGTCTGGTCCGCGGCGGCCTCGACATTGTCGGCCGTAGAATTGCCGCCGCAGCCGGCGAGGGCCAGCAGCGTAGCTGAAACGAGGGCCGTAGGCGCGAACCTCATCGGCCGCTTTCTCCCTAGAACATGCAAAGCTCCGGTCTGCACAAAAGGACGCCCCAGCGACGTGGGGCCAGGGCGTCCAAGGGAGCCCCGCGTGACCGGTGGGGGCTCAACCGCAAGGCAAACGAGCTAACCTGCATTAGGTTCCTGCCGCTCAGCCTAAATGAGCCCCGCGAGCGGGCTCGACGGATCGGCGTAGCGCCGCTGCCCCATGCGGCCCGCCAGATAGGCGAGCCGCCCCGCCTCTACGGCGAGCTTCATCGCCCGCGCCATCGTCACCGGATCCTTCGCTTCGGCGATGGCGGTGTTCATCAGTACGCCGTCGCAGCCGAGCTCCATCGCCACCGCCGCGTCGGAGGCGGTCCCAACCCCGGCATCGACCAGCACCGGCACCTTGGCGCCCTCGACGATCAGCCGGATCGTCACCCGGTTCTGGATGCCGAGGCCGGAGCCGATCGGAGCGCCGAGCGGCATGATCGCGACGGCGCCGGCTTCCTCCAGTTGCTTCGCGGCGATCGGATCGTCGACGCAATAGACCATCGGCTCGAAGCCCTCTTTGACCAATGTCTCGGTGGCTTTCAGCGTCTCGCGCATGTCGGGATAAAGCGTCTTCGCTTCGCCGAGCACCTCGAGCTTGACCAGGTTCCAGCCTCCAGCCTCGCGCGCCAGGCGCAGGGTGCGCACCGCCTCGTCGGCCGTGAAGCAGCCCGCCGTATTGGGGAGGTAAGTGACCTTCTTCGGATCGATGAAGTCCATCAGCATCGGCTGCTTCGGGTCCGAGATGTTGACCCGCCGCACCGCCACGGTGACGATCTCCGCGCCCGATGCCGCGACCGCCGCCGCATTCTGCCGGAACGATTCGTACTTGCCGGTGCCGACGATCAGCCGGGACGTGAACGTCCGGCCGGCGAGGGTCCAGCGGTCGGCGCAGGATTGGTCCATTTGACTCATTCCAATTTCGTCATGCCGGACTCGATCCGGCATCCATCTTCTTGCTTCTGCCAAAGCAGCAAGGTGGACCCCGGATCAAGTCCGGGGTGACGCGCAGGGGGTCAGCCCCCACCTACGAAAGTCACGATCTCGAAATCGTCGCCGTCTTCGACCGCCACGGCGGCTAGCGTCGAACGCGGCACGATCTCGAGGTTGCGCTCGACCGCGACGCGGGTCGGCTCGAGGCCGAGCTCGCGCGCGAGGTCGGCGACGCTGATGCCCTTGGGGACGCGCCGGTGCTCGCCGTTGACCCGGATCGAAAAAGTGTCGTCCTGAACCATGGCCCGCTTTATAGCGTCCCGCCATGGCGACGCCACCTATCGTCTACGTGCTGAACGGCCCGAACCTCAACCTTCTGGGGACGCGCGAGCCGGAAATCTACGGGTCCGAGACGCTCGACGATATCGCCGCGCGGCTCGAGGACCGGGCGTGCGAGCTGGGCCTCGCGGTCGATATCCGCCAGTCCAACCACGAGGGCCACCTCGTCGACTGGATCCAGGAGGCGGCCGCGCGCCGTGCCAAGGCCGTGCTGATCAACGCCGGCGGCTTCACCCACAGCTCGGTCGCCATCCACGACGCGATCAAGGCGGTCGCCGTGCCCGTCATCGAGGTCCATTTGTCGAATCCCGCGGCCCGTGAGAGCTTCCGGCGGCGCAGCCTGATCGCGCGGGTGGCCAGCGGCGTCGTCGCCGGCTTCGGCGCCCGTTCCTATTTGCTGGCTCTGGACGCGGCCGCCGGTCTCTGACAGGGAAGCGCGCGGTTCGACGGGCCAGCCCGGAACAGGAAAGAGATCCGCATGAGCGATGAAGAAGCCGCCCCGCAGGGGGGCATGAGGATCGAGGCCGATCTCGTGCGGCAGCTCGCGGAGCTTCTCAACCAGAACGACCTCACCGAGATCGAGGTGGAGGATGGCGACCGCAAGATCGTCGTGAAGCGGAGCATCGCCGTCGCCGCGCTCCCCGCACCGCCGCCGCCGCTGCCGGCCGCAGCATCTTCCCAGGCCGCACCGGCTCCGCCCGCCGACCTTCCTCCGGCGGCCCATCCCGGCGCCGTCAAGTCGCCGATGGTCGGCACCGTCTTCCTCGCCGGCGAGCCGGGCGCGAAGCCCTTCGTCACGCCCGGGCAAAAGGTGAATGAGGGCGACACCCTGCTGATCATCGAGGCGATGAAGGTGATGAACCCGATCACGGCGCCGAAACCGGGGACGGTTTCCCAGGTCCTCGTCGTCGATGCCCAGCCGGTGGAATTTGATCAGCCGCTGGTGATCATCGACTAGATGATCGGCAAGGTCCTCATCGCCAATCGCGGCGAGATCGCGCTTCGAATCCATCGCGCGTGCCACGAAATGGGCATCAAGACCGTCGCCGTCCATTCGACGGCCGACAGCGACGCGATGCATGTGCGCCTCGCCGACGAGGCGATCTGCATCGGCCCGCCGGCGGCGGCGGACAGCTATCTCAACATCCCCGCGATCATCTCCGCGGCCGAGATCAGCCACGCGGACGCCATCCATCCGGGCTACGGCTTCCTCTCGGAGAACGCCCGCTTCGCCGAGATCGTCGAACTCCACAACATCGTCTGGATCGGGCCCAAGCCGGAGCATATCCGGGTGATGGGTGACAAGGTGGAGGCGAAGCGCACGGCGGCGAAGCTGGGCCTGCCGCTGGTGCCCGGCTCCGACGGTCCGGTCGAGGGGCCGGAGGAGGCCCGAGCGGTGGCGGCGCAAACCGGCTACCCGCTGCTGGTCAAGGCCGCGTCGGGCGGCGGCGGCCGAGGGATGAAGATCGTCCGTTCCGAGGACGAGCTTGACAGCCAGCTCAGCCAGGCCCGGTCCGAGGCCAAGAATGCCTTTGGCGACGACACCGTCTATATCGAGAAATATCTCGGTGACCCGCGCCACATCGAGTTCCAGGTGTTCGGCGACGGTAAGGGCCACGCCATCCATCTGGGGGAGCGCGACTGCTCGCTGCAGCGCCGCCACCAGAAGGTGCTCGAGGAAGCCGGCTCGCCCGTCATCGCCCCCGAGGAGCGCGACCGGATGGGCGGGATCGTCGCCAAGGCCATGGCCGAGATGGGCTATCGCGGCGCCGGCACGATCGAGTTCCTCTACGAGAAGGGCGAATTCTTCTTCATAGAGATGAACACCCGGCTCCAGGTCGAGCATCCGGTGACCGAATATATCACCGGCATCGACCTCGTCCGCGAGCAGATCAGGATCGCGGCGGGCGAGCCGCTCTCCTGCACGCAGGACCAGGTCACCTTCCGCGGCCACGCGATCGAATGCCGGATCAATGCGGAGGACCCGCAGACATTCGCGCCGTCGCCGGGTACCGTGAAAGGCTTCCACGCCCCCGGGGGCATGCACGTCCGCGTCGATAGCGGCCTCTACGTCGGCTACAAGGTGCCGCCTTATTACGACAGCATGATCGCGAAGCTGATCGTCTACGGCTCGACCCGGGAGCGCTGCATCATGCGTCTCAGGCGCGCGCTCGAGGAATTCGTCATCGAGGGGATGAAGACCACCATCCCCCTCCACCAGAAGCTCGTCAACGAGCCTGACTTCCTCGCCGGAAACTACACTATCAAATGGCTCGAGGAGTGGCTGGCGCGCGAGCAATAGGTTTCCGGTGACGCTCGGAAAGATTACCCCAAATCGGACTTAGTATATCCTATTGGTTTGAGCGCCGCGGCGCCGCGTGTTAGCGTCCCGCTGCGGCTCTGGGCGTCGGCGTCTGCCCCGCAAGTGCGGGTTCCATCCGCAATACTGGGGGGCGGGAGATGCGCATCGCTCGATTCAACGAGAATCTTCGCAGGGTCGCCCTGACCACCGTGCTTGCCTGCGCGGCGGGAGCCGCGTCGGCGGCCGGTCCCGTCTTCCTCAACCAGGGTTCGTCCTGGACGCCCGCCGCCCGGGCGGACTTCTACAGCCGCGACCAGGGCTCGCGGCTCATCCCCTATCTTTGGGCCAGGGCGCTGAGGACTCGCCACGGGGCGCCCTTCCTCGCCGACGGCCTCGCCCGCTACGGCTACCTCCCCAACCGCGCCAATGCGAACGGCCTGCCGGTCGGCTTCATGACGGGCAGCTATGCCGGCACACGGTATCTGGCGATGAACTGCTCCGCCTGCCACACTCGGCAGATCGCGGTCGGCAACCGCGAGTTTCGAGTCGATGGCGGACCGGCCCTGGTCGACTTCCACGCGTTGGTGACGGATCTCGACGCTGCGGTCGCGGCGGTTCTCGCCAGTCACTCCGCTTTCGCCGCCTTCGCGGCGAAGGTGCTCGGACCGGGCGCCCCGCCGGCGAAGGTCGCCGCGCTCAGGAAGGAGGTGTCCGACTATCACCTGCGCGAGCATATGCTCGTCACCCGGGCGCTGCCGCCCCGGGGCTGGGGGCTCGGCCGTCTCGACGCCGTCTCGATGATCTACAACCGGCTCGTCGGGATGGACATCGGGCCGCCGCCGAGCTTCCTCATCCCGGGCAATATCGCCCTGGCGGACGCCCCCGTCCGCTACCCCTTCCTGTGGAACGCGGCGAAGCAGGACCGGACGCAATGGCCGGGCTTTTCGGCGAATGGCGACGACCTCCTGGGCCTCGCCCGCAATCTCGGCCAGGTCTACGGGGTCTTCGGCGTCTTTCGGCCCAGCCGTCGGGATGGCCATGTCGATTTTCTCGCCGGCAATTCGGCCCAGTGGAAGAACCTCGAGCGGATCGAGCATCTCGTGCGCAAGATCGGGCCGCCGCGCTGGCCCTGGGCGCTGGACGCGGCCCTCGCCGCCCAGGGCCGGCGCATCTATGAGCGCAGGCCTGAGGACGGCGGCTGCACCGAATGCCACGGCAAGCGCCCCGGCGCCCTCCGCCTCATCCCGCCGAGCTCGACCTGGGCGACGCCCCTGTGCGACGTCGGCACCGATAAGGCGGAATATGCCATCCTCCACAGAAAGGTGAAGAGCGGCGTGTTCGAGGGGGCCAGGGCGCCGGTGGGGCCGGCAGTCGGCGCCGAAGCCGACACGTTCGCCCTGCTCGGCATCGGAGTGATCGGATCGATCTTCCAAGAGGCTTTCGGGGTTTCGCTGTTCACATATGGCAGCGCCGAGACCGCAGCCGTGACCGCCAAGAAGCACAAGCCGGCGGTCGACGAACTGCTCGGCACCTACGCTGTCGCACCGCCCGCTTCGTGCGGGGGCAAAGCCGGCCCGATCCGATATGAATCCCGGGTCCTGCGCGGCATCTGGGCGGCCGCCCCCTATCTCCACAACGGCTCGGTGCCGACTCTGGCGGACCTGCTGAGGTCGCCGCGCGACCGGCCCAAGAGGTTCAAGGTCGGCAATCGCTACGACACCGTTCTCGTCGGCCTTGCCCGCAACCAGTCCGCCGGAGCGCAGGTGCGCGAGACCCGCGGCTGCACAGAGGACGACCTCGCCTCGGGCGAGAGCCGCTGCGGGCACGACTTCGGGACCCGGCTCAGCGACGCCGAGAAGAAGGCGCTGCTCGAATATCTGAAGTCGATCTGAGCCGCTGGAATGCGTTAGAGGGACCTGGGAGAGGTCTTCGAGCGGAGATGAGAATGAAGGCGACGATCTGGCACAACCCCGATTGCGGCACTTCGCGCAAGACGCTGGAGATTTTGCGCGAGAGCGGCGCCGACGTGACGGTGGTGGAATATCTCCGCACGCCGCCGTCGCGCGACGAGCTGACCGAACTCTACCGGGAGGCCGGCCTGGAGCCCGGCGAGGGTCTACGCCGCAGGGAGGAGGAGGCGGCCTCCCTCGAAGGCGCCGGCGACGACGCGGTCCTCGATGCGATGATCCGCAACCCGCGCCTCATCGAGCGGCCGCTGGTGCGGACCGAGAAGGGGGTCCGGCTCTGCCGCCCACAGGACAAGGTCCGCGAGATACTCTGATCGCGGCGGCGCTTCAGTCGCCGGCCTGCGGCGGCTAGAGCGGCCGGCATGGCGCTGATCGATCCGGACCTGCTGCTTCGCGCCTATGCGATCGGGGTCTTCCCCATGTCGGACAGCCGGGATGCGGAGGAGGTCTTCTGGGTCGAGCCGCGGCGGCGTGCGATCCTCCCGCTCGAGGCGTTCCACCTCTCCCGCTCGCTCAGGAAGACGCTTCGCTCGGGCGAATACGAGGTGACCGCCGATACAGCCTTCGCGGAGGTCGTCCGCCGCTGCGCGGAGCGCGAGGAAACCTGGATCAACGGCTCGATAGAGACAAGCTACCGCTTGCTGCACGAGCGCGGCCACGCCCATTCGGTCGAATGCTGGGTGGCGGACGAGCTGGTCGGCGGGCTCTACGGCGTCAGCCTCGGCGCGGCCTTTTTCGGCGAAAGCATGTTCTCGACGCGCCGCGACGCTTCGAAGGTTGCGCTCGCCTGGCTGGTCGCACGGCTCAGGGTCGGGGGCTACCGGCTGCTCGATTGCCAGTTCATGACCGATCACCTGAGCAGCCTCGGCGCCGTCGAGGTGACACAGGCGGACTATCTCCTGCTGTTGGAATCGGCGCTCTCGTCCGGAATGCCGGACGGCCGCGAGCCGGCCTTCGCCGGCGATCTTTCTGGTTCCGGAGCCGAATTCGCGGCGCTCGACCGGCTGCTCGCCGCGGCACCGGCGCGGACCGTCGATGCCGCCGCGTCGGGATGCGTCATCGCGCAGCTCTTGGGCCAGACGTCGTAGACCCGGTGCTCGACGACGTTCAGGGATGGCGTCTCCTTGTAGAGCCAGCCCGAGAAGACGCGCTGCCAGCGGTCCTGCGCGTTGCGCACGTCGAGCTGGACGAACGCGCCGGTCAGCTTCTGCACCTCCCATGGCGCGGTCGTCTCGCAGGCGCGCAGCCGGACGATGGCGTCGCCGACGCGCACAGCCTGGCCCGGTTTCAGGGTCAGATCGCGTTTGACCCCGTTGCGCTTGTTGAGCAGGCCGAGCACCGCGACCCGTTCGGGCATCGGCGTCGTACCCGGGGCAACCACGGTCACCGTCTGGGGCACGTCGACCGTCTTCGGCTCGGCGGGGTCGCGCGCCGCCGTGCCGTTGCCGCGGTCCTCGCGGCCGCAGCCGCCAAGCGCCGCCACCAGGATCATCGCCGCCGCGCGGCCGCCGCGGGCGGTCATGCCCCCTCCGGAGTCCACGCCTCATAGTCGCCGCTCGCGGCCTGGCGCTGGGCTCCCCGCTCCAGCGCGCCGGACGGGCGATAGGCGGCAGGGGTCCCGGTGAGGTTGGGTTCAGCCGGCTTCAGAAAGGGAGGCGGGGGCGGCAGCGCCTCGTCGGGCACGTCGTCGATCTGATGGTGCAGCCAGCTGAACCATTCGGGGGGAACTCGACTGGCGTCGTTGGGGCCGTTGTAGATGACGAAGCGGCGGTCGCCCTTCTTCGACGCGTAATAGATATTGCCGACCGCATCGGTGCCGACCTTTCGGCCGTGGCGGCGCATGTGCAGCGACGTTGTCAGCGTCGCGCCCTCCCACCAGGTGAAAAGCTGCTTCAGGAAGCCCATGGCCGCGCCGCCTAGCGCCGCGCAAGGGGTCTAGGCAAGCGCGCCGTCGCGGCGCCGCTCACCGCGGCTCGACCTCGACCGCGAGCGGCCCCTTGCGCCCCTCGGCGATGCGCGCGCGCAACGTCTGCTCCGGTATGAGATCGGCCAGGCCGCCGCGGCGGACCGTTTCCATGTGGACGAATATGTCCTGGCCGTCCTCATTCGCCCCGTCGCGGACGAGGAAGCCATAGCCTTTGAGACGGTTGAACCATTTGACCCGCACCGGCTCGAACGCCCCGGCCTCGTCCAGCAGCGCCGATGGATCGACGCGCTCACCGCTCGACGAACCGCCGCGGGATGCCTCCGCCGCGACGGCCTTGCTGAAGTCGATTGCCAGGATCCTGCGCGCCTGAAGGCCGCGTTCCTGCTCGGCGACCAGGCATTCGACGACGGCGCCTTCCGGGAGGCTGCGCCGCTCATGCTCCTTGAGCACGCTGAAATGGACGAGGACGTCACCATCCACTTTGTCGCTGACGAGGAAGCCGAACCCGCGCGTCGCGTCGAACCATTTCATCGTGCCGGTGATCCTGAGAAGACCTTCTTCCTCGGCGCGCGCGGTCGCGTCCGCGGCGTCGTCCGCCGCACCGATCCCAGCACTCGTCTCCCGGCGCGACGTCATCAACGGCCGATCCACACAGAAAGGCGGGTGACTATCACGGCTTTCGTCGCCTTGTGAACCGTTTACGGTTGTTCTTATGGGACATCAGGGTCGGGGAGGTCCCCCGGCGAGGAGCCGAGCACCCTCCACACCAGCTCCATCCGGTGTCCGGCGCGGATCATCGCCGCGGCGGCCTTCTGCCGAGCCCTGGGATCGGGGCCGGCGTCGCCATAGGGGCCGAGGCGCTTGCGGCGCGCGAAGCGATGGGCGGCCGCAAGCGCCTGTTCCTCCGCCAGCGCGTGGGATTCTGCCGCGTCCGCCTCGCCGATCCCCGCTCCGCGCAGCGCCGCCGCGACCCGCCGCTGGCCATAACCGCGCCGCAGCAACGCGCCGGTCCTCGCCGCGGCGAAGGCGCGGTCGTCGACATAGCCGAGGACGGCAAAACGCTCGACGAGCGTGTCGACGGGCGCTGCGCCGCGCCCTTCCCAGCCCCTTTCCCTGATCTTGCGGTCGAGATAGGCGGCGAGCTTCGCGCGCGTCGTCGCGTAGCGGCCGGCATAGAAGAGCGCGAGCCGTTCCAGGGCCTCTTCCTCGAGGGGCGGCCGCGGTTTTCGGGGGGTCCGGGATCTCACGCGCCATGATTGTGCCACAGTCGGCTCCGATTATAAACGCGTGACCTCTCCGCCCGCGGAAGCTTTGCCGGCCCACCCCATTCGAACAGAAGGATCCGCCCTGACCGTGCCCGAGACCTTGGTCCCGACGCCGACCGCGGACGATCTTCCGCGCCGCTTCGCGGATTTCGACACGCTCGGGGAGGCGCTCGACTATGCCGCCCGGGGCAAGAGAGGGCTGAATTTCCACGATCCCCGCGCGGTCCTTACTCGCGCCTACACTTTCGCCGAGCTGCGCGAGGACGCCCTGGCCGCGGCGCGCCGCCTGATGGCGTTGGGGGTCCAGCCGCGCGACCGGATCGCGATCGTGGCGGAGACCAGCCCCGAATTCGCCGCGCTCTTCTTCGGCGCGGTCTATGCCGGGGCCTGGCCGGTGCCGCTGCCGCTGCCGACCTCCTTCGGCGGGCGCGACGCCTATGTCGATCAGCTCAAGGTGCAGCTCGACAGCGCGGATCCGGTCCACCTCTTCTACCCCGAGGAGCTTGCCGGCATGGCCGCCGTCGCGGCGCGCGCGGCCGGGGTCACGAGCGAGTCCTGGGCCGCCTTTGCGGGCCGCGACGGGCCCTCCGTCGAGCTAGCGGCCGCCGGGCCGGACGACATCGCCTATCTTCAATATTCGAGCGGATCGACGCGCTTCCCTCACGGAGTGGCGGTCACCCACCGCGGACTGCTCAACAATCTCGCCGCGCACAGCCACGGCATGGAGATCATCGAGACCGACCGGTGCATATCGTGGCTGCCCTGGTATCACGACATGGGGCTGGTCGGCTGCCTGCTCTCCTCGATGGCGAACCAGATTTCGACCGACTATCTGAAAACTGAGGATTTCGCCCGCCGCCCGCTGGCCTGGCTCGATCTCATCACCCGCAACGAGGGCACGACGGGCAGCTACGCCCCTACTTTCGGCTACGACATCTGCGCCCGGCGGGTATCGAGCCAGACGAATGTCGCGGAGCGTTTCGACCTGTCGCGCTGGCGCATCGCGGGCAACGGCGCCGACATGATCCGTCCCGACGTCATGCAGTCGTTCGTCGACGCTTTCGCTCCCGCCGGCTTCAGGGCGAGCAGCTTCCTGCCGAGCTACGGCCTCGCCGAAGCGACGCTGGCGGTGACGATCATGCCGCCCGGCGAAGGCATCGTCGTCGAGCTCGTGGAGGAGACCACCCTGTCTGGCGACGGCAAGATGCAGCGCGACCGGCCGCAGCGCTATCGCTCGATCGTCAATTGCGGAAAGCCGGTGCGCGACATGGAGGTCGCGATCCGCGACGAGGACGGCAGGACGCTCGGCAACCGCGAGATCGGCAAGGTCTTTTGCCGCGGCCCGTCCGTCATGGTCGGCTATTTCCGCGACGAGGAAGCGACCGCGGTGTGCCTGGACGGGGAGGGTTGGCTCGACACCGGGGACATGGGCTACATGTCGGAGGGCTATCTCTACATCGTCGGGCGGGCCAAGGACATGATCATCGTCAACGGCAAGAACCATTGGCCGCAGGACATCGAGTGGGCCGTGGAGCAATTACCCGGGTTCAAGGCCGGCGACATCGCCGCTTTCTCGATCACGACGCCGGGCGGCGAGGAGACTCCGGCCGTGCTCGTCCAGTGCCGGACGTCGGACGTGGAGGAGCGCTCGCGCCTGCGCGACATCATTCGCGAGCGCGTCCGGGCGATCACCGGCATGAACTGCGTGATCGAGCTTGTGCCGCCGCGCACTCTGCCTCGAACCAGCTCCGGAAAGCTGTCCCGGGCCAAGGCGCGCAGCCTCTACCTCACCGGCGAAATCCAGCCCTACGACATCGCCGCCTGAGGCGGCTCGCGGTAACGGGCGGTCGTCCCGTCCGCACGGTTCGTCCCGATGCCGGACCCGCGGGACGGAGTTCGTTGTTCTGGTGTCATGAAACGCCAGACCCCCACGCTGAGCCGCACCGCCGCGTTGCTCTTCGCCGCCGCCGTGCTCCCCGCAACCGCGCTGCTCGCGCAGGAGGCGCAGCCGCCCGCCGATCCGCCCGCCGCGGAGGTTCTTCCTGCGCCGGCGCCCGCGCCGGCTGAGACCCCGCCGCCTGCCGATACCATTGCCGTCGAGACGCCCGCCCCCGCGCCTGAGGCGACTGCCCCCGCGGCGGCGACCACGGTGCGCCGCGCAGCTCAAACGCCGCGTGCCCGCCCGACAACGAGCGTGACCCGGACAGTGCGTACCGCTCCGGCCGCCCCGGCCCCGGCCCCGGCCGCGGCGGCCCCGGCGGCGCCGGAGGCTGTCCCCCCGCCGCCGGCGGAGCTCATTCCGCCGGCAGCCGCGCCCGACGTCCTTCCGGAAGCGCCTGCCGCGGTCGCCCCCGCTCCGCAGCCTCAGGCGGCCCGCACCCCGTCGGTCCTCCCCTGGGTCCTCGGCGGGTTACTGATCCTCGGCCTGGCCGCTTTCCTGTTGCTCCGTCGCCGTCGCCGCACGGCCGTGGTCGAAGATTATGACCGGGCCTATGACGAGCCCGCGGTCGCTGCCGCCCCTGAGCCCGAGGCCAGCCCGGTGCTCGCCGCCGCTCCGCTTGCAGCGGCCGCTCCGGCGGGCCAGCCGCGCATTGAGCTTTCGATGCGGCCGATCCGCGCCGGAGTCGGCGAAAAGGATGCCCGCGTCGAGTTCCAGCTGACCCTCGACAATCTCGGCAATGCGGATGCGGAGGACGTGCGCGTCTCGACCTGGATGCTGGCCAGCGGCTCAAGCGAGATGGAGCGCGCGCTGATCGAGCCGCGGGACCATGCCGACACGCCGCCGGCGACGATCGGGGCGGGCGAGGCGCGCACGGTCGAGGCAGCGGTCGCCATGCCTCGCGGCGAGGTGCACGGCGATTCGATCCTGCCGGTGGTCGTCGCCGACGCCCGCTATCGTCTCCCGGACGGCAGCGAGGGCCGGTGCACCGCGACGTTCGCCGTGGGCGTGCCGGTCGAAGGAGAGCTCGCGCATTTCGATGCCGAGAACCCCTCGGGGCTCCACGAGGACGTCGAGGCCCGCGCGCTCAGCTGACCAGGACCGACACGAGAAAGGGGCGGCCCCTCCCGGGGCCGCCCCTTCCTTTAGCCCAGGATCGTCCCCGACGATCCTGAAATTTACTTCAGCTCGACGGTCGCGCCGGCTTCCTCGAGACGCTTCTTGAGCTCCTCGGCTTCGGCCTTGTTGACGCCTTCCTTGACGGGCTTGGGAGCGCCTTCGACCAGCGCCTTGGCTTCGCCGAGGCCGAGCTGGGTTATCGCGCGCACTTCCTTGATCACGTTGATTTTCTTGCCGCCGTCGTTGACGAGGATGACGTCGAACTCGGTCTGCTCCTCGGCGGCCGGAGCCGCGGCGCCGCCGCCGGCGGCCGGAGCGGCCGCGACCGCAGCGGCGGCCGAGACGCCCCACTTCTCTTCGAGGGCCTTGGCGAGGTCGGCGGCTTCAAGAACGGTCAGCTCGGAAAGCTTGTCGACGAGGGACTGGATGTCGGCCATTTCAATTACTCCATATCGTTGGTCGTCATCCCGGCGCAGGCCGGGATCCCAGGGAGGTTCGAACACCATGTTCTTCACCCGCTGGGCCCCCGGCCTTCGCCGGGGTGACGGATTGGGTCAGTTCACTGTGATTTACGCGGCTTCCTTCGCGGCATAGGCCCCGAAGACCCGGGCGAGCTGCGCCGCCGGCGCCTGGATGACCTGGGCGATCTTGGTCGCGGGCGCCTGGATGAGGCCCACGATCCTGGCGCGCAGCTCGTCGAGCGACGGAAGCTCGGCCAGCGCCTTCACGCCGTTCACGTCGAGGACGGTATCGCCCATCGCCCCGCCCACGATTTCGAACCGGTCGGTCGTCTTCGCGAAGTCTACGGCCACCTTGGCGGCCGCGACGGGATCGGAGGAGGTGGCGAGGGCCGTCGGCCCGGTCAGCAGGTCGCCGATCGGAGCGTAGGGCGTGTCCTTGAGCGCAATCAGGGTGAGCGTGTTCTTGGTGACCTTGTAGCTCGCGCCGGCATCGCGCATCCGGTTCCGCAAGGCGGTGGACTGGGCCACCGTCAGGCCGAGATTGCGGGTGACGACCACCACGCTCGTCTCGGAGAACGTCTGCTTGAGTCGTGCGACCTGCTCGGACTTTTGAGCTCGATCCATCTTACTCTCCACTTCGCGGCCGGCGGACCATCCGCAGGACGCATGCATTGGCCTCCCGCCGAAGCGGCAAGCCATGTCCGTTCTGGGGAGAGTGAACTGGCCCGAAGCGAAAGCTTCAAGGCAGCGGCACCCGCATCGCACGCGGCAGGCCGAAATTCTCTACCCCGTCTAGGCCGGAGATTAAGCCCTTCGCTGATGCTCGGGGCGCCGACTGTCTCGGACGGAGCCTTCGCCGCGACGCAGCAAAGGCAGGGCCCGCCCTCTAGAGACGATGGCCGGGCGAATCAACAATTAAGTCAGGTCAAAGGGCGGCGCGCGCCCGGATGGTAAAACGGATCTCGCCGCTGGTTATGACGGAGGGCTCGGCGCCCGCTTCCCGCGCGCTTCCGACGATACCCAGAAACGCCCTCCGTCCGGCGTGAAGGCGACGAAACGCGGGACGCGTGTCCACGATGAGGTTCTCGATCTCGGCGCAATGATCTGTGTTAGTTTTGGTCCCCTTTGGGACAGCCGCAAAAACGCGTCCCGGCGATGATTGCGGCGATGGTAAAGACCGCGTTAACCGGCCGGTCATGGAACGACTCATCCCAGCTGCCGACGACCTCAAGCTCTTCCTTTTGGCCTATGCCGGCGGCCTCGCTTTCTTCGGCGCCTATCTTGCCTGAGGCCTAGTCGCAGGCCTTGTGCAGCTTCCACGCCAGCCACGCCGCGCCGGCGCTCGAGACCGCGACCATCAGCAGGGTTTCCGCCACCGACACGCCGAGCAGGACCAGGCCGGTGAGGACCAGAGCGGCGAGCACCATGGCGCCTGAATTGACGATGTTGTTCGCTGCCACCGTCCGCGCGGTCTCCGACTTCGGCACCGTCGTCGTCAGGAAGGCATAGAGCGGAACGACGAACATGCCTCCCGAGACCGCGACTCCGAACAGGTCGACCATCACCCACTCCGCGCGCGGTATGAGGACGAAGGTGGAAAGGTCCATAAGTCCGCCGAGCGGGACCGGCCATTGCCGGACGTTCCAGTAGAGGTGGATGATGAACGCCCCCATCGCCAGGGCGGAGGCCGGCGAATAGACGGCGGCGACCCGGCCCTTCAGCAACCGGTTGATCAGTACCGACCCCAGGCCGACCCCGACCGAGAAGATGGCCAGGAACAGGGTCGCCACCTGCTCGTCGGCGTGAAGCACGTTCTTGACGAGCGGGGGAAATTGCGCGGCGAGGATCGCTCCCATCATCCAGAAGAAGCTGATCGCGACGATGGCGAGGAAGAGGCGCGGAATGTGCAGCGTCGCGTTGACGAGCCCGATCGACGCGCGGACGATGTGCCAGTCCATCTTGGCCGGCGGAGCGTCGGGTTCGGGCGGGGCGGGGGGCACCTGCCGGCCGGCGAACCAGCCGAGCGCGGCCACGACCAGGACTCCGGCGGCGGCATATTGGACATGCTCCGCGCCGAGAAGGCCGCCAGCGATCGTTCCGAGAAGGATCGCGATGTAGGTTCCGGCCTCGACGAGGCCGGTCCCGGCAAGCACCTCGTCGCCGCGCAGATGCTGCGGAAGGATCGCGTATTTGATCGGCCCGAAGAAGCTCGAATGGACGCCCATTGCGAACAGTCCCGCGAGGAGCAGAGGGATAGAGTGGATCAGGAGCCCGATCGCGCCGGCGACCATGATCGCGATCTCCGCGGTCTTGACGATGCGGATGATCCGCGCCTTGTCGCCGCCGTCGGCGAGCTGTCCCGCCAGCGCCGAGAAAAGGAAGAAGGGGAGGATGAACAGCGCTCCGGCGACCGCGTTGAAGGTCGCCTCCTTGGTCGGGTCGGAGTAGATGGCGTAGGTGACGAGGATCACCATCGCGGACTTGTAGAGATTGTCGTTGAACGCCCCGAGGAACTGGGTGACGAACAAAGGCAGGAAGCGCCGCTTCGACAGGAGGTGGATCGAATCCTGCACGGGCCTCAGGCGGCGTCGGCGGGGAGGGGCTGAAGCATGAGCGCGCCGTCTTAGCCGCTCGCGCGCGCCGGTCAAACGTTCACAGCCGCGGCTCGCGCCGCTATGGGTGGCGCCGCCTGACGATGCTGACCCTGCCCAACATCCTCACTTTGTCGCGTATCTTCGCGGTGCCGCTGCTCGTCTTCCTGCTCTGGAAGCCCGGCTGGTACGATTATGCGATCACGTTCGGACTCTACTGCGTCGTCGGCATCACCGATTATTTCGACGGCTATCTGGCGCGGGCGCAGGGGACGGTGTCGCGGCTGGGAATCTTCCTCGATCCGATCGCCGACAAGATCATGGTCGCCTCGGTCATCATCATGCTGGTCTCGGCGCGCGCCCACAGCGGCGAGCCGGTCATCCACGGCTTCCACATCGTCCCGGCGCTGGTCATCCTGCTCCGCGAGATCGCCGTCTCGGGCCTGCGCGAGTTCCTCGCCGGAATCCAGGTCTCGATCCCTGTCAGCCGCCTCGCCAAATGGAAGACGGCGCTCCAGCTCGTCGCTTTGGGCGCGCTGATCCTCGGCGGCGCCCTGCCGCAATGGCTCTGGGTCCACCAAGTCGGCCTCGCCAGCCTGTGGACAGCGGCCGCACTCACCCTGCTGACCGGCTGGGACTATCTGCGCGTGGGCCTCAGGCACATGGACTGACCGACTAGCCAAGCGTTACGCGGGCTCTCTCCCAATTGCCTCCGTCGAAGAGCCGGACCGTGGGGCGGAGGGCGGAGACATTGTCGAGAGCGTTGAAGTTGAGGCTCCACGCGTCAGGATGCGAGCGCGGCTGGTAGAAGCTCTTCACCCCGCAGATTCGGCAGAAAAGATGCTCGGCGGCGCCAGTCCCGAAGCGGTAGGAGGCGAGTTCCGCATGGCCGGAAAGGAGGCGGAAATCCGAGTGGGGGACGATGAGGTGGCGAAACCCCGTTTTCGCGCAAATCGAGCAGTTGCAGTCAAGTATCTCGGGGTTCCGCGGCGCGTCCGCCGCGAACCGGACGGCGCCGCAATGGCAGCCGCCGGTCACGTTGGTTCGCGCCGCCTCGCCTTCGCTCATTATCGGCTCGCGGTCAGCGTCCCTTGCCGCCGCCGCCGCGGCCTCCGGACGGACCCTTGCGGGGCGGGCGGCCGCCTTCAGGGCGGTCGCGGCGCGGCGGCGGCCGGCGCTGCGGGCGATGATGGCCGCCGCCGGGCGCTCCGCCCGGGCGCGGGGGGCCGCCCGGGCGGGACGGCCGCGGAGGGGCGGCGCCTTCGCCGATCGAATAGCCTTCCCTCAGCAGCCGCGCGAAGGCGCTCCGGACGCTCGCCGAGATCGCCGACTGAAGCTCCGCGGGCAGGTCCGCGAGGGTCGTGTTGGCGTGGATCGCATTGAGGTCGCGCAGCAGCGTGTTCGGGACGCCCTTCGACGCGGCCTTGAGGGCGGCCACGGCGTCGAGGACGGCGGCGGACATGATCTCCTGCATCACTTCGGTCGCGGACTTCTTCATCGCGCCGCTTTAGCGCGGGCGGGCAAGGCTTGTCGCCTGCGACGTGAGCGGCGTGATAAGGGCGCGCCGACTCACGAAAGGTAAAGCCATGATCCGACCGCTCCTCCTCGCACTTTCGCTCGGTTTCGCCGCGGGCGGCTGCGCCACCTCGCCGCCCGCTTCCAGCGTCGACTATCGGGCGATCCTGGCCGATCCGATCCGGCCCGAGGCGGACCGAATCCGCGACGCCGACAGGAGGCCCGCCGAGCTCGTCGCCTTCGCGGGGGTGCGGCCGGGCGACAGGATCGCCGAGTTGGCCCCGGGCGGCGGCTATTTCACGCGGATCCTGAGCGGTCTGGTCGGCCCGGAGGGACGAGTCTACGCCATGGCGGGACGGCCTTCGCCCACCCTGCAGGAGCTGGCCGCGGCGCGGCCGAACATCGTCGTCACGGTCGCGGAGCCGGGCACGATCCCTGCGCCAGAGCCCGTCGACGTCGTTTGGACGACGCTCAACTATCACGATTTCAAGAACGTGAAGCTCGCGAGCGGCGACGGCGCCGCCGCGATCAACGCCGCCGCGTTCCGCGCGCTCAAGCCCGGCGGGATCTATTTCATCGTCGACCATGAGGCGGGGCCCGGAGTCGGCGCCGGCGTCACATCGACGCTGCACCGCGTCGAGAGCGCTCTCGTGAAGCGCGAGGTCGAGGCGGCCGGCTTCCGGCTCGAAGCCGAAAGCGACCTCCTGGGCCACCCCGCCGACGACCACAGCGCGAAGGTGCAGGAGACCGGGATTCGCGGGAAGACGGACCAGTTCGTCCTGCGCTTCCGCAAACCCCGGCGGTAGCGCGAACGTCTCAGCCCCGGGCGCGGACGTAGGTGCCGGGGGCGGGGCAGAGAGGTTCGAGCTTGCCGTCGCCGGGGGCGCGGGCCGGCACGCGCTCCTGGCCCGCGCCGAGGCGTTTCTGCCACCAGGGCCACCAGCTGCCTTCCTCGCGCGTCGCGCCTTCGAGCCACGCCTCCGCGGTCTCGGGCATATCCTCGTTGACCCAATATCCGTGCTTGTTGGCGCTCGGCGGATTGATAACGCCGGCATTGTGGCCCGATCCGCCGAGCATGAAGCTCACCTCGCCGCCGAGCAGGCGAGCGCTGTCGTAGGTCGCCTGCCAGGCGCTGACATGGTCGTCCTTGAGGCTGATCGCGAGCAGCGGCGTCTTCACCGCGCCGAGGTCGATGCTGACGCCGTCGACCTCGAGGGTGCCCTTGGCGAGCTTGTTGTCGCGCAGCACGTCCTGCGCCCAGGACAGGAGGAAGGCGCGCGGGATGTGGGCGCCGTCGGCGAACCAGTAGAGGATGTCGGAAGGCGGCGCCTCCCGGTCAAGGAGATAATGGTTCACCACCGAAGACCAGATGAGGTCGTTCGCCCGCACCGCGGAGAAAAGGGCCTGGAGGTCCTGGGCGGCCATGAAGCCCTTGTGGGTCAGGTGGCGCTCCATTGCGCGGAGCTGCTCGGGCTCGGTGAAGCTCGCCCATTGGCCGAGGCGCGAGAAATCGAACATCGTGCCGATGGTGGTCGCGGAGGCGACTCGGTCGCTCTCTCCCTTCGCGGCCAGCCAGGCCAGCGCGATTGCGACGAGCGTGCCGCCCATGCAGAAGCCGAACATATCGACCTCGCGCTCGCCGGTGGCCTGCTCGATCGCATCGAGCGCCTCGATCGGCCCCTGGCGGATGTAGTCGGCAATGTCCTTGTCGGCGAGTTCGGGACCCGGATTGACCCAGGAGATGACGAAGACATTGTGGCCCTGCTCTACGAGCCAGCGGATCAGCGAGGATTTGGGCTGGAGGTCGAGCAGGTAATATTTGTTCACCAGCGGCGGGACGTAGAGGAGCGGCCGCTTCCAGACCGTCTCGGTGGTGGGCGCGTATTGGATGAGCTCCATCAGCGCGTTGCGGTAGACGACGCTGCCCGGGGTCGCCGCGATGTCGACGCCAAGCTCGAACTCGCGCTCCGCGCGGCGCCGGGGGAGGCCGCCCTGGGCGGCGTCGGCGAGCAGGTTCGCGAGGCCCGAGAGGAGGCTGATCGAGCCCGTGCCGATCGCGCGCCGTATCGCCTCCGGGTTGGTAAAGGCGAAATTGGCCGGCGAGATGGCGTTCAGATATTGCTGGGTGAAGAATTCGATGCGGGTGCGGGCGCCTTCGTCGAGGCCTTCCGCCTCCGCGACCATCTCCGTGGCGCGCTTCGCCGTGAGCAAATAGGCCTGCTTCAGATAGTCGAAGACCGGCTCGTTCCAGGCCGGGTCGTTGAAGCGGCGGTCGCCGCGCTCCGGGGCGGCGACCGGTTCGGTGGGATTGCCGGCGGCGCTCGCGGCGCTCGCCTGCCAGAGCTTCGCCCAGTCCGCGGCCGCCTTTTGCTGGGCCTTCAGCATCTCGGCGGGGTGCGTCCAGAGATGCGCCGCGAACTCCCCGAAGGCGCGCATGGGCGCCGAAGGATCGAAGGCCTGGGGGACGTGCGCGTCGAGGGGCCGGGTCGCGGCAGAGCCAGCGAGCCGGACGGCATTGGCGACGACCTTCGACCAGGCTTCGGCGAGCTCGGACGGGGTCGGCAGCTTCTCGGGAAGCTTGAAGACGCCGCTCGTCGTGTCCGCCATGTCCGTCCTTCGGTTCAGAGCGCCATCAGCTCTTCGAGGGCGCCGCAGTCGCGCGGGCTCACGAACAGAAAGAGCATGGCACGCTCCGGGTTCCGAGTCGCCCAGCCCGCTTCCGGATTGCCCGGCTTGCGGAAATCCGCAACTGCGGGCGTATAGAAGCTCTCGACATCGGCGCTCGCGGCGCCCGCTCCAGCCTGGAACGTCATCGTCTTTTCCTCGAATTTGGGACGAGCCTCTCTCTCATGATCCGACGGCGCCCGCCATCGGGATTGTTCGGATACGCCTGTGCGTATATCCACATATGGATGGCGGATTTCGACTGGAACGACATCAAGAGCTTTCTCGCCGTGACGCGCAGCGGTCGGCTCACGGCGGCGGCGGCCCGGCTCGGCGTAGACCATTCCACCCTGTCGCGGCGGATCGCCGCGCTCGAACATGCGCTGAAGGCCAAATTGTTCGACCGCAGCCCGTCCGGCTACGCACCGACCGACCAGGGCCGGCGGCTGCTGGCGATCGCCGAGGACATGGAGCGCCTGGCGATCGGGGCCGGCGAGGCGGTGGGGGGCAGCGCGGCGAGCGTCGAAGGCGTCGTGCGCATCGCCGCCCCCGAAGGCTTCGGAAGCTATTTCCTCGCTCCGCGCATCGCCGCGCTGAAGGCGCGCCATCCGGCGCTGACCGTGCAACTCGTCGCCCAATCGGCGGTGTTCAGCCTGGCTAAGCGGGAGGCCGACATCGTCATCACGGTCAGCCGCCCGCCGGCTGGGCGGCTCATGGTCTCGCGACTGATCGACTATGATCTCGGCCTCTACGCCGCGCCCTCCTATCTTGCGCGGGCCGAGCCTATCGGCGGCTGCGACGACCTCAGGGGCCACAGCTTCGTCAGCTATATCGGCGAGCTTCTCCACTTCCCGGAGCTCGATTTCCTCCAGCATGTCGCGCCCGGGGGCGTGACGTCGGTCGAGAGCAGCAACCTGGTCGCGCAGTTGCGCGCGACGCTCGCCGGCGCGGGGTTGTGCGTTCTGCCGCACTTCCTCGCGCGGGAGGAGGCAGGGCTGGTGCGCATCCTGCCTGACGAGGTGAGCCTGACGCGCTCGCTCTGGCTTACGGTGCACCAGGACCTCGCCGAACTCGCTCGGATCCGAGCGGCGGTCCGCTTCATCCGCGAGCAGGTCGACACCGCCAAGGGCCTGTTCAAGCTGGATTGAAGGCCCGATAAAGCCCGTAGAGGCTGCTCAGGCTAAGAACGACTCCGACGAAGGTCAGCAGCCGGTCCGGGTCGATCCGCTTCGCGACGAAGGCCCCGAGCGGCGCCGCCAGGACTCCCCCGATCAGCAGGCCCGAGGTCTGCATCGTGAATGCCTTCCAGCCGAGGGCTGCGATGAAGGTCGCCGAGATAGTGACCGTCAGGAAGAATTCGGCGGTGTTGACGGTGCCGATCGTCTTTCGCGGATTGCTGCCCTGGACGAGCAGGTTGGAGGTGACGATCGCGCCCCAGCCGCCGCCGCCCGCCGCATCGAGGAATCCGCCGACGAGGCCGAGCGGGGCGACGACCTTCGGCTGCCGCTCGGTGTGGCGGTGCATCGCGCCGCGGTAGAACAGGTAGAGGCCGAGTGCGGTCAGGTAGGTGAGGACGAACGGCTTGGCGACGTTGGCGTCGATCTGGGTCAGCACATAAGCGCCGAGCACGCCGCCGATCACTCCGGGGACGACCAACCGCAGGAACAGGCGCCAGT
>DATAIU010000015.1:0-2255 GCA_036262495.1 Allosphingosinicella sp.
AGGACCGCCGCTCCGATGACAACAGTCCTCGCCATAGTGGTAGTTCCTTTATGCCTTGCCCGGCTGCGGACCGGAGGCGATCGGCTCTCCGGTTGCATCGAGATCGCGGATCCGCGCGTCGGTATCGTCCTGGAGCGAGTCGAGGTGCATCCAGCGCCGGACGATCGGCGACAGGGCGAGAACCAGGACGCCGATGCCGATCGTGATCCAGCCGAACAGGCTGTAGATGTCGAGCAGGCCCTGCTTGGTCATCTCGCCGCCCTCGCCGCCGGTCGCCTCGCCGATCTTGCCGGCGACGAAATTGCCGACCGCGGTCATGTAGAACCAGGCCCCCATGATCAGCGACGCCAGATAGGACGGCGCCAGCCGGTTCATCGCCGACAGGCCTACCGGGGACAGGCAGAGCTCCGCGGTCGTCGCGAACAAATAATACATGAAGACCAGGAACACCGGCGTCATCGCGGCCATGCCCCAGGCTTCGGCGCCCCAGACGAGGACCAGATTGGCCAGGCCCATCTGCAGCAGCGCGAGGCCGAACTTCGCCGGCGCCGAGGGTTCCCTGCCGCGCCGCGCCAGCGATACCCACAGCGCCGCGAACAAGGGCGCGAGCAGGATGATGTAGATGGGGTTGATCGACTGGAAGATGCCCGCGGGCACGCCGCTGCGATCGACGAAGCGATCGGTGAACAGGTTCATCGATCCGCCCGCCTGCTCGAACAGGCCCCAGAAAAGCGGATTGAGGCTGATCAGGAACAGGATCGCGAACATTCGCTCGCGGGGCTCCTTGGGCAGTTTGAAGCTTTCGTAGAGCACGTAGCCGAGCAGCGCGATGCCGGAGACGGCGAGCAGCCCCTGGATGACGTCCTGATACTGGACCAGTGCCCAGATCACCGCGACGGCGGCCAGGCCGATTCCGTACAATGTCCATTCGCGCGAGCGCGTCAGCGGCCCGGGCGCTTCGCCCACGCCCCTCAGCGCGGCTTTGCCGAGAACGAAGACGAGGAGGCCAGCGAGCATGCCTATGCCGGCGAGGCCGAAGCCCCAGCCCCAGCCGACCGTCTGGCCGAGATAGGCGACGAGGATCGTGCCGATCGCCGCGCCGACGTTAATGCCCATGTAGAAGATGGTGTAGGCGCCGTCGCGGCGCACGTCGGTGAGCTTGTAGAGCTGGCCGACCATGACCGAGATATTGGCCTTCAGGAATCCCGAGCCGACGATGATGAAGGCGAGCGCGGCCCAGAACACGTTGATCGTCGGATCGCTCTGGCCGCCGACGCCTTCGACGGCCATCAGGCTGTGTCCGACGGCGAGCAGGATGCCGCCGAACAGCACCGCCCGGCGCTGGCCCAGGTAGCGGTCGGCGAGATAGCCGCCGAGTACCGGCATGATGTAGACGAGGCTCGTATAGGCCCCGTAGATCAAATTCGATTTGGAATCGTTGAACAGCCAGTGCTGGGTCAGATAGAAGATCAGGATGGCCCGCATGCCGTAGTAGGAGAAGCGCTCCCACATTTCGGCGAAGAACAGCAGGTAGAGCCCCTTGGGGTGGCCGGCGAATTCGGGCTCGCGCTGTATGGCGATCTTCGCGCCGATGGCCAGGAACACGCCGAGAAGGACGACCGTGACCGCGACGATCCAGTCGCCCTCGACCCACTGCGACATGTCCTTGAAACCCGTCATGCTCCACCTCTCATATGCGGGACGCTCTATCGGCTGTCCTTCAAGGGGCGCGACACTAGCGGCCAAAACGGCGATGTGAAGCCGATTGTTGCGGGCCCGGCGGGAGACGCGCCGCCGCCGCCTCTTCCGTTCCGCGCCGCAAGGTCTAAGGAGCGGCGGGTCCGATGTTCAATGATCTGAGCTCCCTCCTGGCCTATCTGCGCACCCGACGCTCCGGCCGCCCGCGCGACCTCGTCGGGCCGGGTCCGGACGCTGAGCAGCTGCGCCGCATCCTCGCCATTGCGGCGCGCACGCCCGATCACGGCAAGCTCGCGCCGTGGCGCTTCATCCACGTCTCGCGCGAACGCCGCGCCGCGTTCGCCGAAGCGCTCGAGGCCGCCTTGCGCGCCGGCAAGCCGGACGAACCCCTCGCCCGCCTGGAGATCGAGGCCGCGCACCGCTTCGCGACCCAGGCGCCCGAGCTCGTCATCCTCGTCTCGAGCCCCGTCGAAGGGACCAAGATCCCCCTATGGGAGCAGGAGCTTTCCTGCGGCGCGGTGGCGATGAACCTGCTCCACGCTACCCATGCGCTCGGC
>DATAIU010000016.1:0-1634 GCA_036262495.1 Allosphingosinicella sp.
CGTGGGCGGCGTCTGCCCGTTCGGCCTCGCCACGCCCTTGCCCGTCTATTGCGACGTCTCGCTGAAGGAATTCGACCTCGTCTATCCCGCCGCGGGCTCGCTCAACTCCTCGGTCGAGGTGACGCCCGAGCGCCTGTTCGATCTGGTCGGCGCGCGCTGGGTCGATCTCTGCCGTCTTCCGGAGGCCTAGCCGGCGTCGCTGAGGTTCGCCGGTCCGAAGCCGTGCGGTATCAAGGCGGAAATGGGGTCGGTCCGCGTCTCCGTCCCGTCGCCGTTGGCCGAGACGATCTCCAGATCACGCCCCGAGACGTGCGCCGCCTCAAGGATCGACTGCCGGCAGCCACCGCAGGAGGTCACCACTGCCTCGCCGGCCAGCGCCCCGCGCGTCCCGACATGCCCGCCCGCCACCGCGATGCGCGCGATCCGGTCGAGCCCGAAAGCCTGCTGCGCCGCCGTCAGCGCCGCGATCTCCGCGCAGACGCCGAGCCGGTAGCAGGCATTCTCCATGTTCGCCCCGACCGCGACCTCGCCGTCCACCGATTCGATCGCGCAGCCGACGCTGAAGCGGGAATATGGCGCGTAGGCTTCCAGCGCGGCCTGGCGCGCGCGTTCGACGAGGGGATCGGATGTCATCCCGCCAGCATAAGCGGGCGATGCGCGCCGGGCTAGTGACAGAGCCGCCCCGCGATGCCACCAACGCCGGGCGACCCACGAGGAGCCCGATGCCGATGAAAGCCGTTGCCGCCGCAACCCTCAGCCTGCTTGCCGCCGCCTGCGCGACGCCCGACGCGACCCAGCGCTCCTACGCCCCCGTCACCGTCGGCGTGATCGGTCTCAACGACTTCCACGGCAATCTCGAGCCGCCGAAGACCTCGATCCAGGCCCCCGGCGCAACGCCCGAGGAGACCGTCCGCGTGCCGGCCGGCGGAGTCGCCTATCTCGCCTCCGCGGTCGCGCGCCTGCGGGCGGCCAATGCCAATTCGGTCGTCGTCTCGGCCGGGGACATGATCGGCGCCTCGCCGATCGCCTCGGCCGTGTTCCTGGACGAGCCGACGGTCCTCGCGATGAACCTGGTCGGGGTCGACTTCAACGCGGTCGGCAACCACGAATTCGACAAGGGCAGCGCGGAGCTCCTGCGCATGCAGAAAGGCGGGTGCGAAAAGCATACCGGCCGCCAGCCCTGCGCGCTCGAACCTTTCCCCGGCGCCAAATTCCGCTTCCTCGCCGCCAATGTCGGCACCTCGGACGGCGGCACGCTCCTCCCCGCTTATTCGATCCGCGCCTTCGGCAGGGGCCGCAACCAGGTGAAGATCGGCTTCATCGGCCTGACCACGCGGGCGACGCCGAGCCTCGTCACGCCGGCCGGCGTCCTCGGCCTCACTTTCCGCGACGAGGCGGAAACCATCAATGCCCTGGTCCCGAAGCTGAAGGCGGAAGGCGCCGACGCGATCGTCGTCCTCATCCACGAGGGCCTCGCCACCAAGGTCGGCTACAACGACCACAGCTGCGGCGGCGTCGCCGGGGACCTCCTGCCGATCCTCGCGAAGCTCGATCCTCGCGTCGATCTGGTCGTCTCCGGCCACACCCACAACGCCTACATTTGCGACTATGCGCAGATCGACGCAAAACGGCCC
>DATAIU010000017.1:0-2116 GCA_036262495.1 Allosphingosinicella sp.
CTTGGCGAGAAGGATCGCCTTGCGGCGGAGCGACGGGGCGCGGCCGATCCAATTGCCTTCCGGGAGCATTCCGACGATCTCTGAGTGCGCGTGCTGGGAGATCTGGCGGGTGAGGGTGCGCCGATAGGCCTCGGGCATCCAGTCCTTGGGCTCGATGAATTCGTCCGCCGCGACCCGCGCCTCGAAGGCGGCGAGCTTGTCGGGATCCTCGAGATTCCGGGTCTGTTTCGTCTTGCTGAGCTCGGTGGTGTACATGCTTTCCCTCTACGCCCGCGGCGCGCGGGGATCAAACGCGCTCCATGACCAGCGCGATCCCCTGCCCGACCCCGATGCACATCGCGCAGAGGGCGTAGCGGCCGCCGCGGCGGTGGAGCTCCTCGGTCGCGGTCAGCGCGAGGCGGGCCCCGGACATGCCGAGCGGGTGGCCGAGCGCGATCGCGCCGCCGTTCGGGTTCACATGCTCCGCATCGTCGGGAAGGCCGAGCTGCCGTAGGACCGGCAGGGCCTGGGCGGCGAAAGCCTCGTTGATTTCGATAATGTCCATGTCCGAGATACTTAGGCCAAGACGCTTCAACAGTTTCTCGGAAGCCGGCGCCGGTCCGATGCCCATGATCCGCGGCGGCACGCCCGCGACGGCGCCGCCGACGATCCGGGCGCGCGGGGTGAGACCGTTGCGCTTCGCCGCTTCTTCGGACGCGACGATCATCGCGGCGGCGCCGTCGTTGACGCCGGACGCATTGCCGGCGGTGACCGTGCCGTCGCCGCGGACGATGGGACGGAGCTTGGCCAAAGCGTCAACGCTGGTCTTGCGCGGATGCTCGTCGCGGTCGACGACGACGGGGTCGCCCTTGCGCTGAGGGATGCTCACGGGGACGATCTCGGCCGCGAGACGCCCATTCTCCTGCGCCGCGGCCGCCTTGTCCTGGCTGCGAACCGCGAAAAGGTCCTGATCCTCGCGGCTTATCTGGAATTCCTGAGCCACGTTCTCGGCCGTCGACGGCATGGTGTCGTCGCCATAGGCTTCGCGCATCTTCGGGTTGACGAAGCGCCAGCCGATCGTCGTGTCGTACATCTCGGCGTTGCGGTCGAAGGCGCTGGTTGCCTTGGCCATCACGAACGGCGCGCGGCTCATGCTCTCCGACCCGCCGGCGACGATCATGTCGGCCTCGGAGCCGCGGATGACCCGCGCCGCCAGGGTCACCGCGTCCATGCCCGAGCCGCAGAGGCGGTTGAGCGTGACCCCGCCCGATTTGTCCGGAAGTCCGGCGAGGAGCCCCGCCATGCGGGCAAGGTTGCGATTGTCCTCCCCGGCCTGGTTGGCGCAGCCGAGGATGACGTCGTCCAGTTCGTCCCAGTCGACGCCGGGGTTGCGCTCGATAAGGGCGCGTATCGGAATGGCGGCGAGATCGTCGGCGCGGACATAAGCGAGGCTGCCGCCGTAGCGGCCGATCGGGGTGCGCACGGCGTCGCAAATGAAGGCCTGGGTCATGGTCTATCTCCGTGAGCCGCGTCGCACTAGCACCCCCTGTCCCCGTGGGGGAGAGGGTAGGGTGAGGGGGTTCTGAGTCCGAACGTGAGACGAGAAGGCCGAACCCCCTCCCCCTACCCCCTCCCCGCCGGGGAGGGGGGATGCTACGGCCGACCCATGGAATACCAGACCATCCTCTTCTCCCACCAGTCCGGCGTCGCCCGCCTCACCCTCAACCGGCCGGACCGCCTCAACAGCTTCATCGTCGAGATGCACGAGGAGGTCTCTGACGCATTGTCAGGACTCGGTGAGGCGAGGGTCCTGGTGTTGACCGGGGCCGGACGGGCCTTCTGCGCGGGCCAGGACCTCAATGACCGCGCGGTGGCGCCGGGCGAGAGCGTCGACCTCGGCGAGTCGGTCGAGAAATATTACAACCCGCTGATCCGGCGGCTGACGTCGCTCCCCTTCCCCGTCATCGCCCGGGTGAACGGCGTCGCCGCCGGGGCGGGCGCGAACATCGCGCTGGCGTGCGACATCGTCATCGCCGCGAAATCGGCAAAGTTCATCCAGTCCTTCGCCTCGATCGGCCTGATCCCGGACAGCGGCGGCACCTGGGTCCTGCCGCGCCTGGTCGGCCAGGCGCGGGCG
>DATAIU010000018.1:0-25594 GCA_036262495.1 Allosphingosinicella sp.
CATCGTCACCGAATTCGCGTCCAACGTCGCGACGGCCAGCGGCGCGATTCCGGTCGTCGCCGGCATCATCGCTGCGACCGGCATCGATCCCATCCTGCTCGCCCTTCCGGCCGCCTTCGCCTCGAGCTGGGGCTTCATGCTTCCCTCCGGCACCGGCCCCAACGCCATCGCATGGGCGACCGGCCATATCTCGCTGCCGCGGATGCTGAAGGCGGGGCTGCTCCTCGACCTCGCCGGCATTCCGCTGATGGTCGGGATTGTCTGGATGCTGCACGCTCTGTTGGGCTAGGGGCGGCCGCGAAGGAGTTCCCGATGCCTCAGGAAGACGAATCCGACCTCACCGGCGCGACGCCGCGGCGCCGGCCGAAGAGCGACGTGCTGGAGGTCGGCGGCCGCCGCCTGAAGCCCGCCACCTTGATGATGGGGCACGGCTACGACCCGGCGCTGTCGGAAGGCTCGCTGAAGCCACCGATCTTCCTCACCTCCACCTTCGTCTTCGAGAATGCGGCGGCCGGCAAGCGCCATTTCGAGGGCGTCACCGGCAAGCGCCCCGGCGGCGCCGAGGGCCTCGTCTATTCGCGCTTCAACGGCCCCAACCAGGAGATACTCGAGGATCGCCTGTCGATCTGGGAGGATGCCGAGGACGCGCTCACTTTCTCGTCCGGCATGTCGGCGATCGCGACGCTCCTCCTCACCTTCGTCCAGCCCGGCGACGTCATCGTCCATTCGGGACCGCTCTACGCCGCCACCGAGACGCTGATCGCGCGCATCCTCGGCCGCTTCGGCGTCCAGTGGCTCGACTTCCCGGCCGGTGCCGAGCGCGCCGAGATCGAGACGGTCCTGGAACGCGCCAAGGGGATGGGCCGAGTGCCTCTCATCTATCTTGAAAGCCCGGCCAACCCGACCAACGCTCTCGTCGACGTCGAAGCCGTCGCCGCCGCCCGCACCGCCGTCTTCGCGCAGGACGCCCCGCCGATCGCGATCGACAACACCTTCCTGGGCCCGCTCTGGTCGAAGCCGCTCGAGCACGGCGCCGATCTGTCCATCTACTCGCTCACCAAATATGCCGGCGGCCATTCGGACCTCGTCGCCGGCGGCGTCGTCGGCGCCAAGGCGCTGATCAATCCGATCCGGATGATGCGCAACACGATCGGGACCATCACGGACCCCAACACCGCCTGGATGCTCCTTCGCAGCCTCGAGACGCTCGAGCTGCGCATGACCCGGGCCGGCGAGAATGCCGAGAAGGTCTGCGCCTTCCTCCGCGGCCACGCCAAGGTGGAGAGCGTCGGCTATCTCGGCTTCCTCGAGGACGGCGGCGACGCCCGCCAGGCCGACATCTACCGCCGCCACTGCACCGGTGCCGGCTCGACCTTCTCGCTTTACCTGAAGGGCGGCGAGACGGAGGCCTTCGCCTTCCTCGATTCGCTCAAGATCGCGCACCTCGCCGTCAGCCTCGGCGGCACCGAAACTCTGGCAAGCGCGCCGGCTGCGATGACTCATTTGTCGGTTCCGGACGAGCGTAAGCAGGCTCTGGGCATCACCGACAATCTCGTCCGCATCTCGATCGGCGTCGAGGACCCCGACGACCTCATCGCCGACTTCGACCAGGCGCTCGGAGCGGTTTGAGGGCACGGTTTCGCCGCCGGCTCCAGTCCACGACCTCCCACCCCTGTGCCTTTGCCAGCCTCACCAGCCGCGCGTCGGCGTTGGCGGCCACCGCTTCGTCCGCCCAGCGGTGGACGTGGTGGTCGGAGACATGGTCGGAATAGAAGCGGATGTGGACGGCGTCGCGCTCGAGGCCCTCGCGCTGCAGCCACGCCTCGATCATGTCCTTCTTGGCGGCGCCGTAGCAATTGGCGCCGTCGATCTTCGCCACCACCCGCCCCTTCGCGTCGAGGCGGGTCTCCGTCGCGACGACGTCGTCGAAGCCCAAGCGGCGCGCGATCGCGGCGGCGTAGAGCCGATACGACGCTGTCGCCATGACCAGCCGGCGGCCCGCCGCCCGGTCCTCTGCGATGGCGGCAAGCGCGCCGGGCATGATGTTCGACGCGATCTGCTTGTCGGCGAAGGCCTCGATCACCGGCTCGAGCCGCCCCGGCGTCACTCGGCCGCCGACCAGGAGGTCATAATTGATCTCCTTCAGCCGCCCGCGGTCGATAAGCTTCAGCGCGTAGGCCGCCATCGCAAGCAGGACGGCGGGGAAGAGCAGCAGGCGCCACGGCGCGAGCGAGAGCGCGGCGTGGAGAAGGAACGGCGTGTACGTCGCCCGCCGCGTGATGGTCCGGTCCATGTCGTAAATGGCGAGTTGTGCCTTCATGGCGCATGCCTCAAGCACCGGCGCCCTGTGCTGTCCAGCTTGCTCGCCCGGGGGAATTGAAGCATGTCGCGTCAATGAGCAGCGTGGCCCGATTTACCGAGAGCGTCGAGGAGGGGCGCCGGGTGCTGCGTTTCGCCGGCGACCTCACGCTGCCGCGGCTCGGCGTGCTGCCGACCCGCCTGGAGCGACTGAAGGGCGACGTGGCGGTGCTCGATCTGACCGAGGTCGGCCGGATGGACACGATCGGCGCGTGGATCATCCACCGCACCGCGCGCGACCGCGGCGGCGAGGTCGTCGTCGCCGACGATTGCGCGCGCGCGCTGCTCGACCAGGTCGAGGCGGCCGACCAGCCGGTCAAGGTCCGCCCCGATCCGCCTTCCCCCTTCGTGCGCGTCCTCGGCCAGGTCGGCGGCGCGACGCTCGAGGCGGGGCGCACGTTGCTCGGCCTGCTCGGCTTCTTCGGCGCAATGCTGCTCTCCATGGTCCACGTCTTTGCCCAGCCGCGCCGCTTTCGCATCAACGCCATCGTGCAGCGTTTCGAGGTGGTCGGAGTCCACGCCTTCGGAATCATCGGCCTGATGAGCTTCCTGGTGGGCATCGTCATCGCCCAGCAGGGCGCCGTGCAGCTCCGGCAGTTCGGCGCGGAAGTCTTCACGGTGAACCTCATCGGCCGGAGCTCGATCAAGGAATTGGGCGTGCTGATGACGGCGATCATGGTCGCCGGCCGGTCCGGCTCGTCCTTCGCCGCGCAGCTCGGCTCGATGAAGCTGGCCGAGGAAGTCGACGCGATGCGCACGATCGGCGTCTCGCCGATGGAGGCGCTTGTCCTTCCGCGCGTCTTCGCCACGGTCCTGATGATGCCGCTCCTCGCTTTCTACGCCGCCCTGGTCGCGATCCTCGGCGGCGGCATCTTCTGCTGGATCTCGCTCGACATCCCGCCGATCACCTTCGTCCAGCGCATCCGCGAGGTCGTGCCGCTGACCGACTTGTGGCAGATGCTGGTCAAGGCCCCCGTCTTCGGCCTGCTGATCGCCATGACCGGCTGCTTCCAGGGGATGCAGGTCAAGTCCGACGCCGAGGAGGTCGGCCTGCGCACCACGATGGCCGTCGTCCAGGCCATCTTCCTCGTCATCGTGCTCGACGCCTTCTTCGCCGTCTTCTTCACCGAGATCGGCTGGCTGTGAGCGAGGAAGAAGCGCCCGTCATCGAGGTCCGCGGCCTCAAGAACAGCTTTGGCGAGCAGGTCGTCCACGAGAGCCTCGATCTCGACCTGCGCCGCGGCGAGATACTCGGCGTCGTCGGCGGCTCGGGGACCGGCAAGTCGGTCCTCATGCGCTCGATCATCGGACTCCAGACGCCGGACGAGGGCGAGGTTCGGGTCTTTGGCGAAACGATGCTCGGGCGCGACGAGGGTTCGCTCCAGGCCGTGCGCAAGCGCTGGGGGATACTCTTCCAGGGCGCCGCGCTCTTCTCGACGCTCACCGTGGCCGAGAACGTCCAGGTTCCGCTGCGCGAATTCTACGCGCGCCTTTCCGAGCGGCTTCTCGACGAGATCGCTGCGTACAAGATCGTCATGGTCGGCCTGCCGCCGGACGCGGGTCCGAAATTCCCGGCCGAGCTTTCGGGCGGCATGCGCAAGCGCGCCGGCATCGCCCGCGCGCTTGCCCTCGATCCCGAGCTTTTGTTCCTCGACGAGCCGACCGCCGGCCTCGATCCGATCGGCGCGGCCGCGTTCGACCAGCTGATTCTCAACCTCAGGAACCAGCTCGGCCTCACCGTCTTCCTCATTACGCACGACCTCGACACGCTCTATGCTATCTGCGACCGCGTCGCGGTCCTGTCCGAGCAGCGAGTGATCGCGGTCGGCACCATACCGGAATTGCTGGCATTGGATCACGAATGGATACAGGAATATTTCAGAGGTCCGCGCGGACGGGCCGCCGAGGAGGCGGTCGAGGAAGCCGAAGCGCGGGCCGCCGAAACGAACGGGAGCTCTGAGACCTGATGGAAACGCGGTCCAACCAGCTTCTCGTCGGCAGCGTCGTCATGGGCCTGCTCGTGGCGGTCGTCTTCTTCGTAATCTGGCTGTCGAACGCCGGCGGCGGCGCCGACAAGCGCTACGACATCCTGTTCAAGCAGGCCGTCGACGGGCTCGCCAAGGGCAGCGCGGTTACCTTTTCCGGCGTACCCGTCGGGCAGGTCGAATCGATCAGCCTGATGCCCCAGACGCCGGAATTTGTCCGCGTCAGGATCACCGTCAACGACGACACGCCGATCCTCGTCGGCACCACGGCGACGATAAAGGGCGTCGGCTTCACGGGCGTCTCGCAGATCAATCTCGACCCGCCCGACGGCGACCCTCGACGCCGCGGCCCCGATCGCCCGATCACCTGCCCCGACGAGCATCCCGAGTCGCAATGCCCGTTCGGAGTTCCGGTCATCCCGACCAAGGCCGGCGGTATCGGCGCGGTGCTGGAAAGCGCGCCGGAGCTGCTTAACCGCGTCTCCACGCTGACCGCCCGCCTCACCGAATTGCTCGGCGACCGCAACCAGGCTTCGATCGCCGCCATCCTCGAGAACACCCAGGTGATCAGCCGCAACCTCGCCGAACGGTCGGACGAGATCGCCGCGACCATGGCCGAGGCGCGGATCGCCATCCGCCAGACCGGCAACGCGGTCGAGGAGATGGGCCAGCTCGCCAACACGACCGACGCGACCCTGCAACGCGACGTCCGGCCGCTGATCGGCGATCTTCGGAAGAGCGTCCAGGCCGCGGAGACCAGCATGAACAATCTCGACGCCGCCGTCGCCGACGCTCGGCCGGGCCTGCAGGCCTTTTCAAAGCAGACCATTCCCGAGGTCGGCCAGCTCGTCCGCGACCTGCGCGAAATGTCGGACGCTTTGTCGTCGGTCTCGCAGCGGCTCGATCAGCAGGGCGTCGGCGGCATTATCGGCAGCCCGACCCTCCCCGACTATAAAGGCAGGAAGCCGCGCAAATGACAGCCAAACCCCTCGTCGCCCTGGCGGCCGCGCTCGCCCTCTCGGCCTGCTTCAGCTTCGGCGCCAAGCCGCCGCCGACGCTGATGCGGCTGACGGCCGACGTGCAGCCGTCCGCCTCGAGCCGCACCGCCGCCGCCGCTGACGCGATCACGGTCGTGCCGCCGAGCGTGCCGGGCGAGCTGCGCACGCTTCGTGTGCCGGTCCGGGCCGCCGGCACCCAGGTCTCCTATCTGAAGAACGCCCAGTGGGTGGAGATGCCAGGCCTCCTGTTCGCGCGCCTGCTGTCGGAAACGGTCGCGGCCAAGACGGGGCGCGTCGTCCTCGATCCCAAGCAATTCACCTTCGATCCGGGACAACGCCTGACCGGCACGCTGCAGACCTTCGGGATCGACGCCGACCGGAGCGAGGCGGTCCTCGTCTACGACGCCGCCGTCGCCCGCGGTAAGGACGCCGTGGAGACCCGCCGTTTCGAGGCCCGCGTGCCCGTCACGCCTATCGACGCGGCCACCGTTCCCCCCGCCCTCAACCGCGCGGCGAACCAGATCGCCGCCGAAGTGGCCGCTTGGGTGGGGTGAACGCCTAGGCCAGAGACTTGCTGGCCTGCTCGAAGACGTCCTTGCTCAGGCCCGAGCTCGCCACGATCCGCTCGAGCTCCGCCTTCATGAGCGCCTGGCGCGCTTCGTCGAACCGGCGCCAGCGGCCGAGCGGCGGGACCAGTTTCGCCGCGGTCTGCGGATTGATCCGATCGACGTCGAGGATCATGTCGGCGAGGAAGCGGTAGCCGCGCCCCGAAGGGTTGTGGAAGGCGCGCTGGTTCGCCCCGAACGCGCCGACCAGCGAGCGCATCCGGTTCGGGTTCGCCAGAGTGAAATCCGGGTGATCCGCCAAAGCCTCAACCGCGTCGAGCGCGTCGTCGCGGGTCGAGAGCGCCTGGACGGTGAACCATTTGTCGAGGACCAGGGGGTCGTCACGGTAGCGCTGGTAGAAGCCGGAAAGCGCGCCTTGGCGCTCCGGCGCGTCGGAACTGACCAGCACCCCGAGCGCGCCCAGACGGTCTGTCATATTGTCCGCTTCGTCATGCTGCCGAAGTGCCAGCGCGCCGGCATCGGCGGCGCCCGATGCCATCACATAGCCCAGTGCGACGGTGCGTAGGCGCCGGCGTCCCTTGGCAGCGGGCGTATATTCGTAGCGATTGCCGGCGCTCGATGCATAGGCCGCCCGCCATTGCGCTTCGAGCGTCCGGCCGAGCTCGGTCCGAAGCGCCTCCCGGACGGCGTGGATGGCCTCGGGGTCGGCCACGTCAATCCTGTCGCCGACGAAGGCCTCGGTCGGCAGCAGGACCGCTTCGGCGGCGAAGGCCGGGTCGAGCGCCTCGTCCTCCAGCGTCATCCGCACCGCCTCGACGGCCGGTTCGTGCTCCGCGCGCCCGGCGATCGCGGCGAGCAGGGTGTCGAGCATCAGCTGCTGCATGGCCTCGTAGCGGGCGAACGGATCGTCGTCATGGGCTGACAGGAAGGCGAGATCGGCCGGGCCGCGGTCGGTCTCGGCGATGACCGGCGCCGAGAAGCCGCGGTTGATCGAGAGGATCGGCCGGCCGTCTAGGGGCGCGAACCGTTCCTCCGCGGCCGCCTCTTCGAGCAGCACGATCCGCTCCTCGCCCTTAGCGCCGCTCGCTTCGGAGAACAAAGCCACGCGCAACGGGATCGGCATCGGCTGCTTGACCGGCTGGCCCGGCGTCGGCGGGATCTCCTGCTCCAGCCGCAGCTGCAGCCCATCGCCCGCGGCCTTGAGAGACGCCCGCACCTTGGGCGTGCCGGCCTGGCAGTACCACAGCCGGAACCGCGCCAGATCCTGCCCGCTCGCGTCCTCCAGCGCGCAGACGAAATCCTCGCAGGTCACCGCCTGGCCGTCGTGACGCTCGAAATAGAGGTCGGTGCCGGCCCGGAACTTCTCCGGCCCGAGCAAGGTGTGGAGCATGCGGATCAGCTCGGCGCCTTTGTTGTAGACGGTCGCCGTGTAGAAATTGGCGATCTCCATATAGGAATCGGGCCGCACCGGATGCGCGAGGGGGCCCGCATCCTCCTGGAACTGGGCGGCGCGCAGCATCCGCACGTCCTCGATCCTCTTGACCGCGTGCGAGCCTTGGTCGCCGGAGAACATCTGGTCGCGAAAGACGGTGAAGCCTTCCTTGAGGCTGAGCTGGAACCAGTCTCGGCACGTCACCCGGTCGCCCGACCAATTGTGGAAATATTCGTGCGCGACGACGCGCGCGACGTCGTCGAAATCGGCGTCGGTCGCAGTCTCGCGATCGGCGAGGATGTAGCGGGAGTTGAAGATGTTGAGGCCCTTGTTCTCCATCGCGCCGAAGTTGAAATCGGAGACCGCGACGATGTTGAACACGGCCAGGTCATATTCCCGGCCATAGACATCCTCGTCCCATTTCATCGCCGTCTTGAGCGCCGCCATGGCGTGGGCCGTGCGCGGCAGATCCGGTTCGCGCACCCAGATAGCGAGGTCCACCTTACGGCCCGATCGCGTGACGAACGTGTCGCGGTTCGGGGCCAAGTCTCCCGCGACGAGCGCGAACAGATAGCAGGGCTTCGGAAACGGGTCGTCCCACTCGGCCCAGTGGCTCCCGCCCTCGATCTCGCCGGCGCCGACGGGATCGCCGTTCGACAGCAGCACGGGATAGGCCGCCTTGTCCGCGATCATGCGCACCCGGTAGCGGCTGAGCACGTCCGGCCGGTCCGGAAAGGGCGTGATCCGGCGGAAGCCCTCCGCCTCGCACTGGGTGCACAGGATCCCGCCGCTCTCGTAGAGGCCCATCAATTGGGTGTTCGCGCGCGGGAGGAGCTCGACCAGCGTCTCGACAACCGCCGACGCGCCCGGCACTGACAGCCTGATCTTCTCGCCCTCGAAGCAATAGTCGACCGGCGCCCCGTCCACCTTCAGCTCGATCAGCTTCAGATCCTCGGCGTCGAGCGTCAGCGGCGCCTCGTGCCGGCCGTTACGCTCCACCGTGAGCCGCGAGCGCACATGCGTCCGCTCGGGATCGAGCTGGAACTCCAGTTCGATCCTCGGCACCAGCCATTCGGGCGGCCGGTAGTCCTCGCGGCGAATGGTGGCCGGAGGGGCGGCGGGGCTGGTGAGGGCGTCGGCCATGGCGGCGGCTTAGGCGCGAGCGGGCAAGCGCGCAATTGCGGGGGATTCCCGAAGCAGCGGGGAGGCGCTACCGTCCGGCGAGGGGAGGGACTGCCGATGCTGATCGATCTTATCGCCGCCGCCGCGGCAGCGCCTGCGCAATTCGATCCCCAGGCGGCCACGCGCGCCTATCTCGAAACGCTGCAGGGCGCCGCGCGCGACCGCTCGGACGCCTATTTCGAAGGCGGCTACTGGCTGCTGCTCTGGGGCGCTCTTGTCGCGGTCGGCGTGTCGTGGCTGGTTCTGCGCCTGGGCTGGTCGGCGGCGTGGCGTGCCTGGGCGGAACGGATCACGAAGCGCCGCTCGCTCCGGCCGGCCCTCTACGCTTTGCCCTTCACCTTGGCGACGACGCTCATCGCTCTGCCCTGGACCCTCTACGCCGATTATTTCCGCGAAAAGCAGTACGGCCTGATGAACCTCAGCCTCCCCGGCTGGCTCGGCGAGCGGGCGATCTCTCTCGGCGTTTCGCTGGTGATGAGCGCGATCCTCCTCGCCATCGTCTTCGCCGTCATCCGCAAGGCGCCGCGCAGCTGGTGGCTTTGGGGGACGGGGACGCTGGTCGCCTTCACCGCCTTCGGAGTGCTCATCGCGCCGGTCTTCATCGCGCCTCTGTTCAACAAATATACGCCGATGGCCCAAGGCGCCTTGCGCGACCAGATCCTCGGCATGGCGCACGCCAACAAGGTGCCGGCCGACAACGTCTACGTCTTCGACGCCTCGAAGCAGACCAAGCGCATCTCCGCCAACGTCTCGGGCCTCGGCCCGACGATCCGCATCTCGCTCAACGACAATCTCCTCAACCGCACTTCGCCGCCCGAGGTAAAGGCCGTTATGGGCCACGAGCTCGGCCATTACGTACTCGGCCACGTCTGGCGGCTGATCCTCTGCTTCGCGCTCGTCTTCCTCGTCGGCTTTCTCCTGCTCTGGTGGCTGACGCCGCGCCTCCTCGCCCGCTTCGGCGGCCGCTGGGGCGTCCGCGACGTCGCCGATCCGGCGGTAACCCCGCTCTTCACGGCGGTCTCGGCCGTCTATCTGTTGGCCATGGCCCCGGTGCTCAACAGCATCATACGCACCGAAGAGAGCGAGGCGGACGCGTTCGGCCTCGACGCGGCGCGCGAGCCCGACGGCTTCGCCGCCACCGCGATGAAGCTCAGCGAATATAGGAAGATCGACCCCTCGCCGCTCGAGGAGGCCCTCTTCTTCGACCATCCGTCGGGCCGCACCCGCGTCCGCATGGCGATGGAATGGAAGGCGAAGCATCTCGCCGAGCTTGCGCCGGAGCAGCGCGGGATCGTCCGTCCTCAGCCTATCAAGTAAGGGCGCGCGCCCGCGTTGCGCTTCTTCGCCTTCCGGTCCAGTGAGGCGCATCGGAGGTGCCCATGCGCCCATTGCTCGCCTTTTCCCTGCTCGCGCTCGCCGCGCCGGTCCACGCCGCGCGACCGGACCCCGTCATCGACATGCACCTCCACGCTTTGGCGGCGGACGAGCAGGGACCGCCGCCCCTCGCCATCTGCGCCCCCTTCGACGAATTCCCCGGATGGGACCAGCAGCACCCCTACACCGACATCTTCCTGGATCGAATCTAGCGGGGAACAGGAATGGCCAGCCGGATCGCCGATTCAGGACCCCGGAAGCGGAGCCCGCTTGCCCCCGATACGGTGGAGAGACTGCTCGCCGGCGCCGCGCTCGTCCTGCTCGCCGCCGTCGGCATCGCCATCGCGAAAGGCCAGTATCAGTGGCACCTCGTGCCGCCCATGGTCTGGCTGCACATCGCCACCATCCTGATCGCGCTGGTCCTGACCCCGGTGATGCTGCTGCGCCGCCGCGGCGACCGCCTTCATCGCCGGCTAGGCTGGGTCTGGTGCGCCGCGCTCGGCGGCAGCGCCCTGATCAGCTTCTGGGTGCGGACGATCAACCCGGGCAACCTCAGCCTGATCCACATCCTCTCGGCCTGGACCTTGATCCAGGTGCCCCTGATCCTCTGGTCGGCGCGCAGCCACAATGTGAAGCGCCATCGCGCCTCGGTGCGCGGCATGGTGCTCGGCGCCCTGCTTATCGCCGGCATCTTCACCTTCCCCTTCGGCCGGCTGATGGGTCAGTGGCTGTTCGGCTGACGCCTAATAGCGGCGGTAGCGCAGGCGCTTGGTCTTGACCTTGACCCGCCCGTCGTACCGGACGGTGCAGGTGAAGGCTCGCGGATAGGCGCGGCGATAGTCGTAGCCGCGCCGGCCGTCGGTCGTGCCCTCGACCCGCCAGCTCCTTCGGCTGTAAGGGCGGACCCGGTCGATCCGCATCCGGCCGTAGCGCTGCACGGAAGGCGCGCATCGGTCGATCGCTTCCCGCTCTTCGGCCGTATAGCGTATGCCGCGCAGGCTCCGGTCGAACGCTCCGGTCACCCGGCCGACCGCGTCGGCCGTCTCCTCGACCTCTCGGACGATCTCGTCGGTCACTCGTTCGGTCCGGCCGCGTCGGTCCGATTGGGCGAGGGCTGCCGAACCGGCGGCGAGCGACAGTGCGGCGAGCGAGGCGCCGATCGTATTTCGAAGCAACATGGCCGTCTCCAACGCAAGGGGGCGCCACCGGCGCGTATTCCGCGCGGCGCTCAAGGCTCAAACGAGCGGCGGGCGGCAAGGGTCCGCAGTTTGGCACGGCTTAGCTCCCGTAGCGGGCGAACCGCGCGCGGAAGAGGGCGAGCGCTTCCGCCGCGGCGCGGCTGCCGCCTTCCGGCACCGGCGAATCGACGCCATTGCAGCCGTCGGCCCAGTCGCAGTGGCGAAGGTCGATCGGCGCGATGAACTTGGCGCCGAACTGGCCGTCCTGCGACCAGATCACCTTGGCCTGGACGCGCCCGATCCCGGCCACCTCCACCGAAAGGAAGCTGCCGACCCGCAGAAACAGCTCGCCCTCCCCGCGGAAGCCGTCGGCGGAGAAGTCGATCAGCCGCGCCTCGACCGAGCACCATTCGTTGGGATGTACCCGCGTGCTGAGATCGAGCCCGGTCCGGGGCCGCTTGCGCCTGTCGAAGTCCATCCGCTCATTCTCCCTGCGGGCCGCAGGCGAGGATGAGGGAAGCTTCTAAATCTTTCGTGAATCGGTCTCGCGTTCAGCCATTGCGAAACCGGCTTCCAGCGTGGAAAAGAGAGACTCTCGCGGGGGAGGGCCGGGTGAAGCATTATCGCGTCAACAAGGTGACGAAGCCGGGCGGCGCCGTCGTGAAAACAAAGGACACGCTCGCGGCGTCGGACCGGCAGGCGGTCGAAACGGCGCGCGCGGATACCGATTGCCCGGTTTGCGAGGTCTGGCACGCCGCCGAGAAGGTGGGGACGATCACATAAGGGCCCGCTCCGCCTCGCCCCTGTGCGGGTGCGGTTGACGCCACCAATAAGGGCGCGGTTTTCCGGCTAGGCCCCCTCCTGTTCACTTGCCCGAAAAGGGCTTGCGGCTCCGGCCGCGCCGTTGCAGCTTTCGCGCTCGGCTTCCGGGGGGGGGAATGAACGACATGCAAGGGCTTGCGGGCGAGACGCGGGGCGAGCCGGACAGCGCTTTCCGCTTCGAGGGCGATTGGCGCGAGTTCCTGCCGATCGCGCTCACCAACCTGCTGCTGATCGTCGTAACGCTTGGCATCTACCGCTTCTGGGCCAAGGCGCGGGAGCGGCGCTATTTGTGGAGCCGGACGCGCTTCATCGACGAGACGCTGGAGTGGACCGGCACCGGCAAGGAGATGCTGATCGGCTTCCTGATCGTCATCATGGTGGTCGCCCCGCTTGCGGTGGGCGCGAACCTGGCGATCGAGGCCCTGTTCCTGCGCGGCCAGGGCGACCTCGCTTTGCTGCTCGGCCTCGGGCTCTATGCAATCGTTTTCTACATGGTCGGCGTGGCCCAGTTCCGGGCGCTGCGCTACCGCCTCAGCCGCACCTACTGGCACGGGATCCGAGGCGGCAGCGCGGACGGCGGCTGGGGCTATGGCTGGCAGTTCATGTGGAAGACGGTCGCGGGGTTCATGGTCTTCGGCCTGCTCGTCCCCTGGTCGATGACCGAGCTGTGGAACGACCGCTGGAACCGGATGAGCTTCGGTCAGCACGAGTTCCGCGCCGGGGCGGACACGCACGGCCTCTTCCACCGCTGGCTGATCGTCTATCTGGTGCCGGTGGTAGCCGTTATCGCGGTCGCCGCCGCGACGGGCGCGATGATCAGCCTGGCCGCCGGACCCTCCGAAGCCGCCGCCGCCGCGTTCGTCTTCGCCTTGCTCTTCGTCTACCTGGCCTTTCTGCTCGCCAGCCTCAGTTACTATGCGGCTTATTACCGGCAGGTCGTGAACGCGACCGCAGTCGCGGGAATCGACTTCGAGTTCCGGGCGCGGACCAAGGACTGGCTGAAGCTCATCCTCGGCAATATCGGCCTCGTCATCGTCACGCTCGGCGTCGGCCTGCTCTTCCTCGGCTACCGCAACTGGGCGTTCGCCGTCCGGCATCTGGAGGCTGCGGGCGAGATCAATCTCGACGACCTTCTCCAGTCGCCCTTCGCCGCGACGGGCGACGCGGAAGGGCTGGCCGACGCGTTCGACATCGGCGCGATCTGAGGCCGTGGCGAGAGGCTGGCTCTACGACGGCGAGAGCGCGGTTCGCCGGGACGTCGAAGCGGACGGACACGGCGCGGAGTCACTCCGCATAGAGCTCGCCGACGGCGGCCGCCTCGACGTGCCCTGGGAGCTCCTCTGCCACGTCGAGAGCCGCAAGGGCTGCGAGGTGTACGGCCGGACCGACGTCAAAGGCTGGCGCCTGGGCCTCTTCAGCGAAGGCGCCGAAGGCCTGCTGCCCCGGATGCCGCGCCGGCAGCGCTATGGCGGGCTGATCGACCGGATGGGGCTCGGTCCGGCGGTCGTCGCCGGTCTGCTCTTTTCCGGGCTGATCGTCTTCATCGGCTTCACCGCGCCGACCTGGCTGGCGCCGCTGGTGCCGATGTCCTGGGAGAAGAAGTTCGGCGATTCGCTGGTCGGCGAATGGGGCGGGCGCTTCTGCAAAGGGCCTGGAGGCCAGCAAGCCCTCGAGAAGCTCGCCGGCGAGCTGTCGCCGCGGGCGCGGGATCTCGACATACGCGTCGTCCACGCTCCCCTGGTCAACGCCGCGGCGCTGCCGGGCGGCCATATCGTCATTTTCGACGAGCTTCTGAAGCAGGCCGACAGCGCCGACGAGCTGGCCGGCGTCCTCGCCCACGAAATCGCGCATGTGGAGCGGCGGCACACGACCCAGGCGATGATCCGCGAGCTCGGTGTCGGCGTCTTCGTCAGCGCGATCGGCGGACGCACGGGGAGCAATGCGGAGACCCTGCTCTCCGCGCGCTACAGCCGCGGCGCGGAGAGCCAGGCCGATGGGGACGCGATCGAGACGCTGCGCCGCGCGAACATATCGCCGCTCGCCACGGCGGGCTTCTTCGACCGGCTCGGCCGCGACGAGGCGAAGCTCGGACAGGCCGCCTCGGCTCTGTCCTATCTCTCGACCCACCCCCTCTCGGCCGAGCGCCGGCAGCGGTTCCGCGCCAGCGCCGAGAAAGGGCGGGCGTACCAGCCGGCCCTCAACCGCGACGAATGGGAAGCGCTGTTCAACATCTGCTTCAACGACCCGCGGCGGGGGAGCGACGATCTCGACTTCTTCTGAGCCGCCCGGGGCGCTCGCCAGCCGGGGCCTTCGCCTCGCCTGCCGGCGCCGCGAGGGCCGCGGGCCGACCCTGATCTTCCTCCCGGGCTATATGTCGGACATGAACGGGAGCAAGGCCGCCGCCCTCGACGCCTGGGCGGCCGCCCAGGGCCGCGCGATGCTGCGCTTCGACTATGCCGGCTGCGGCGCGAGCGAAGGCGCTTTCGAGGAGCAGAGCCTGGCCGGCTGGCGGGACGACGCGCTCGCCGCGATCGACAGCCTGGACGGTCGGGTCATTCTGGTGGGCTCGTCGATGGGTGGCTGGCTGATGCTGCTCGCCGCCCTCGCCCGGCCCGAGCGCGTCGCGGCCCTCGTGGGCATCGCCGCCGCGCCGGACTTCACCGACTGGGGCTTCGACGCGGAGCAGAAGCGGATCATCCTCGAAGACGACCGGATCGAGGAGGCCTCGCCCTACGGCGAAGCGCCCTACGTCACGACCCGCTTATTCTGGGAAAGCGGCGAGCGACTGAAGCTGATTGGCGACCGGATCGCAATCCGCTGCCCAATTCGGCTCCTCCACGGCCTCGCCGACGAGGATGTGCCGTGGCAAATCTCGCTGGAGCTCCTTGACGGGATCGAAAGCGGCGACGCGCGCCTGACCCTCGTCAAGGGCGGCGACCATCGGCTTTCCGGCCCAGGCGAGATAGAGCTGTTGCTCGAGACCGTCGAAGCGCTGGTCCTGGAAGGGGAACGTTCATCCGGGGTGCAGGCGCGCGACCTCAAGCCGTAACCTGCCCCACAAGGAGCCTTTGTGACCCTCATTCTACTCGCGCTCGCCGCGGCCGCCGCCCCGGCGGGGCCGGTCGACAGCCCGGACCGCCGCTACCGCGCCTGCCTCGCCGCCGTCCGCGCCGCGCCCGCCACCGCCGAAGGTCAGGCCAAGGCCTGGCTGAGCTCGGGCGGCGGGATCATGGCGGCGCAATGCCTCGGCCTCGCTTACTCGGCGCAGGAGCGCTGGCCGGAGGCGGGCGCGGCCTTCGAGGCGGCCGCCAGGGACGCAGCCGCGCGCGACGACCGCCGCTGCGGCGACCTCTGGGTCCAGGCCGGAAACGCCTGGCTCGCGGCGGGCGACGCCGCGCAGGCTAGAACCGCGCTGGAGGCGGCTCTCACGACCAAGCAGCTCGCGCCCCAGCTCGAGGGCGAAGTTCATCTCGACCTCGCCCGCGTCGCGGTCGCCCGCAACGACCTCACTCTCGCGCGCGCCGAGATCGACAAGGGCCTGAAGCTGGTCCCTGACGATGCGTTCGGCTGGTACATCTCGGCGGCGCTCGCCCGCCGCACCAACGACCTGCCGCGCGCGCAGGAGCATATCGCGAAGGCGGTTGCCCTCGCCCCGGACGACGCCGCCATCCTGCTCGAGGCCGGGAACATCGCCGGCGTATCGGGCGAGCAGGATGCGGCCCAGGGGCTTTACGCCCGGGCGATGCGGGCCGGGCCCGATACGGACGCCGGCCGAGCGGCCAAGGCTGCGCTCGAGGCCGCTCCCGCCGCCAAGGCGCCTCAACCGAGGTAGAAGTCGACCGTCGTCACCACCCGGACCTTCTGGAAGGGCGAATCGCCCGCCGACGAGCCCCCCTCGCCGTCGACGTCGCCGTCGCGTGCGGCGATCGAGAAATAGCCCTGGGTCGCCTGGCGTATGCCGCCGACCGCGGTGCCGCTGTCGCGGGCGAACTGGCGGGCGCTCTCGCGCGCGTTGCGCGTCGCCTCCGCGATCATCGGCGGCTTGATGTCGTTCAGCCTGGTGAAGCTGTAGACCATGCCGCTGCCCTCCTCGAGCGCGACTCCGCCGCGGATCAGCTCGGCCTGGCGCGCGAAGGCCGCCTTCGCCTTCATCACGTCGTTGGTGCGAAGCTGGATCCTCTGGCGGACCGTGACGCTGTTCTGGCCGCGGTTGCTGTCATAGAACTGGTTGACAGACGCGCCGGCGTCGCTGAGGTCGCGGTCGGCAAAGCCCATCTTCTTCATGAAGGCGCGAACGGCCTTGCTCTTCTCGTCGACCGCATTCTGGACCGGGCCGAGCTCGGTGCCCTGCTCCGAATATGCGATCGTCCAGGTGGCGAGATCGGCGGTGACGTTTCGCTCGGCAAGGCCGCGGACGGTCACCGAGCGCTCGGCCATCCGGGCGCGGCGCAACCCGTCGCCGAGCAGATAGCCTCCCACCACGATGGCGAGGGCGAGGAGAAGGGCCGCGACCAAGAGCACGTTGTTGCGATTGTCGATCCACCGTTCGGCCATCGGAGCCCTCCTTCAGCTGCCGCAGCGCTGCACCAGCGTCGATGAACCGTGCCCTTATAGCGGTGAAACGAGTGAAGATCAATCCTGCGGCATGAGCAAAGCAGCCCGCCGCCGGGTCAGCCACGCCGCGAGCTCGCTGCGCGGCACCCGCGGGAACTGGATGGCGGCAAAGGCGAGGAACGCGTCGCGGTAGCGCAGCCAGGCGCGCTCGGCATCGCGAACGCCCTCCCTCGTGACGCCGCCCGGATAGACGTCGCCGCCTGCCTCCTTCAGCCGTTGCCTGTACGCCGCGTTGAGCTGCGCGTCCTCGGCCTGCAGGCGGGAAGCGGCGGTCGGCAGGGCGCGGCCTGAGCGAAGCCGCTCCAGCACCTCCACGAGCTCATCGCGGAGCGCCTCTTCGGCCTCGATCGCCATGGCCGCGCGGGCGGTCCCCGAAAGATCGACCTCGCCCGAGCCGTGCGCCTCGACATAGGCTTCGTGGGCGGTGCGAAGGCGCGCAAAGGCCTGGCGGGCCGCTGGCGACCATCGCGCGCTCATCGCCGCCAACGCAGCTTCGCGCCGCGGCGCGGCCATGTCCGCCTCGTGGGCGGCGCAATAGCCCATGGCGAGACCGCTGGTGATGTCGTCGCAGAAGTGGAAATCCTGGCCCTTCCAGCCTTTCTTCCTGAGCTCTGCGAGACGGGTGACGCGCCCGTGCGATTCCATCGGCGCGCCTTCGATGCCGCAGGCGAGGTGGATCGCGACGTCAAGGTCGCGCTTCGCGCCGACGCCGTTCGCGTAGATGGTCATCAGCATCGTCCGGCCCGAAAAGACGCCGGCATCGTCGCGCCCGGTCTCGAGAAAGGCACATTGACGCGCGCCGACGGGGTCGGGCGCCATGCCGATCCCGTAATAGAGCGCTTCGGAGCTGCACCCCTTGAGCGCGGCCGCCACAGCCGGGCTCGGCCGGTCGGGCGCGGGCGGCTCTTTGTTCCGAAGCTTGCGGCAAAGGGCCTTAGACTCCGCGTAGCCCGGCGAGCTCGACCATTCATCGTTCGCGTCGCCCCAGTCCCACGGCTTGCCGGCAGCCGCGAAGCCGGCAAGGAGGAGTGCCGCAATCGGGACGGCGAGCTTCATCCGCATTCCGATCTCCACTATAGGCGCATAGGATGCGCTATCTGCACACCATGATCCGGGTCTCCGCCCCTGTCGAGACGCTCCGCTTCTTCGAGCTGCTCGGCCTTCGCGAGCTTCGCCGCTTCGACAACGAAACGGGGCGCTTCACTCTGATCTTCCTCGCCGCGCCGGGTGATGAGGACGCGCAGATCGAGCTCACTCACAATTGGGACGAGGCCGGCTATTCCGAGGGCCGCAATTTCGGCCACGTCGCCTACCGCGTCGACGACATATACAAGACCTGCCGCCGGCTGATGGACGGCGGCGTCACCATCAACCGCCCGCCGCGCGACGGGCGAATGGCGCTCGTCCGAACGCCGGACAATATCTCGATCGAATTGCTCCAGGCCGGCGAGGCGCTGCCTGCCGCCGAGCCTTGGGCCTCGATGCCGAATACGGGGCATTGGTGATGATCGAGATCGTCCGCATTCCCGCCCTCAGCGACAATTACGTCTGGCTCGTCCGCGAGCCGGAATCCGGCGACACGACCGTCATCGACCCCGCCGTCGCCGATCCGGTGCTGGCCGAGGCCGACAAGCGCGGCTGGCGCATCACGCAGATCTGGAACACCCACTGGCATCCCGATCACACCGGCGGTAATGCGGCGATCAAGGCGGCGACCGGCTGCAGGGTCACCGGGCCCGCGGCGGAAGCGGACCGCATCCCCACGCTCGACCGCCAGGTCCGCGAGGGCGACCGGGTGTCCCTCGGCGTTGTCGAGGCGCGAGTGATCGAAGTACCGGCCCATACCGCGGGCCACATCGCCTATTGGCTGCCGGAAGAAGAGACGGCCTTCGTCGGCGACACGCTCTTTGCCATGGGCTGTGGCCGGCTGTTCGAGGGGACGGCCGAGCAGATGCACGACAATCTGCAGCGCCTCTCTAAGCTGCCCGGTGAGACGCGCGTCTATTGCGCGCACGAATATACGCTGGCCAACGCCCGCTTCGCCGTGACGGTGGAGCCGGAGAACGCCGATCTCCGCGCCCGCTTCGCGGAGGTGGAGGCCGCGCGCGCCGCGGGCGAAGCGACGGTGCCGACGACCGTGGCGCTGGAGCGCGCGACCAACCCGTTCATGCGCGCTTCGTCGGCAAAGGAGCTCGCGGCGAGGCGCCAGGCGAAAGATTCGTTCAGAGGCTGAACGCCGGCCCGCCTCCGTGCGTTCTGCCTGATGGAGGTTCGCGATGACAAAGCTCCTGCTGCTCTCCTGCGCGCTCGCTTTGGGCGCCTGCGCGATGAACGAGCCGGTCGACGACGGCCCGGACGCCGAAAGCCGGCTCGCCGCCGAGCTCAAGGGCTATCGGGTTGACGGCCCGCCGCAATCCTGCGTCACCCTGAGCCAGCTACGCGGCAACCGCTCGGTCGGCGAAGGCGCGATCGTCTTCGACGGGGCCGGCCGCAAATGGGTCAACCGGCCGTCCGGTGGCTGCCCGACGCTCAATTTCGGCCGCTCGCTCCAAGTCAAGACGAGCAGCAGCCAGCTCTGCCGCGGCGATATCGCGACGGTGATCGAGCCGAGCTGGGGCGGAGAGTTCGGCTCATGCGCGCTGGGCGACTTCGAGCCTTACCGGCGGGTCAGAGGCTAGGAGCAGTCCTCCCTGCGCCGCAGGCGTGGGGAGGGGGACCAGGCGAAGCCTGGTGGAGGGGCCGACCGCCTACTCGCCCCTCCACCGCACTTCGTGCGGTCCCCCTCCCCATGAGCTTCGCTCACAGGGAGGAGCAAAGCGCCGTCACTTCTTGTAGAGCGCGTCGAGGCGTTCGCCGTAGGCCGCGCGGATGACGTGGCGACGGATCTTGATCGAAGGCGTCAGCTGCTCGTTGTCGGTGCTGAACGGCGCGTCGGCGGGGATGAAGCGGCGCACCTTTTCGATCACCGACAGGTCCTTGTTCACCCGATCGACGGCGGCGGAGAGGGCGCGCAGGTAAGCCGGATCGTCGCGGAGCTCCTCACCCTTCGCCCTGCCATTCGCGCCTGCCCATTCGGCGGTCCATTCGGGATCCGGCACGATCACGCCGACCAGGTACGGCCGCCGGTCGCCGACGACCATCGCCTGCAGGATTTCGGGCTGAAGCGTCAGCATCCCCTCCACCTTCTGCGGCGAGACGTTGTCGCCTTTGTCGTTGACGATCAAATCCTTCTTGCGGTCGGTGATGACGATCCGTCCGGCCTCGTCGAGATGGCCGACGTCGCCGGTGTGGAGCCAGCCGTCCTGAATCGCCTTCTCCGTCTGCGCCGGGTTGCGCCAATAACCCTTCATGACCAGCTCGCCCCGAACCAGTATCTCCCCGTCCTCGGCGATCCGGACCTCGGTATTGGTGAGTGGGGGTCCGACCGTCTCCATGCGGATGCCCGCCTTCGGGCGGTTGCAGCTTATGACGGGCGCCGCCTCGGTCTGGCCGTAACCCTGGAGCAAGGTGAGGCCGATCGACTGGAAGAAGATGCCGACATCGGGATTGAGCGGCGCTCCGCCGGAGACCATCGCCTTGATCCGGCCGCCGAAGCGTGCCGCTATCTTCGGTCTAAGGGTGCGCTCCAGGAAGAAATCCATCGGCCGGTCCCACAGCGGCACTCCGCCCTGATAGGCCTTCCCACCGATCGAGAGCGCCCGTCCCATGAGATAATGGCTGAGGCGCCCCTGCTTCTCGACCTGTTTCAGGATGCGCTGCCGCAGCACCTCGAACAGGCGAGGGACGACGACCATGATCGTCGGCCGCACCTCCTCGATGTTCGAGGCGAGCTTCTCCAGCCCTTCCGAATAATAGATTTGCGCGCCGAGCCCGATCGGGAAGAACTGACCGCCGCTATGCTCATAGGCGTGGCTGGCGGGGAGGAAGGAGAGAAAGATCTCGTCGCCCCAGCCGAAGTCTTCCGAGATGACCTCGGCGCAGCCCTCGACATTGTGGAGGATGGCGCCGTGGTGCTGCATCACGCCGCGCGGTGCGCCTCCCGTGCCCGACGTGTAGATCAGGCAGGCGAGGTCGTCGCGGGACATAAGGCCGGCGGCCGACGCGGCCGCGGCGACGTCGGGAGCGTGGCCGGCGATCAGCGCCTTCCAGTCGTGGAACGAGACGTTGCCGGACTGGCCGCCGGGCAAGGCGTCGATACCGATCACATGCTCGCAATTGTTGGAGCGGATCGCGGCGGGAAGGAGCGGGCGGGCCAGCTTGTGAGTGGAGACGATGACCGCCCGGGCGCCGCTGTCGTCGAGGATATGCTGGTGATCGCGCTCCGTGTTCGTGGTGTAGGCCGGGACCGTGACGCAGCCCGCGGCCATGATCGCGAGATCGGCGATGCACCATTCGGGACGGTTCTCCGAGACGAGCATCACCATCTCGCCGGGTCGCAGGCCGATCGCCGTCAGGCCCGCGGCGAGCGAGGCGACCTGCTCCGCGGCCTCGCGCCAGCTGGTCGAACGCCAGGCCCCCTCGCGCTTCGCCCAGAGGAAGGGCGCGTCGCCCTTCTCCGCCGCACGAGTGAAGAACATCGAGACGAGATTGGGGAAACGCTCGAGCTTCCTCGCGGCCGGAACGCTCATTCCGGCGGCCTCTCCTGCTCGCCCATCCGGACGATCTTCGCGACCTCGCCCGTCTCGCTCATAGCGACGCCTTCGCTTCGCGGGTCGGCGGCCCCGGCCCAGCGGCCGTTCACGCGCTCGATCGCGTTGGCCTTGAGGCCGAGCGGCGCGACCTGTACCTTGTGGCCGAGCGCGGCGAGCGGGCCGGCGAGCCACTCCGCGGAGGTGCCGCGCTCCAGCATCACCGTGTCCCCGGGCGAGTAGACGAGGCCGAGCGCGATCGCCTCCTGCGCGCTCATATTCCAGTCGACGACGGCGACGATCGCCTTTGCGACCTGGGCGATGATCGTCGAGCCGCCCGCGGCTCCGAGAGCGAGGCGCACCTTGCCGTCGGGACCGTAGACGATGGTCGGCGCCATCGAGCTGCGCGGCCTCTTGCCGCCCTCGACGCGGTTGGCGGCGAGATAGCCGTTTTTCTCCGGTACCAGGTCGAAGTCGGTGAGCTCGTTGTTGAGCATCGTCCCGTCGACCGACAGCCCCGAGCCGAAGGGGCTCTCGATCGTCGTCGTGACCTGCGCGACGTTGCCGGCGCGGTCGACGACGGTAAGCGAGGTCGTGCCGGCGCGCTCGCCGGGCGGGGCCGGGATTCGCGCCGGCGCGCCGCTCGGGCGGCCGGCCGCCACGCTGGCCATCGCCCGATCCGGCGAGATCAGCGACGAGCGGGATCTGAGGTAGGCGGCGTCGAGGAGGCCCGCGACCGGGACGTGCACATAGTCCGGATCGCCGACGTAGAGGTCGCGGTCGGCATAAGCGAGGCGCGACGATTCGGCGAACAGGTGCCAGGAAACGGGCGAGCCCGCGCCGAGCGTCCTCATGTCGAACCGCTCGATCTGCTTCAGGATCAACAGCACGGTGAGCCCGCCCGACGAGGGCGGTCCCATGCTGCAGACCCTGTAGACCCGGTAGGTCCCGCAGACCGGCGGGCGCGGCCTGGCGCGATAGGTTGCGAGGTCGGCGAGGGTCATCTTCGACGGGTTGCGCGAGGCGCCGTTGACGGTCGCGACGATCCGCCGGCCCTCCTCGCCGAGATAGAAGGCTCGCGGCCCGGCGCGCGCGATGCGCTCGAACAGGGCGGCCTGCTCCGGATTGCGGACCCGAGTGCCGGCCGGAAGGGGCTTGCCGCCCGGGCCAAGGAAGATCCGCGCCGCCCCGGCGTCGATCAGGCCGGCATATTGGGGAAGCATCCGGGCGAAGCGCGGGCTCAGCGCCCAACCGCCGCGCGCGAGCCGGATGGCCGGCTGGAACAGGGTGGCCCACGGAAGGCGGCCGCCGCTGCGGTGAGCCAGGACCATGGCGCGGAGGGTTCCGGGAACGCCGACGCTGCGGCCGCCCGGTATCGCCTGGTCGTGGCTCAGCGGCCGGCCGTCGGGCCCGTAGAACCAGCGTCCGTCGGCCGCCCGCGGCGCCGCCTCCCGCCCGTCGATCGTGCTCGTCGCGCCGGTGCGCGCATCGTGGCGAACGAAGAAGGCCCCGCCGCCGATCCCAGCGCTCTGGGGCTCGACGACGTTCAGCGCCAACATCGTCGCGATCGCGGCATCGGTGGCGCTGCCGCCCTTGCGCAGGATCTCGACCCCCGCCGCCGCGGCGCGCGGATCGGCCGCCGAGACCATGCCGGGGAGGCTCTGCGAAGTCGGAGCCGGCCGGCGCGCATCCGTCGGCGTCGCGGCGCAGGACAAGGCGGCGAGGAGCAGGGGCGCGAGGCGCCGCAAGGGCCGGATCGACATCGGCGGCGACACTAGCTCCCTGCAAGCGCGCCGCAAGGTCTAAGACGCGGCGGCGCCGACCGCTTCCTCCAGCCGGCTGTAACCGTTCCGCGCGAGCAGGGCCTTGAGGTCCCGGCGGATGCGTCGGGCAAGGCCAGGCCCGTCGTAGACGAGCGCGGTGTAGAGCTGGACGAGTGACGCACCGGCCAGGATGCGCTGATACGCGTCCCAGCCCGACCCGATCCCGCCCGCCGCAACGAGCGGCAGTCGGCCGCCCGTGGCGCGGCGGAAGTCCCTCAGGCGCTCCAGTGCCAGCGCTTTCAGGGGAGCGCCCGAGAGGCCGCCACCCTCACTCGCAGAGTTCGAGCGCAAAGCGGGCCGCGACACCGTAGTGTTGCCGACGATCAGCGCCGCGACGCCGCCTTCGATCGCCGACCGCGCCACCGCGTCGATCTCGGCCGGGTCGAGATCGGGGGCGACCTTGAGAAAGATAGGAGGCCCCGCCGCCCCCCGCGCTTCGGTGACGGCGTCGAGGAGCGCCCGAAGCGCCCCTTCCTCCTGCAGGGCGCGCAGGCCCGGCGTGTTGGGCGAAGAGATGTTGACGGTCAGATAGTCGGCGACCGGCGCCGTCGCCCGCACCCCGGCGACATAATCGGCGATGCGATCGGCGCTGTCCTTGTTCGCGCCGATATTCACGCCCACGAGCCCGGTTCGGCGGGCGTGAAGGCGAGGCAAAGCCGCGGCCTGGCCCCGATTGTTGAAGCCCATACGGTTGATCACGGCCCGGTCCGCGGCGAGCCGAAACAGGCGGGGCCTCGCATTGCCGTCCTGCGGGCGCGGCGTCAGAGTGCCCACCTCGACGAAGCCGAAGCCGAAGCCGAGCATTTGCCGCCACACCTCGGCATCCTTGTCGAAACCCGCCGCGAGACCGACGGGATTGGGGAAGGTCAGGCCGGCGACGGTCGAGGCCAGGATCGGATCCGCCGGGGACGGTTTCCGCGCCGGCAGCGCCTTCAGCGCGGCGACGGTCAGCCGGTGCGCCCGCTCGGCATCGAGCGTGAAAAGAACCGGGCGAAGCAAAGGATAGAGCCACACGAAGGTTGCAATCGCATGGCCGATGACACAGATGCAATCAGACCGAATCAGTCCGATTGGAACCATGCGCCTTACCTCGCTCGCCGATTACGCCGTCGTGATGATGGCCGCCGCGGCCCGCCGCCCGGCGGGCGAGCGCCTTTCGGCCGGCCTGCTCGCCGCGGAGACCGGGGTGCCGGTGCCGACCGCGCAGAAGCTGATGGGCCGCCTGGCGGGGGCCGGCCTCCTGGTCTCGGCGCGCGGCACGGGCGGCGGCTTCACTCTGGCGCGCGAGGCGGGCGGGATCAGCCTCGCCGATATCATCGAGGCGGTCGAGGGGCCGATCGCGATGACCAACTGCATCACCGGCTCCGTCCACGAATGCGCGCTCGAGGGAAGCTGCCGCGTCAAGCCGCACCTCAACGCCGCCAACCATGCGGTCCGCGGCGCGCTTCAGGGCGTCAGCCTCGCGAAGCTGGCGGAGGCGCGCTGATGGACGCCGCCAAGCCGGAGCCGCGCAACCAGGAAGCGCAGGCGGCGGTCGACCGCGCCTCCAATTACGAATGGGGCTTCAGCTCCGACATCGAGCAGGATTTCGCTCCCAAGGGCCTCAACGAGGACACGGTCCGCTTCATCTCGGCCAAGAAGAACGAGCCCGAATGGATGCTCGAATGGCGGCTCAAGGCCTGGCGCGCCTGGCTGACCATGGAGGAAGTGACCTGGGCCAAGCTCGACATCCCGCCGATCGATTTCCAGAACGCTTATTATTACGCCGAGCCGCGCCAGAAGCCGACCATCGCGTCGCTGGACGAGCTCGACCCCGAGATCCGCCGGACCTACGAGAAGCTCGGCATCCCGATCGAGGAGCAGAAGGTCCTCGCCGGCGTCGAAGGCGCGCGCAAGATCGCGGTCGACGCCGTCTTCGACAGCGTCTCCGTCGCCACCACCTTCCGCGCCGAGCTGGCGCGCGCCGGCGTCATCTTCCTGTCGATCTCGGAAGCGGTCCAGGAGTATCCGGAGCTCGTCCGCAAATGGCTGGGCAGCGTGGTCCCCCAGCGCGACAATTACTTCGCCTGCCTGAACAGCGCGGTCTTCTCCGACGGCACCTTCGTCTACATCCCGGAAGGGGTGCGCTGCCCGATGGAGCTCAGCACCTATTTCCGGATCAACGCGGCGAACACCGGCCAGTTCGAGCGGACGCTGATCGTCGCCGACAAGGGGAGCTACGTCTCCTATCTCGAGGGCTGCACCGCGCCGATGCGCGACGAGAACCAGCTCCACGCCGCGGTGGTCGAATTGGTCGCGCTCGACGATGCCGAGATCAAATATTCCACCGTGCAGAATTGGTATCCGGGCGACGCCGAGGGCAAAGGCGGCATCTACAATTTCGTCACCAAGCGCGGCGCCTGCCGCGGCGATCGCTCGAAGATCAGCTGGACCCAGGTCGAGACCGGCAGCGCGATCACCTGGAAATATCCCTCCTGCATCCTCCAGGGAGAAAGCAGCGTCGGCGAATTCTATTCGGTCGCGCTCACCAACAATCTGCAGCAGGCCGACACCGGCACCAAGATGATCCACATCGGCGCGAACAGCCGGTCGACCATCGTTTCCAAGGGGATCAGCGCCGGCCGCTCGAACAAC
>DATAIU010000019.1:0-12689 GCA_036262495.1 Allosphingosinicella sp.
TCCACCGCAAGGGCGAGACGGTGAAGGCCGTCGTGCTCGACGTCGACGTCGAGAAGGAGCGCATCAGTCTCGGCATGAAGCAGCTCGAGCGCGGCGGCGTCGCCAAGGGCGGCACCGCAGCCGCCGGCGGCGGGGTCAACAGGAACGAGATCGTCACGGTGACGGTGCTCGAGGTCCGCGACGGCGGTCTCGAGGTCCAGGTGGGCGACGACGGGGCGACGGGCTTCGTCAAGCGCACAGACCTCGGCCGCGACCGCGACGAGCAACGGCCCGAGCGCTTCCAGGTCGGCCAGAAGTTCGACGCGATGGTGATCGGCTTCGACCGCTCGAAGAAGCCGAACTTCTCGATCAAGGCGCTCCAGATCTCGGAGGAGAAGCAGGCCGTCGCGCAATATGGCTCGTCCGATAGCGGCGCGTCGCTCGGCGACATTCTCGGCGAAGCCCTCAAAGCCAAGCAGGAAAAATAATCGCGCATGCGCGGCGAAGGCGGCGGGATTCGGCCGCCCTTCGAAAAGCCGATATTTCTTCGTCCTTTAGTCGCGTCGCGTCTTGCTTTTTGGGCGGTTTGGGGCTCTAACCTAAGTTAGCGGTAGCGGAGGGGGCCCCTGGCGCGCAGGTTTTGGCCAATATTGCTCCATCGAAAGGGGGGAGAAGTGATCCGTTCCGAGCTGATCCAGAAGCTTTGCGACGATCATCCCGACCTCACGGGCAAGGAAATCGAGCGCGTCGTCGCGGCTTTCTTCGACTCGATCACCGAGCAGCTCCAGCAGGGCGGCCGGGTCGAGCTCAGGGGGTTCGGCGCCTTCTCGACCCGCGAGCGCGACGCCCGCAAGGGGCGCAATCCGCGCACCGGCGACGCGGTCGACGTCGATGCCAAGCGCGTCCCCTATTTCAAGCCCGGCAAGGAAATGCGCGAGCGCTTAAACGTCTGAGCGATCCGGGCTATGGCCCGGCTTGTGTGCGGACGTGGCGAAACCGGTAGACGCCGGAGACTTAAAATCTCCTGCCCCTCGGGGCGTGCGGGTTCGAGTCCCGCCGTCCGCACCAACGCGCGCACCATGAAGGCTCGAAGGCCGGCAGCCATGGCGGCCCTGCTCCTCCTCGCCGGCTGCGGCGAGGACGGCGGCGGCCCGATCGCGGTCAGCGCGATCGGCCCATCGCCGCGCCTCGTCAACCCGAACCGGGAGCCCGTCGACACGCCGTCTGCGCTCCTGATGGACGCGGCGGCGCAGGGCCTCGTCCGCTTCGACGCCGGGGGCGAGATCGAGCCGGGCCTGGCGCAAAGATGGGTCGTCTCCGACGACGGCCTTCGCTATACCTTCCGCCTGCGGCGCGCTGAATGGCCCGACGGCAGGCGCGTGACCGCCGAGCAGGTCGCGGCGCGGCTGAAGGCGGCCGCCTCGCCGCGCAGCGCCAACCGCCTGAAGCCGATCCTCGGCGCGATCGACGAGATCGTCGCGATGACCGACGACGTGCTGGAGATCAGCCTGCGCTCGCCGCGGCCGAACTTCCTGCAATTGCTTGCCCAGCCTGAGATGGCCCTGCTGCTCGGCGCGAAAGGCACCGGCCCCTATCGCGTCGAGCCCAGGCCGGACGGATCGCTCAGCCTATCGCTTCCCCCGCGCGACGCGGAAGAGGCGGACTCTCCGTCGCCCCCTCTCCTGCTGCGCGGCGAGGCGCCCGCCGTATCGGTCGCGCGCTTCCGCACCCGCGGCGCGGATCTCGTGACCGGGGGCAGCCTGGGCGACCTGCCGGTCGCGCGGGCGGCGCGGCCGGCGCGGGCGACCCTCCGCTTCGACCCCGCGCAGGGCCTGCTCGGACTCGCATTCGTCCGCCCCGACGGGTCGTTCGCGAACGCCGAGCTCAGGCAGGCGATCGCAATGACCGTAGACCGCGCCGGCCTGGTCGCAGCCTTCGCCGTGCCGGGCTGGGCGCCGCGCGAATCCCTGCTTCCGCCCGGAGTGGAGGGTCTCGGCGCGGTATCGGCGCCCGCCTGGATCCGGCTTCCGCTCGAGGCGCGCCGGGCCACCGCCGCGGCGATCGTGCGCCGCGCCGCGGAGGGGCGCAGGCTGACGCTGAGGGTCGCCGTGCCCGAGGGGCCCGGGTGGCGGCTGCTGTTCGCGCGTCTCCGTCGCGACTGGGCTGCCGTCGGAATCGCCGCTTTCAGGGTCGAACCCCAGGCCGAGGCGGACCTGCGCCTCGTCGACGAAGTCGCCCCCGCGGCGCTCGCCAGCTGGTACCTGCGCCGCTTCACCTGCGAGGCCAGCCGCATCTGCGACCCGGTGGCCGATGAGCGCCTTGCCGAAGCGCGCCTCGCACCCGACGCGGCGACGCGCCGCGCGCGCCTCGCCGAGGCCGACCGGATACTTGCCGGCCTCGGCCCGTTCATCACCCTGGCGGCGCCGGTGCGTTGGTCGCTGGTGGCACCGCGGCTGACCGGCTTCCGCCCCAATCCCTTCGCCCGCCACCCGGTCGGCGAGCTGGTCCGCCCGAGCGGCTGAGGAGAGAAGAGATGGCCCCAGGGCAAATGCGGTTCGACGAGGCGCTCTCCGCTTTGCCGGTCGGGCGCGACCCGGCCTCGGTCCGACGACGCGTGGAAGCGATGGAGAAACTGCTCGAGCGGATGTTCGTCGTCCCCGGCCTCAACCGGCCGATCGGCCTCGACGTGATCCTCGACGTGCTTCCCGTGGCGGGCGACATCATCGCCACCGCGCTCGGCGCCTGGATCGTCTGGGAGGCGAGGAACCTCGGAATGCCGAAATGGCAGCTGGCGCGGATGGGCGGGAATGTCGGCATCGACTTCCTGCTCGGCGCGATCCCGTTCGTCGGGGCTATCCCGGATTTCTTCTTCCGCTCGAACAGCCGCAATTTGAGGATCGTGAAGCGCTGGCTCGACAAGCATCACCCCAACACGATGACGGTCGAGGGCGAGCTGATCGCGAGCGACATCGTCTCGCGCGACGGCGCGAGCTGAGCTTCAGGGAAGCGGCTCGAAGTCGAGGCCGATGTCGGCGGCCGGAGCGGATTGGGTGATCCGCCCGACCGAGACGTAGGTGACCCCCGTGTCGGCCTTGGCGCGGATCGTCTCGAGCGTGACGCCGCCGCTCGCTTCGGTCGGGACGCGGCCGGCGACGAGGCGGACCGCCTCGCGGAGGGTCGCGACGTCCATATTGTCGAGCAGCAGATGGGTCGCGCCGGCAGCGAGGACGGGCTCGATCTGGTCGATCCGGTCGACCTCGACGATGATCCGCTCGATCCCGGCCGCCGCAGCGCGCCGCACGGCCTCGGCGACGCCGCCGGCGACGGCGACATGGTTGTCCTTGATCATCGCCGCGTCCCAAAGGCCAAGCCTGTGGTTCTGCGCCCCTCCCATCCGCGTCGCATATTTTTCGAGCAGGCGGAGGCCGGGAATCGTCTTGCGCGTGTCGAGCAGGATCGCGCCTGTGCCCGCGATCGCCTGCACGTATCGGCGAGTCAGGGTGGCGATGCCCGAGAGGTGCTGGACGAGGTTAAGAGCCGATCGCTCGGCGGTCAGGAGCGCGCGGGCGCGCCCCGAGAGACGGAGCAGGTCGGCTCCCGCGTCGATAGGCGTCCCGTCCTCGACGAGGCCCTCGATCGCGACGTCCGGGTCGAGCGCGCGGAAGAAAGCCTCGGCGACGGGCAGTCCCGCGACGACGATAGGCTCGCGGCTGTCCATCACCCCCGTGAAGCGCGCGTCGGCCGGAATGACAGCTTTGGACGTGACGTCTCCGCTGGGGCCGAGATCCTCAGCAAGGGTCTCGCGAACGAACCGGTCCAGATCGAAGCCGGGCAGGGCGAAGCTCACTTCGCCGCTCCGCCGAGCTCCCGCTTCAGATAGGCCATCAGCAAAGCGGCGCGCTTGGCGTCCTCCGCATGGTCCGCGCCGACTGAATGCCCGCCCTCCAGATATTCGTGGAAGTAGAAGCGGTTGCCATATTCCTCGAGCCGCGCCGCCATCTTGCGGGCGTGGCCGGGATGGACCCGGTCGTCCTTGGTCGAACTATAGAAGAAGACGGCCGGATAGCGGACGCCCGGGCGAAGGTTCTGGTACGGGGAATATTTGGATATGAAGGCCCAGTCCTCGGGCTTGTCGGGGTCGCCATATTCGTCGACCCAGGAGGCGCCGGCGAGGAGGTGGGAGTAGCGCTTCATGTCGTGGAGCGGCGAGCCGGAGATGACCGCGCCGTAAAGGTCGGGCCGCTGGTTCATCGCCGCACCCACCAGCACGCCGCCGTTCGACCGGCCCGAAATGCCGATCCGCTTCGGCTTCGACACGCCGGTTCGGACCAGATCCTCCGCCACCGCATGGAGATCGTCGAAGCTGCGCTGGCGATTCTCGCGCAGCGCCGCCTTATGCCATTCGGGCCCATATTCGCCGCCGCCGCGGATGTTGGCGAGGACATAGGCATTGCCTTCCTCGACCCAGAACAGGCCGAGCGGCCCGGCCCGATAGGGCTGGCCGGTGAGATAGCCCGGAGTCTGCGCGGCGCGGAACCCGCCATAAGCGTGGATCAGCGCCGGGACGGGCCCGTTCGTGCCTTTCCGGCGGACGAGGAAATAGGGAATGCGCGTGCCGTCTTTCGACCGCGCGAAGCGCTGCTCGACGGTGAAATGGCGAGCGTCGAAGCGGGCAGGAAGGTGCTGGACTAGAGCCGGGGCCGCTCGGCCCTGGACGGAGTAGAGCGAGGGGGGCGTGAGCATGCCTTCGACAGTGACGAAGGCCTGCTCGGGTCGCCCGCCCGCGGCGAGGAGGTGGACCGTGCTGTTCGCCGCCAGCGGGACGGCCCGGGAGGACCAGCCCTTCTTCGTCGGCGTCATCGCATAGAGCTTGCCCGAGACGTCCTCCAGGACCTTGACCCAAAGGACATTATCGGAGGCGGAAACTTCCTCGATCGCCTGCTTCGCGCTGGGCGCCATGACGAGCTGCGGCTCGGCGTGACCCCGCGCCAGGACCGTATCGAGCGAGTAAGCGACCAGGCTGCCGGCCCTGAAACGGCCGAAGGGACTCTGGAGCTTGGCGATCAGGCGGTCGCCGATCACGTCCTGGAACTCGGCGTCGGCCGGCAGCGGCACCGGGATCAGACCGCCGGAGGGTGCGAGCAGATGATATTCGTTGGTCCAGAAAGTCTTGCCGCGGTTGACGAACAGCCAGCGCCGCGATCCGCTCTGGACCGCCAGCGGGCCCGACGAGACATCGCCGGCCTCGCCCTCGAAGAGCTTGCGCGCGGAGGTGAGCGGCGTGCCGCGCTTCCACAGCTTGACGATGCGGGGATAGCCGGAGGCCGTAAGCGTCTTCGCGCCGTAATCCGTCGCGACGAGCAGGGTATCGGAATCGGCCCAGGAGACATTGCTCTTCGCTTCCGGCAGCGTGAAGCCGTCTTCGACGAAGCGGCCGGTCGCGAGGTCGAACTCGCGCACCACGTCCGCGTCGGTGCCGCCGGCGCTGATCGAGACCAGGCAGCGGCGATATTCGGGCGCGAGGCAATCCGCGCCATGCCATACCCAGCTCTTTCCTTCCGCCTTGCCCAGCGCGTCGACGTCGATGAGAGTGCGCCATTGCGGCTTGCCCGCGCGATAGGCGGCGAGCGGCGAGACGCGCCACAGGCCGCGCGGGTTCTTCGCGTCCCGCCAAAGGTTCGCGACCTTGTCGCCGAGCAGAGCGTCGGGCGTCGCGATCTGCCGCTCGTCGTCGAGGATCTCGCGGGCACGCTGCCGGTAGCTTTCATATTGGGGGTCGGCCGTGAGCAGCTTCTCGGTCGCCGCATTCCATTCCCTGACCTGGTCGAGCGCGCGCTTCCCCTCGATCTCCTCGAGCCAGAGATAGGGATCGTCCGCCGAGGCGGCGGGCGCGGCGGCGCCGACGAGGAGCAGGGAGGCGGCGGGGAGGAGGAAGCGGTGCAATTGCGGTCTCCGGATCGGTCGGCGAGGCGGATAGCGCGTGCCGCCCCGTCATGCCAGCGCAGGCTGGCATCCCGGCGGGTGAAAGGCGCCGGTGGTCTTCACCCGCTGGGGCCCCAGCCTTCGCTGGGGCGACGTCGAGGGGTCGGCCTGATCGAATCCGTCATGCCAGCGAAGGCTGGCATCCCGGCGAGTGAAAGGCGCCGGTGGTCTTCACCCCCTGGGGCCCCAGCCTGCGCTGGGGCGACGTCGAGGGGTCGGCCTGATCGAATCCGTCATGCCAGCGCAGGCTGCCATCCCGGCGGTGAAAGGCGCCGGTGGTCTTCACCCCCTGGGGCCCCAGCCTTCGCTGGGGCGACGGTGGGACGCTAGCGCGGTCACTCTCAGTCACCGGAGAAGATGGGCTTTCCGACGTCGCCCTGGCCCACCGTGCGCCCCGCCATGTCGAGCATACGGTCGAGCGACTTCTTCGCCGCGAGCCGGAGGTCCTCGTCCATCTCGACCCTCGGCTCAAGGTCGCGCAGCGCGAGGTAGAGCTTCTCCATCGTGTTGAGCGCCATGTAGGGGCACATGTTGCAGTTGCAGTTGCCGTCGGCCCCGGGCGCACCGATGAATGTCTTGCCGGGCGCCGCTTTCTCCATCTGATGGATGATGTGCGGCTCGGTCGCGACGATGACCGTCTCGGCCGGCGTCGACAGTGCATATTCGAGGATGGCGCGGGTCGAGCCGACGAGGTCGGCATGCTCGACGATGTGGGACGGGCATTCCGGGTGGGCGAGGACGGGCGCGCCGGGATGCCGGGCCTTGAGCTTCAGGAGCTCCGTTTCCGAGAAAGCCTCGTGGACGATGCAGACGCCCGGCCAGAGCAGCATGTCGCGCCCCGTCTTGCGGGCGAGGTAGCCGCCGAGATGTTTGTCGGGGCCGAAAATGATCTTCTGGTCCTTGGGGATCTGCGACAGGATGATCTCGGCCGAGGAGCTGGTGACGATGATGTCGGAAAGCGCCTTCACCGCCGCCGAGCAATTTATGTAAGTGAGGGCGATATGGTCCGGATGGGCCTCCCGGAAGGCCTTGAACTGATCCGGCGGGCAGCTGTCCTCGAGGCTGCATCCCGCGTTCATGTCGGGCAGCACGACGATCTTCTGCGGGCTGAGGATCTTGGCCGTCTCGGCCATGAAGCGGACGCCGCAAAAGGCGATGACGTCGGCGTCGGTCGCCTCGGCCTTGCGGCTGAGATCGAGGCTGTCCCCGACGAAGTCGGCAATGTCCTGCAGCGCAGGCTCCTGGTAATAATGGGCAAGGATGATGGCGTTGCGCCCCTTGCGCAGCCGGTCGATCTCCGCGGCGAGGTCGAGACCCCTGAGGCTCGCATTGGGCGCGTTCATGCGGAAGACATGGGGAGCTTGACGCGCAAGATCAACGCGCTCGGCCCTGCTCGCGCTCTTTCAGCACGTCCTCGACCGCGCGCGAGCGATCGACCACGGAAGGGTCGCTCGTCCCCTCCTCGGGAAAGCGCGCGACCACCTTCACGTCATCGATGCCCGCGGCCTGGAGCGGCATGGCGAAGCTGCGCTCGATCGCGCGGCGCGCGGCCTCCCGCGCGAGGCGCATCGGCATCGGCTGGCGCGCCTGCTTGATGAGCTCGCCGCGCGCCGCCGCGCGGTTGGCCTCGTCGAGGCGCGGCTCGGCGTCGGTCAGGGCCGAGAGGACCCCGCCTCCCCCATATTCCCGCACCTCGCGCAGGTCGATTTCCGGCCCCGCAATCTCGAGCGGCGGAAGCCGCACCGAAAGGGTCTTCGTCCCGGCGTCCCAGGCCAGGTCCTGCCGCTTGAGCCGGGCGAGGTCGATTTCGTAGCGGACCGTGCCCGGGAGGATGAGGGTCTTCCGGGCGGTGAGGCCGAAACGGCTCTGCGTAGCGGTGACGACGGCGACGAAGCGGGCCGCGAAGGGCGTCAGTCGCGACTGCTCGCGCATCGACTGCAGGCTCGCCGAGGCGATCGTCTCGGGATCCGGCCCCCCGGCCCAACGCGCGAGGCGCGTGACGGCGAAGAGAAGGACGAGCGCCACAAGAGCCGCGGCCGCGAGCGGAACGAGCGATCTGAAGCGATTCACGCCAGAATCCACGATCCGGCCTCCTCCTTCACCAAGCCGCGCGCCTCGAGATCGAGGAGATGGGCGAGGACGGAACGCCCGGCGGCGGGATGGAGGCGCGGATCGATGCCGCGATACATTTCGGCCACCATGTCGGAGATTTGCGCCTGGCCGCGGCCGACGCGCTCCACGATCTGCTTCTCGCGCATCCGGCGATGCCCGATCAGGGCCCTGACGTGCCGTGGCGGATGCTCGACCGGCGGGCCGTGCGCCGGGTAGAGGACGCGGTCGTCGCGACCCAAGAGGCGATCCAGGCTCACCATATAGGCCGCCATGTCGCCGTCCGGTGGGGCGACGACGGTCGTCGACCAGCCCATGACATGGTCGCCGCTGAACAGCGCCTTCTCCTCGCGCAAGGCGAAGCAGAGGTGGTTGGAGGTGTGGCCGGGCGTCGCCACCGCCTCGAGCGTCCAGCCGGGTCCCTCTACCGTCTCGCCATCGGCAAGGACGCGGTCCGGGGCATATTCGGGGTCGAAAGCCTCGTCCGCGCGCGGTCCCTCGTCCGAGAGGCTGAGCGGGGCGCAGCCCACTATCGGCGCGCCGGTCGCTGCGGCGAGCGCGCGGCTCGCGGGGCTGTGATCCCGGTGCGTGTGCGTGCAAAGGATCGCAACGATCCGCTCACCCGCGACCGCGTCGACAAGCGCGTCGACATGCTCGGGCAGGTTCGGCCCCGGATCGATCACCGCGACCTCCGCCTCGCCCACGACGTAGGTCTGAGTTCCAGTGAAGGTGAAAGGCGACGGATTGGGCGCCAGGATGCGGCGCACCTTCGGGCTCATGCGCTCGACCCTGCCCGTCTCGTCCATCGCCCGGATGTGGCACCTGGAAGGAAGAAAACCAAGGAAAAGGGCGGGGGTGCGAGGCCCCCGCCCTTCCTTCGAGTCGCGCCACCCCTCAGTGCGCGGCGCGGGCGCGATCGATCGCGGCGCGCAAGGCCGCGGTGATCTTCGCCTTATGCTCGGCACTGATCTCGTCATTCTCCTGGATCTTGGCGATCGCCTGCTCGAGCCGCTCGGCGCTCTGGGCTGGCGTCGCGCCCTTGCTGCAGATCACGATCTTGGTCTTGTCCTTGTCGTCGCCGGCGGTCTCATCGACGAGCTTCTCGCCGCCGTCGCACTTGAGGGCCGGCCCGTCGCCGAGCGCGAAGGCGTGGATGCGCGCATCCGCAGTCGCGCCTTTGCCGTCGCGCTCGATCCGAAAGGTGCGGACGCGTTCGCCTTTGCCTTCGGCTTTGCCGTCTTCCCGGACATGCTCGGTGATGACGACCATCTTCGTCACCTTCTTGTCCTTGTCCCCTTCATGCTCGGGATGGGCGAAGGCCGCGCCGGCGAGGCCCGCGGCGATTATGGCGCCCGCAGCGGCGGCGGCGCGCAGGCCTGCGATGTTCACGATCATGTCGATTCTCCCTGTTCAATCGTCTGGATGTCGATGTCGAACTTGCCGTCGGCCGAGCCTCCCGGCGCCGCTTCGGCGGCGGCGCGGGCCTTGCCCTCGGCGCGCGCCTGCGCGACCGCGTCGGCGACGACGCGCTCGAGGTCGGCGCGATGGACGGTCGTGACGTGCGTCGCGACCACGAAATATTCGCGCGTGCCGCCGTCGGACGAGACTCGGAAGACGTGCCGCTGGGCCACCCGACCCGCAATCGCGGGGGCCCGGAAGGCGACTCGCGCCGGCTGCGCCGCCGACCTGTCGAGCGTCACACCGGGCAGGTGGTCCAGAGTCTCGGCAAGCGATGCGGCGGTCGGGCGAGGAAGATCGGCGGTCGCGGCCAGAAGCGGCATGGACCGCGCGGCGTGGCGCGGCGCTGCCTTGTTCTTGGGGACGGTCACGACGATCGCGGCGAGCCGGGTTTCGCTGCGTGCCAGCGACGTAGCGACTGGGGCGCGGGGCGCTATCGAAGCGAGCAGCACGGGCTCGGTCGGAACGGTGCCCGATCCGATCGCGAAGCCGGTCAGGGCGAAAGCAGCGAGTGCCGCGACACCGCCCGCGGCGCGGAGCGGGCTGGCCCGATGCTCACGGATCATCCTGAGGCGACGCTTGAGCTGGCCGGCGGGGCCGAGAGCGCTGGCGGCGATCAGGCCCGGCCGGCTCGCCGATTTCACCATCGCCCGGGCATAGTCGCAGCGCTCCGCCGCGCTGGCGCCGCGTGCGACCGCGGCGTCGCAGGCCAGCTCCTGATCGGTCCGGAAGGCGCGGAAGGCGATCCACGCCACCGGGTTGAACCAGAACAGCGCGAGCATGATCATCGCCGCAAGGTTCCACCAGAGGTCACCGCGGCGATGGTGGACGAGCTCGTGCTGCAGGGCGAGGCGGCGCTCGCCGGGCCCGTAGCGGCGCATGAAGTCGAGCGGAAGGACGATCCGGCGCCGGAGGAGGCCGAGAGCCAGGGGACCCGACACCGCCGAGCTGATCCAGGTGCGGATGCCGCCGAAGACGGGCGGACGCGCCGGGCGCGACGTCTCGTCGAGCGCGCCGACGAAGGCGCGATAGGCGAGCCATTGCAGAATGAGAAAGATGACCGCACCCCCGGCCCAAATCGCGAGGATGAAGGGCACCCACTGCCCGAGTCCGGCCGCAGCCGTCGGGGGTGCGGTCATTTCCGCCGCCGCCGGGATGAAGAGTACGACGGGCGGAATCGATAAATCGGGCGCGAGCTGCGGCAGCGGCGGCAGGATGAGCCGCAGGGCCGGCACGGCCCAGAGCGAATAGGCCCAGCCCGCGCCGAAGCCGCGCGACACGGCACCTCGCAGCAGCAGCACGACGACCAGCAGGCAGGTGACAGCGACGAGCGTCTCGACCAGCCAGACGATCACGACTTGAGCGCCTTCAGCAGCGATTCGATCTCCGCAATATCCTGGTCGGAGAGCCGGTCGCGCGCGGCGAGCTGGGCGACGAGCGGCGTCACCCGCCCGCCGAACATCCGGTCGATCAGGCGGCCCGATTCCTCGGCGACATAATCCTCGCGGCGGATGGCGGGCCGATAGAGGTAGCGGCGGCCCTCCTCCTCGTGGCTGAGCACGCCCTTGGCGAGCAGGCGGGAGAGCATGGTCTTGACGGTTGCGAGGCTCCAACACCGCTCCGCGGGGACGCGCTCCGCGACTTCGGCGGCGGTTAGCGGAGCCTCCTCCCAGAGGACCTCCATCACCGCATATTCCCCCTCGGCGATTCGCTCCACGGCCAATTCTCCCGTCCGATTACAGGTGTAATCTCCCTGGTGCGCTGAACGCCTGATGAATGGCTGCGGAGCCGAACCGAACCTGTCGGCCGTCTTTACAAACGAGGCAAAAGGTTAATTCGAGAAAACCATGAAAAGCCGCGCTTTTCCGCCGTTGGCGGACTTTGGCACGGACCCTGTATCTTATCGTGCGTCCACACGCTTCCACACGAAACGGGGCGGACGAGCGCTTCTTCCGGTCGCGCCGTCCGCCCCTTTCCTTTTGCGGCTCAGGCTTTCGCGACCTGCTTTTCCTCAAGCAGCTGCTGAAGCTCGCCGGCCTCGTACATTTCCATCATGATGTCGGAGCCGCCGACGAACTCGCCCTTGACGTAGAGCTGCGGGACGGTCGGCCAGTCGGAATATTCCTTCACGCCCTGACGGATTTCGGGGTCCTGAAGGACGTCGACCGTCTCGAACGGCACTCCGAGATGGTCGAGGATGGCGACCGCGCGGCTCGAGAAGCCGCATTGCGGGAAGAGCGCGGTGCCCTTCATGAAAAGGACGACGTCCTTCGAGCGGACGATCTCGTCGATGCGGGCGGTGGCTTCGGTCATGGCATTTGTTCCTAATCGGGAGTCGCGGTCGAGAGCTGGAGGGCATGGAGCGCCCCGCCCATACGGCCGCCGAGCGCTTCGTAGACGCGCTGGTGCTGCCGGACCCGCGGCAGGCCGCGAAAGCTCTCGGAGATGACGCGCGCGGCATAATGGTCGCCGTCGCCGGCGAGATCGGTGATCTCGATCCGCGCGTCGGGAATCCCGGCGCGGACGAGCGCCTCGATCTCGGCGGCGGTCATCGCCATCAGCCCTGTGCTTCCATCAGCTGGCGGCGGGCCTCGACGGTCTTATGCTCGAGCGCCTCGCGGATGCGGGCCTCGTCGCAATCGACGCCGGCCGAGGTGAGATCGCCGAGGATCTTGCGGATGACGTCCTCGTCGCCCGCTTCCTCGAAATCGGCGCGGATCACGTCGCTCGCATAAGCCTGCGCCTCGGCCTCGCTGAGCCCCATCAGGCCGGCCGCCCAGGTGCCGAGCAGGCGGTTGCGGCGCGCGACGATGCGGAACTGCATCTCCTGGTCGCGGGCATATTTGGTCTCGAAGGCGCGCTCGCGGTCGTCGAAAGTGCTCATCGATGCTCCCTGCTCTGCTTTCCCGACCAGATAGGGGGGCGGACCCGGCGGCGCAACGGCGCCCCGATTGCGCTCGGCGGCGATTCTGGCCAGATTGCCGTCCGGACATTGCAAGCGGGGGTGGCAATGATGGACTCGGAATGATGGTCTGCGCGGCCGCGATCATCGCCGGCGAGCTGGTCGCGACCAACCTCTGGATGCGGCGCTTCGAGACCGGCCCGATGGAATGGCTTTGGAAAAGCCTCGCCTATCAGCGCCGCATGGCGTTCCTACGGCG
>DATAIU010000020.1:0-7804 GCA_036262495.1 Allosphingosinicella sp.
GCCGTGCTCCTCGCGCAGGATCTTCTCCGCCTGGCGCGAGAGGTAATAGCCGTTGGCATAGCTGACGATGGCGAGATCGGTGCCCGTGCCGTGCACGGCCGGCTCGCCCAGCCGGATCGGCTTCGCCTCGCCGGGCGCGGCGTAGGTGGAGGTCCACAGTCCATCGCCTTCCTCGTGCAGGTCGCGCGTCATGTAGAGCGCGATCGGTTCGACGAAGACGATCAGCCTGTGCTCCTCCAGAGCGAGACGGGCGCATTCGCGCAGCATCGCAACGGCGTCCGCGCCGTTGCTCGGGCAGGCGAGGATCAGGCCGGGGATGTCGCGGAAGACGGCGAGGCTGTTGTCGTTGTGGAAATGGCCGCCGAAGCCTTTCTGGTAACCGAGGCCCGCGATCCGGACGATCATCGGGTTGGTATATTGGCCGGACGAGAAGAAGCTGAGCGTCGCCGCCTCGCCGCGAATCTGGTCCTCGGCATTGTGGACGTAGGCGAGGAACTGGATCTCGGCGATCGCCAGCAAGCCGACATGCGCGGCGCCGATGCCGAGGCCGAGAATGCTCTGCTCGTCGAGGAGGGTATCGATGACGCGCGCGGAGCCGAAGCGCTCGTGCAGCTTGGCCGTGACGTTGTAGACGCCCCCCTTCCGCCCGACGTCCTCGCCGGCGACGATGATGTTGTCGTGCGCGGCCATCAGGTCGGCGAGCGCCCAGCTCAGCAGGCGCGCCATGTGCTGCGGCTTGTCCATCATCGCCTTGTCGCGGGCGAAAAGCGCCTCGCGCCGTTCCGGCGTCGGCGTGTTGGCGAGGGGCGCCGGGCGCGGCGGCGGCACGATGCTGGCCATCACCTCGCGGCTGGTGGCGAGCTTGGGTCGGGCGATCGCCTGTTCGGCCAGCCGATCCAGCCGCGCCTCCGTCCCGCGATAGATGTCGAGGATGTCGGCAGCCGAGAGCAGCCCCTGCTCGATCATCAGCGCCGCGCTGTAAACCAGAGGATCGCGCTCCTCGCCCTCCTCGATCTGGCTCTTGCTGAGGTAGGTCGCCTGGACGTCCGAGCCGGCGTGGCCACAGAGCCTGACGCAATCCATGTGGAGGAAGACCGGCCGTCTGCGGCTGCGCGCATGGCGTGCCGCTTCGAGGGCGCCGCGATAGGCGTCGACTATGTCCAGTCCGCTGCAATGCACGTAGCGCAGCGCCGGCCGGTCCTGGAACGACGTCTCGATCCAGCCCCTCGGCGTCCGGGTCGAGATGCCGATGCCATTGTCCTCGCACAGGAAGACGATCGGCATCGGACTGCTTTGATAGGCGGCCCATTGCGCGGTGTTGAAGGCGCCCTGCGCGGTCGAATGGTTGGCGGAGGCGTCGCCGAAGCTCGCCAGCACGATCGCGTCCGGCGCGAGCGCCGTCGCCACCTTCAGCGTTTTGGCGATGCCGAGGCTGAACGCGGCGCCCACCGCTTTGGGCAGGTGCGAGGCGATGGTGCTCGTCTGCGGCGGGATGTTGAGCGGCTTCGATCCGATCACCTTGTGGCGCCCGCCGGATATGGGGTCCTCCGCCGAGGCGGCGTAGCTCAGCAGCATGTCCCACGCCCCGCTGTGGCCGGGGAGCTGCTTGGCGCGATGGAGCTGGAACGCGTTGGACCGGTAGTGGAGGAAGGCCATGTCGCCCAGCCGCAGCGCCTCCGCGACCGCCGCATTGTTCTCATGGCCCGAGCTGCCGATCGTGTAGAAGCCCTCGCCTCTGGCCTGCAGACGTCGCGACAGCCGGTCCATCTGCCGGCTCTCGATCTGGCTGTAGAACAGCTCGACCATCGCCTCGCGCTGAAGGCCCACCTCGTCCGGTTGCACCGCGCACAACCGCCGCGGCAGCGCCCCGCCGCCCACCTTGGCGACGAACTTCTCGTGGATGATCTCGGCCGCGTCCATGCCCGGGCCCTAGCGGCGACACCGGAACGCGTCGAGGGGCGGGGCTTGACCTGACGTTTACGTAAATTAGGAGGGGTCAACCGAGCGGGAGGCACATATGGGTCCGAGTGATTTTGTGGCGAAGGCGAACGAGAAGCAGGCCTGGCTGCCCGGCAAGCGCGTGAAGTTCGATTTCGGCGGGGAGGGCATCGCGGTCCTCGACGGCGTCGCCAATCAGGCGACCGGCGAGGACGGCCCGGCCGACACGACGATCAAGGTCAGCTGGGAAGACTTCATGGCCATGCGCGAGGGCAAGCTCGACGGCATGACCGCCTTCATGCAGGGCAAGCTGAAGGTCGAGGGCGATATGTCGAACGCGATGCAGCTCCAGGGCGTGCTCGCCAAGCTGGCCGGCTGAACGCTAGTCCTGGCCGCGGCTCGCGGCGGTCAGGCCTTGGATGCGGTCGAGCCAGGCCGCGAAGGCGGCGCGGCCCTTCTTGGTGAGGCGAAGCCGGGTCTGAGGCTTGCGCCCGGCGAAGCTCTTCTCGACCTCGACATAGCCCGCTTCCTCGAGCTTCCTGAGGTGGGCCGAGAGATTGCCGTCGGTCGCACCCACCTTGTCGCGCAACTCGGAGAACAAAGCCGAATCGACCGTGCAGAGATAGCCGACGACGCCGAGCCGCAGCCGGCCGTGGATGACCTCGTCGATAGCGCCATGGTCGAACGGGTTCTCCTTCATCGCGGCTCGGCCCTCACCAGCAGCAGCCCGGGGATCAAGACGGTAAGCGCTACGCCGGCGGCCGCGAGGAGGTAGCGGTCGGGCCAGAGGATGAGGGCAGTGAAGGCGCCCACCATGATCAGCGCACCGACTCCCGCGACGATGGTGACCTGGCTTCGCGCCAAGGTGCCGGTGACGAGCAAAGCGGAGGCGTAGACGGCGAAGGCGACGGGAACCGACCAGTCGAAGGTCGCAGGCCCGGCGCCGTTGCTCGCCGCGATGGCGGAGCCGACGACCATCGACGTGATCGCCCCGGCCGCGGCGATCCAGGCCGCGCGCGACGCGCGGTTTCCTGCCGAACCCGCGCCCGGCCGGCCGGCTCTGCTGCGGGCGAGGACGAACTGGCCGAGACCGCCGAGGACGGAGAAGCCGATCCAGATGATCGCGAAGACCGAATGGCCGTCGCCGATCCGGCCCGTGAGGGCGAGATGATGGAGGACGTAGGCGACGGTGAGCAACCCACCCCACCAGGCCATGAAGCGGCCGCCGAGGAGCGGCGCGTGGGCCCCACTCTCGGCAAGCCGGCGGACATAGTCGATATCGTCGCTGGTCGTTCGCGCGGCGTCGGTCATCACGATCTCCTAAAGAACTTTGTTTTGCAAAGTAACAGCCGGTTGTCAAGACTTTTGTGCGGACCTGAACCTAGGCTCAGCTTCGCTTGACCCGCCGCGTCGTGCCCGCCTATCCGCAGCCGTCCCATGCGGAGCCTGGCATGAAGAAGATTTATCCCGCCGCGGCGGCGGCCCTCGACGGTCTGCTGTCCGACGGCATGACGATCTGCGCGGGGGGTTTCGGCCTCTGCGGCATTCCCGAGCGGCTGATCGACGCGATACGCGACAGCGGCGTCAGGGACCTGACCGTCGTCTCGAACAACGCAGGGATCGACAATGAAGGCCTCGGCAAGCTGCTGCGGACCCGTCAGATCCGCAAGATGATCAGCTCCTATGTCGGCGAGAACAAGGAGTTCGAGCGGCAATATTTGGCGGGCGAGCTCGAGGTCGAATTCTGCCCGCAGGGCACGCTCGCCGAGCGCTGCCGCGCCGGCGGCGCCGGCATCCCGGGTTTCTACACCAGGACGGGAGTCGGAACGATCGTCGCCGAGGGCAAGGAGACGAAGCTTTTCGACGGGGAGGAATATGTGCTCGAGCGCGGCATCCGCGCCGACCTCTCGATCATCAAGGGCTGGAAGGCGGACGAGGCGGGCAACCTCGTCTTCCGCAAGACCGCCCGCAACTTCAACCAGCCGATGGCGACGGCCGGAAGGGTCTGCGTCGCCGAGGTCGAGGAGATCGTGCCCGTCGGAAGCCTGGACCCGGACTGCGTCCACCTCCCCAGCATCTACGTCAAGCGCATGATCCTCGGCGCGCCCTACGAGAAGAAGATCGAGTTCCGCACGGTCCGCCAGAGGGAGGTCGCCTGATGCCTTGGACCCGCGATCAAATGGCCGCCCGCGCCGCGAAGGAGCTTCGCGACGGCTATTACGTCAATCTCGGCATCGGGATCCCGACTTTGGTCGCCAACAACATTCCCGAAGGGATGGAGGTGACGCTCCAGTCCGAGAACGGCATGCTCGGCATCGGGCCGTTCCCTTATGACGACGAGGTCGATCCCGACCTGATCAACGCCGGTAAGCAGACGATCAGCGAATTGCCCTCATCCTCCTATTTCGGCTCGGAGCAGAGCTTCGCGATGATCCGCGGCGGCCATATCGACCTCACCGTGCTCGGCGCGATGGAAGTGTCGGAAAAGGGCGACATCGCCAACTGGATGATCCCCGGCAAGATGGTGAAGGGCATGGGCGGCGCGATGGACCTGGTCGCCGGGGTCAAGAAGATCATCGTCGTCATGGAGCACAATTCCAAGAGCGGCGACCCGAAGTTCATCCCGGAATGCACGCTCCCGCTCACCGGCCGGAACGTCGTCGACATGATCGTCACCGACCTCGCCGTTTTCCAGCGGTCCGACCATGCGAGTCCGTTCAAGCTGATCGAACTCGCGCCGGACGTTACGGCGGAAGAGGTGCGGGCCAAGACGACGGCGAGTTACGAACAATGACGTCGCCCCAGCGCAGGCTGGGGCCCCGGGGGGTGAAAAGCGCCGTGATTCCCACTCGCTCGGATCCCGGCCTTCACCGGGATGACGGGAGTTCGCGATGCGCGTCCTGCTGACCGGCGCGTCGGGCTGGCTCGGCAGGCACCTCGCGCCGCGGCTCCGCGCCGAAGGACACGAGGTGGTCGGCTTCGACGTGGCGCCGGGTGCGCATACGCAGGTGATCGGCTCCGTGGCGGACGCCGCCCTCGTCGACCGCATCTTCGCCGAACGGGGCATCGAAACGGTCATCCACGCCGGCGCGCTGCACAAACCGGACATCGTCCGTTACCCGGAGCAGGCGTTCGCCGACGTCAACGTGAGGGGCACCGCGAACCTTCTGCGCGCTGCCGCCGCCGCCGGCAACGACCGTTTCCTCTTCACCTCGACGACCTCGCTGATGATCTCCGAGCGTGTCCGCGCCGGCAAAGCGGGCGGGGCGGATCGCGCCTTTTGGCTCGACGAGGATTTCGGCCCGCTCGAGCCGCGCAACGTCTACGGCCGCACCAAGCTCGCGGCCGAGGAACTGTGCCGCCGCTTGCACGAGGACGAAGGCCTGAACATCCTCATTCTGCGCACCGGGCGTTTCTTCCCGGAGGAGGACGACACGCACCGTCATCTCTCCGGTCCCAACATCAAGGCGAACGAGTTCCTCAACCGTCGCCTCACCGTCGAGGACGCCGCCGAGGCGCATATCGCCGCTCTGCAGCACGCGCCTACGCTCGGGCTGGACACGCTCATCCTCTCAGCTCCGCCGCCCTTCGCCCGGGAGGAAGCGGCCGAGCTGATCGCCGGCGCGCCCGCCCTGATCGCGCGCCGCTTCCCCGGGGCGGCCGAGCTCTACGCGCGTGCGGGCTGGCGTCTGCCCGACCATATCGACAGGGTCTACGATCCGTCGCGTGCGGAGCGGCGCCTCGGCTTCCGCTGCCGTACCGATTTCGCCGCGATCCTCGACGCGCTCGCCGAGGGGCGGCCATTGCCCTTCGCGCACGATCCCACTTATGTCTCGCCCAAGGAGGCCCGCCCCCGATGATCCGCAAGACCGCCTTTCTCGCTGCCGCCTGGTTCGCCGCCACCGCCCTTCAGGCCCCGCACGCCGCGGGTCCGAAAATGCAGATGTGGCGGCTCGATTGCGGCGAGGTCGACATCGGCGATCTCGACACCTTCTCCGACACCTACCTCTACGTCGGCCGGAAGAAGACGCTGACCGACAGCTGCTACCTGATCCGCCACGGCGAGAACTACCTGCTCTGGGATACGGGCCTGCCCGGCGAGCTTGCCGGCAAGACGATTTCGACGGGTGGCATGGTGCTCCGGGTGCGTAGCCGCATCGTCGACCAGCTCGCCCGGATCGGCGTGCGGCCGGACCAGGTCAATATTGTCGGCATCAGCCATCGTCACGACGACCATACCGGCCAGGCCGCGGACTTTCCCAAGGCGACTTTGCTCATCGGCGCGGGCGATTTCGAAACGATCAAGGGACGCGCGGAAAGCGCGCCGCGCTTCGCGCCGTGGCTCAAGGGCGGAAGCAAGGTCGAGAAGCTGAACGGCGACCATGACGTGTTCGGCGACGGCAGCGTCGTCATGCTCAACATGCCCGGCCACACCGAGGGGCATCACAGCTTGCTCGTCCGCCTGCCGCGCACCGGCACCGTCCTCCTGACCGGGGACCTTTATCATTTCACGGAGAACCGGCGCGCGCGGGGCGTGCCCCGCTTCAACACCGATCGCGCCGACACTCTTGCGTCGATGGACCGGTTCGAGGCCATCGCCCGCAACCTCAAGGCCCGCGTCGTCATCCAGCACGAGCCGGCGGACATCGCCAAGTTGCCGCCTTTCCCGCAGTCGGCCGAGTGAGAGCGCTCCTCTCGACCTCGCCGGGCGGACCCGAGACGCTGCAGCTCAGCGACCTCCCCGATCCGGAACCCGGCCCGGGCCAGCTTATGGTCCGGGTTCGCGCCTGCGCGATCAATTATCCCGACGTGCTGATCATTGAGGACAAATATCAGTTCAAGCCGCCCAGGCCTTTCGCTCCGGGCGGGGAAGTTGCGGGGACCGTAGAGGCCGTCGGCGAAGGCGTGTCCGGCTGGTCGGAAGGAGGCCGGCTGATCGCGATGATCGGCCATGGCGGCCTCGCCGAGAAGGTTCTGGTCTCGGCCGCGCAGGCGATTCCGCTACCGCCCGAGAGAAGCTTCGAGGAAGGCTCCGCCCTGATCCTCACCTACGCGACCTCGATCCATGCCCTCCTCGACCGGGGAGGGCTGAAGGAAGGGGAGACCCTGCTCGTCCTTGGCGCTGCCGGGGGCGTCGGCCTTGCGGCGGTCGAGCTCGGCAAGGCCTATGGCGCCCGGGTCGTGGCGGCCGTCTCGTCGGAGGAAAAGGCGGAGGTCGCGCGCGAGGCCGGAGCCGACAGCGCGATCGTCTATCCGCAGGGCCCGTTCGACAAGGACGGCTCGAAAGCGCTCGCGCAATTGTTCAAGGAGGCTGTCGGCCCAGGCGGCGCCGACCTCATCTACGATCCGGTCGGCGGCGATTATGCCGAACCGGCGCTGCGCTCGATCGCCTGGGCGGGCCGCTATCTCGTCGTCGGTTTCCCGGCCGGCATCCCGAGGCTGCCGCTCAACCTCACCCTGCTCAAGAGCTGCGACGTCCGCGGCGTCTTCTGGGGTGCGTTCGCGGCGCGCGACCCGCAAGCCAACGCCGCCCATATCGAGACCCTGTTCCGGCTCTGGGGCGAGGGGAAGATCGCGCCGAGGGTGAGCCGGACCTGGCCGCTGGAGCAAGGCGGCGAGGCGATCGCCCACATGGCCGCACGCAGGGCGGTCGGGAAGCTCGTCGTGACGATGGCCTGATTACTCGGCCGGCACCGGGGCTGGCGGCAGCTCGGGCTCGCCGGGCCGCCGTAGGAACGCCATGCGGCGCTGATAGGCGAGGCTTTTCCAAAGCCATTCCATCGGGCCGGTCTCGAAGCGCCGCATCCAGAGGTTGGTCGCGACCAGCTCGCCGGCGATGATCGCGGCCGCGCAGACCATCATTCCG